>CAMDLG010000086.1 GCA_945901565.1 Bifidobacterium breve | reverse complement strand
TCATGCTGCAGCGCGCAAAGCTTCTTGATCTCGCCATGGGCGATATCGAGAGCGTCAAGGATTTCGTCCTCGCCGATCTCCGACGCACCCGCTTCAACCATCAGAATTGCTTCTTCGGTTCCTGCCACAACGAGGTCGAGCTCGCAGCCCTCAAGCAGCGACTCTTCAGTTGGGTTGATCACGAACGAGCCGTCGATCTTTCCGATTCGCACGGAACCAACCGGAGTCGGCAGCGGCACCTGAGAGATCATCAGCGCCGCAGAGGCACCGTTCATCGCGAGGATGTCGTACGGGTGAACCATGTCGACGCTGAGTGGCATTGCGACCAGCTGCGTCTCGTAGTGCCAGCCCTTCGGGAAAAGCGGACGGATTGGACGGTCGATCATTCGTGCCGTCAGCGTGCCCTTCTCGCCTGAGCGGCCCTCGCGCTTGAAGAACGAGCCGGGAATCTTGCCCGCGGCGTACATCCGCTCTTCAACGTCAACGGTTAGGGGAAGGAAATCAACGTCGCGTAGGTTGCCGACGGTGGCGGTGCAAAGCACCATCGTGTCGCCTTGGCGGATTACGACGGCGCCTCCGGCCTGCTTGGCCATCTTGCCGGTTTCCAGCGAGATTTCAGTGCCGCCGATCTCAGCCGAGACCGTGGTCACAGTGTTGGTAGTCATTTGGTGTTGTACTCCTCATCAAGGCCGCCTTCGGATCCTGCGGCCTGTTAGTTAAATTCTTTTCGATATCCGATTAAGGCCATCCTAGCCGCCTCACGCCAATGCCCGCAGGACGCCTCTCACGTAGTTACGCTGGAAAATCTTGCTGCAGGGAGCCGGAGACGACAAAACTCGGTGCCCCAGTGGCTCCCGCTCGCATCGCAGCGGTTGCCTGGCTGGCAACCTTGTCAGCCAGCAAGGGGTCTCTCCTATCGGCCTCAAAACGGTCTAAGTCGATGCCGAGTAGCTCGCAGCGTTGCCAAAGGTGTGGGTCATCGAGCCGGCCTTGATCGGCAAACAGCGAATCGTGGAACTCCCAGAACATTCCCTGCCTCGCTGCCGATTCCGAAGCGATCGCCAACTTCACCGCCAGAGCGCTGCGACTCTCAAGCGCAAAGTGACGAAAGCAGACAGATCTATCGCTTGCGCGGATCCGCTCTGCCGCGACAGCGCACTCCGGGCAGCTGAACTCGGCATAAACAATCAGAGCGTCGCCAGCGGTGCCGCGTACGTGATCGTCGGAATCAACAGGACCAACGGGGAGGCTGCTCAGATCGCGCATCTGACCGTAGAGAGTAGATCTGATTGCCGATCGGCGCCGTACCCCATGCAATGACCGTCCACGAACTGACTCGCCGCCAAGAACTGCAGGGGACGCCGGACGAGGTCTTCCCGTTTTTCGCCGATGCGACCAACCTTGAAGCGCTTACGCCTCCGCTATTGGAGTTCAAGGTCATTACGCCCCGCCCGATCCAAATGCATGCTGGCACGCTGATCGAATACCGCCTGAAGGTTCACCGTGTCCCTGTTAACTGGCGCACCCAGATTGAGGAGTGGCAGCCAAGCGAGCGGTTCGTAGACCGACAGCTCAAAGGTCCCTACAAACTCTGGCACCATACGCACAGCTTCGAGCCGCTGGCTGGCGGGAAGACCCTGATGCACGACGTCGTCCGCTATTCGGTCGGATACGGGCCAGTTGGCGACCTCGCTAAGCGGCTATTCGTCGGGCGTGACGTAGCGGCGATCTTCGACTATCGCGCCGAGGTAATTGACCAGCTGCTAGAGGCCGACATCGAACGGCGCTCCAGCTCAGAGCGAAGCGCTGCTTAGCTAGCTGCGAGCCCGTCAATGATCAAGTTCACTCCCGGAAGATCGCCAGGACTCTCGGCTAGGTAGCTCCAGAGAACGCGGCCGTCGTCACCGACGATCACAAGAGCACGATTAGTCATTCCGGCAGGCTCAAAGTAAGCACCGAAGACCTTTGATGCGGCGCCTTTCGGCTCGAAATCGGAAAGCTGCTCGATCGGCACGCCAAGATGCTCGCGGAATGCAGACTGCGAAAAGCTGGCGTCGGTTGAGACGGCGTAGATCACCGTTCCATCGGCAGTAATTTCGGGGAGCGCCTCGGTGTAGACCTGCAACTGGCTAGTGCAGACAGGGCTGAACGCAAACGGGTAGAAGACGAGGACGGTCCGCTTTCCAAGCAGGTCGGCTTCCGTGAACTTGGTTCCATCTTCTCGCCCCAACTCGAATGAGGGGACCAGTGTGTCGGGCGCGATGATGCTCACTTACGGAGACCGAGTGCTCCAACTAGCTCGCGGTAAGCCTCTAGGTCGCTGCGCTGAAGGTAGTTCAGCAAACGACGCCGGCGTCCGACGAGCATCAGAAGGCCGCGCCGTGAGGCGTGGTCCTTCTTGTGTCCGCGTAGATGGCCGGTGAGGTCTTCGATCCGCTGGCTGAGTAGCGCGATCTGGACGCGCGTGTCGCCGGTGTTCTGCTCGCCTCCGCCATAGGTGGCGGCGAGTTCACGTGTCTTCTCTGGAGTAAGCGTGCTCATCGAATCTCGGAGGCTAGCAGCCCAGCTTCTTACAGCGTGATCAGCTGACGCGTCGCTTCGACGTCCGCTGTCATCTGGTCGATTAGTGCATCAACGTTCTCAAAGCGTTCCTCGCCCCTAAGCCGCGTCACAAATTCAATGCTCAACGGCTGACCGTAGAGAGAGCCGTCGAAATCGAGTAAGTAGGCCTCGATTAGTTCGCCGAGTCCGCTCTTGAACATCGGCCGCAGCCCAACATTTATCGCTGCCTTGAACCTCTGCCCATCAGCAAGCCGAGCCGAGCCCGCATAAACGGCTTGGCCGGGTGTGCAGAAAGGTGCCGACGGCGAGAGGTTGGCGGTCGGATAGCCGAGCTCGCGCCCGCGCTTCTCGCCGTCCTCGACAATCCCCTCGAAGACGAATGGCGAGCCAAGCAGCCGAGCGGCTTCGGTGACGTCGCCGGCTCGGATTAGGCCCCTGATCCGGCTGGAGCTAACGGTGTCGCCATCTAAGTCAAAGAGCGGCACGACGGTCGTCTCAAATCTCGAATCTTCAAGCAATCTCGCGACCTTGCCTTCGGCGCTGTGACCGAATGCGAAGTTGCTGCCGACCCTTATCTGCGAGGCGTTGAGTGCGTCGACCAACACTTCATCAACGAACTGGTCGGCGCTACGCATCGCGAAGGCCTGGTCGAAGGCCACTACGACGAGCTCGTCGATGCCCAACGATGAGACAAGTTCAGCCTTGCGCTCCAGCGTTGTCAGCAGCGCGGGCGCCCGCTCCGGAGCAGTTACGGACATCGGATGCGGGTCGAAGGTCAGAACCGTGTCAGCGCCTCGGATCACCTCACGGTGACCGAGGTGGACGCCATCGAAGGTCCCTACGGCGACGCTGCGCGGCCGAGGCTCGACGTCGTCTAGTCGTGTGATCTTCACTCGCGGAAGCCTACGATGGGCTTCAACATCCCGTCGTCACGTTGTTCAGCGAGGGCAACAACGCCATCGGCATCGAAGAGCGCCACCTCATTGGGCACGACGTCGTTAGGCGCCGACAGCGATGGGCTTTGCAGCGGGGATTGCTGCTCAACGGCAACGCCGTGGCTCGCCTTTTTTCCGTCTTCGGCCGAAAGCTGGATCGAGCTGAAGAAACCGAGCGCCGACTCGAGCGGAATTATGCGCTTGGAATCGGCTTGCTCGACGCTGAACGGGCCGATCATTGTTCGACGAAGCTCTTCGGTATAGGCGTCACCGAGATCCGCTACGAGCGAACGGACGTAAGTCCCCGATGAACATCGGATCAGTAGCTCGGCCCGCTCTTCGTCACGCTGGTTCTCGCTGAATTCGAAGAGTTCAACGCGCCGCGACGCTAACTCGAACTCCTCCCCTGCCCTAGCTCTTTTATATGCCCGCTGCCCATCGACTTTAAGTGCGCTGAAAATTGGAGGTCGCTGATCGATCGGACCGCTGACCAATTCCAGCGGGTCGGGAGGCAGCACGCCGGTGATTGTGATCTCGCCCTCCGGATCGCCGGTCGTAGAGGTCGCTCCTAATCGTGCGACAGCGACGTACTCCTTTGACATTCCCATGAAGAACCTCTGCACACGGCGAGCCCGACCGAGCAGCACGATTAAAAGCCCGGTTGCGAAAGGATCGAGGGTTCCCGCATGACCGGCCTTGGCGGCGCCTAGAGCGCGGCGTACATCGCTGGTGGCCTTGTGCGAGCTAAGGCCGGCTGGCTTGTCAACGAGAACTATGCCGTCCACAGCAAGTCACAGCTGCTCGCTGATCTCGCTGCAGAGGAGCTCGATCAGCTGCTCGTCGTCGAGTTCGCTCTTGAAGCCTGCCGCTGCGGCGTGGCCGCCGCCGCCGCCAGCACGGGCGATTCTGGAGACGTCGATTGAACCGTCGCTGGAGCGCATCGAAACGCGATAACTCTCGACCTCGCCGTCCGTCGTTTCGCGGATCAGCGCTGCGACGCGAGTGCCGTCAACTGCGCGGAGGAAGTCGACGATCCCCTCCGTGTAGCTTGGCGGCGCATCGCACTCAGCAAAATCTTGATCGCTCAGAATCGCGAGCGTCAATTGACCATCGAGGAAGCGACGCGCCTTCGTGAGGGCGCGCGCGAAGAGGTGAAGCTTCCCTTCTGGCAAGCACTCGTAGATCCGCCTAAAGATGAGATTCGCGTCGATGCCGGTGGCGATCAGCTCGGCCGCCATTTGGTGGGTTCGTGGACTCACATTTGGGTACATGAACCGGCCCGTGTCGGTAATCAGCCCGACGTAGAGAGGTTCTGCCATCTCAGGCGTAAGCGTGACCCCGAGGCCGCTCGCGAGATCCCAAACAATCTCCGACGTCGAGGATGCATCTTCGACCACGTGGTTGATTCCTCCGAAGCGCGTGTTGTCGTGATGATGGTCGATGTTCAGCACCTGTTCTGGCGGCGCCTCAGCTTCAACTATCGGGCTTCGTTCAGTGTTGCCGCAATCGAGGAAGACGACGATCCGTTGTTCAAGGTCGGCTGGGAGCGAGTCGGCGACGTCGCTGACATCGAGCCATTGGTACTCGTATGAAAGTGGCAGATCATCCTTCGCAATGAAGCTAACGACGTCCTTACCAAGGCTCTCGAGGACCAACTTCGTAGTCAGTAGCGAACCGATCGCATCGCCATCAGGGTGCTCATGTGTAACGAGCAGGAACCGGGCGCCGCCGCTGAGTACGCCTAGCGTCTGTTCACGGCTTTCAGTCTGGGTGAGGGTCATTGTGTTTGGATCGAATCGTCGTCGATGACCTGTTCGAGAATCTGTTCAACGCGAGCCGCCTTGGCTGGCGTTGCGTCGAGCACAAACTCAATTGTCGGCGTGCGCTTCAATCGTAACTGACGGGCGAGCTCACGCTGCACGAGGCCGTGGGCTGAGTTCAGCGCCTCGAGGCAGTCGTCCGAACCTGACGGCGCCTTGAAGACGCTGACATGAACTCGGGCGCTACTCAGATCCGGCGTTGTCTGCACGTCAGTGACGGTCACGAAGCCTACACGCGGATCTTTGACCTGTTTCGTGATTGTGTCGGCTGCGACCTCGCGGATCGCTTCGTCGACTCTGCGCATGCGCGATGAGGCCATCGGTGTGAATTGGGCCGACATAAGGCAGACGCCTTAAGCCAGCTCTCGCTCGACTTTACGGGTCGTGTAAGCCTCAAGGATGTCGCCCTCTTTGACGTCTTGGAAGTTCGCGAGGACGATGCCGCATTCAAAGCCTTCGGCGACTTCTTTTGCGTCGTCGTTGAAGCGGCGAAGCGAATTAATCGTCGTCTCGTAAACGATCGTCCCGTCGCGCACAACGCGCACCGCGGCATTGCGGACCAGCTTGCCCGCTGTCACCTGGCAACCGGCGATCGTCCCAACCTTCGACGCCTTGAAAGTCTGACGAACTTCAGCGCTGCCGAGCGCCTCCTCTACTTCCTCAGGCTCGAGCATCCCGCTCATCGCATCGCGCAGCTCCGCGAGTGCCTTGTAGATCACCGAGTAGGAGCGAATCTCGACGCCCTCACGATCAGCAGCAGCGCGCGCGTCGCCTACTGGGCGGACGTTGAAGCCGAGAATGATGGCGTCAGAGGCTGCCGCGAGCATCACGTCGGACTCGTTGATACCTCCGGCGCCGCGGTGAATGATGTTGACCGACACCTCGTCTTGGGGAAGCTTCGCGATCTCGTCCTCGAACGCTTCAAGCGAGCCCGAAACGTCTGCCTTGAGGACCAAGTTGAGGTCCTTGAGAACGCCTTCTTGAATTCCTGTGAAGAGGTCATCGAACGAGATCTTCCGGCCAGACAGACGTGCCTGTGCCTCGTTGCGCAGTCGCGTCTGACGCTCATCAGCCTGCTGGCGAGCGATCTTCTCGTCGGCCGTAACAACCA
>CAMDLG010000085.1 GCA_945901565.1 Bifidobacterium breve | reverse complement strand
TGTGCTGAGTTCGGAGTTCCGGTCTACTCGCTCGGCTCTGAAAATCAGGGAATCGTCCACGTGATCGGGCCAGAACTCGGCCTCACGCAGCCAGGGATGACGATCGTTTGCGGCGACAGTCACACAGCCACGCACGGGGCCTTCGGGGCACTCGCATTCGGCATTGGAACAAGCGAAGTTGAGCACGTTCTCGCGACGCAGACGCTCGTGCAGCGGCGCCCCAAGTCGATGCGGATCCGCTATGAAGGCGAGCTCGGCTACGGCGTCACGGCCAAGGATTTGATCCTCGCAACAATCGGGCAGATCGGCGTCGAGGGCGGAGTGGGTCATGTCATCGAGTTTGCTGGCCCGGTAATCGAGTCGCTCTCTATGGAGGGAAGGATGACGATCTGCAACATGACGATCGAGGGCGGAGGTCGAGCTGGCATGATCGCCCCTGATCAGACGACATTTGACTTCGTAATGGGCCGTCCCGGAGCCCCTACTGGTGACGACTGGAAGAAGACGGTCGAAACTTGGAAGACGCTGCACACAGACGAAGGCGCTGGTTTCGACACTGAGCACGTCGTTGACGTGTCCCAGATCAGTCCGCAGGTCACCTGGGGGACTAACCCGGAGATGGTTGTCGGGGTCAGCGACAGCGTTCCCGAGCCGAAGAGTGACGGGGATCACCGGGCGCTCGAATACATGGGTCTCGACGCCGGAACACCGATCGAGGAGATCACTCTCGACCGCGTCTTTATCGGCTCGTGCACTAATTCCCGAATTGGCGACCTGCGGGCTGCCGCCGAAGTTATTAAGGGTCGCAAGGTCGCCGACTCCGTCTACGCAATGGTGGTTCCAGGCTCGGTGCAGGTGAAGAAGCAGGCGGAGGAAGAGGGCCTCGACAAGCTCTTCAGCGAGGCCGGCTTTGACTGGCGTGGCGCCGGCTGCTCGATGTGCCTCGGGATGAACCCCGACACGCTGCAGCCTGAAGAGCGCTGCGCCTCAACCTCCAACCGCAACTTCGAAGGTCGACAGGGACGTGGCGGCCGCACCCACCTCGTTAGCCCACAGATGGCCGCCGCCGCCGCGATAGAAGGGCGTTTCGTAGATATCCGCACATGGGGCGAAGGCTAGCTATGGAACCGATCGATGTCATCGACGGAAAGGTCTCGTTCTTGGATAGGGACGATGTCGATACCGACCAGATCATCCCCAAGCAGTTTCTCAAGCGCATTGAGCGGACCGGCTTCGGCGAGTTCCTCTTCCATGACTGGAAGCAGGAAGAGGGATGGGAGCTTCTTCCACATCCGATTCTCGTCGCAGGGCGAAACTTCGGTTGCGGCTCATCGAGGGAGCATGCCCCGTGGGCGCTCGAGGATTACGGCTTCCAGGCGATCATCGCACCATCCTTCGCTGACATTTTCTTCTCCAACTCAACCAAAGTCGGTCTGCTGCCGGTTGTCCTCAGCCCAGAGGAGTGCAAGGCGATCGCTGAAGCGGGCTCTGCGCGCATCGACCTCGACGCGCAACAGGTCAGTTATGGCGATGGTGAGATGGCATCGTTCGAGATCGACCCAGAGCTCAAGCGGCGCCTGCTCGACGGGCTGGATGACATCGCATTGACGATGTTCGAAACGGAATTGATCGATGCTTATGAGTCAACGATGGAGCGCCACGGCCCAGTAACGACGGCGCTATGAGTGGTGCGGCGCGAGTAGCGCTCCTGCCCGGCGACGGCATCGGGCCCGAAGTCATCGCTGCGAGCGTTGAAGTCTGCGAAGCACTCTGTCCTGGCGAGTACGAGTTCGAATCACAGATCTTCGGCGGCGCGTCGATCGACGCAAGCGGCGTGGCGATGACCGACGAGACGCTGGCAGCCTGCCGTGCCTCAGACGCGGTCCTGTTAGGCGCCGTCGGCGGACCCAAGTGGGACTCGACCGATCCGAATGCTCCGCGGCCTGAGCAAGGACTGCTCGGGTTGCGAAAGGACCTTGGGCTGTACGCGAACCTCCGCCCAGTAAAAGCAATTGAGGCGCTCGTTGACGCGAGTCCGCTACGCGAAGAGAGAATCGCTGGCACCGACCTCCTCGTAGTCCGCGAACTAACCGGCGGGATCTACTTCGGAGAAAAGAAGCGCACCGACAAAATGGCTAGCGACCTTTGCGAGTACAGCGTGGAAGAGGTCGAGCGGATCACGCGCGTCGCTTTCAATGCGTCGCGCGGCAAGGTTTCGAGCATCGATAAGGCAAACGTCCTCGAAACGAGCCGACTCTGGCGTGAAGTCGTGACGCGTGTCCATGCAGAGGAATTCCCTCAGATCGAGCTCGAACACGTCCTTGTTGATAACGCTGCGATGCAGCTTGTCTCTACGCCCACGCAGTTCGACGTGATCCTGGCCGAAAACCTCTTCGGCGACATCCTCAGCGATGAAGCAGCGATGATCACCGGCTCGATTGGAATGCTCCCTTCAGCGAGCATCGGCAACCCTGATGGCCCGGGCCTTTTCGAACCGGTCCACGGCTCAGCCCCGGACATCGCAGGTAAGGGCCTAGCCAACCCGCTCGCGACGATCCTTTCGCTAGCGATGATGCTGCGCCACGGATTCGCCCGCGAGGATCAGGCGACCGCTGTAGAATCGGCCGTTGCTGCTGCTCTGGATGGCGGTCTGCGGACTGCAGATTTGGGCGGCAGCGCGACAACGGAGCAGGCGACGGCCGCAGTCTTGGCCGAGCTCGCTTAGAGCGTAAATCTAGGAGCGATTAGTGGAACAGAGCGATTTCATCTGGATGAATGGCGAGTATGTGCCCTGGCAGGATGCCCAGGTCCACGTTCTCACGCACGCTCTTCACTACGGCACGTCGGTCTTCGAAGGAGTCCGTTGCTACGACACCGAGATCGGGCCAGCGATCTTTCGTCATCAAGACCACATCGATCGCCTCTTCCGCTCAGCCGAGGCGTATTTCATGGAAATCCCCTACTCGCGAGAGGAGATCCGCACCGCAACACTGGAGCTGATCGCCCGCAACGGGCTTCGCTCCTGCTACATCAGGCCGATCGCCTACCGCGGTTACGGCTCGATGGGACTTTTCCCGCTAACGATCGACGTCGATCTAACGATTGCAGTTTGGGAGTGGGGCCTTTACTTGGGCGAGGACGGCAAGAGAGATGGCGTCCGAGCCAAGATCTCGTCCTGGCGCAGGATCAGTCCGGAGACGCTGATCCCCTACGCCAAAGCGGGCGGCCAATACCTCAACAGCATTCTCGCCAAGGTCGAAGCCCACAAGGCTGGATACGACGAGGCGCTCCTGCTGGACCACGTTGGAAATGTCTGCGAAGGCACGGGCGAGAACATCTTCGTTGTCCGCGATGGCGTGATCTCTACGCCGCCGATGACTTCCTCGATTCTCGAAGGGATCAGCCGTGATTCGATAATAAAGATTGCCGCCGATATGGGTCACGAAGTTGTCGTGCGTGAGATTGCCGCGGACGAGCTACCGATCGCCGATGAGGTCTTCCTCACCGGTACGGCCGCCGAGATGGTTCCGGTCCGAGAGATTGACGATCGCCCGGTTGGAATCGGCAAGCCCGGCCCGATCACAAAGGCACTTTTGGCCGTCTACGAGGACGCACTCCACGGGCGCGATGAGCGTTACCGCGACTGGCTCGACCCTGTGCCAGCAACCCCAACATCCGGCTAATGGGCTCGACGATTGAGCTCTATGACGCGACGCTCCGCGATGGAATGGGTGGCGGCGGAATGAGCTTGACGGCGCAGGAGAAGTTGCGTGTCGTAGAGCGCCTCGATGCGCTCGGCGTTGACATGATTGAGGCCGGCTTCCCTTCCTCCAACCCAAAGGAAGCTGAGCTCTTCGAGCTCCTCGCAGCGGCGCCACTGAGCCACGCCCAGATCGTCGCGTTCGGGATGACGCGTCGCCGCGACAGCGCCGCTGAAGATGACGAAGGCCTGAAGGTTCTCGCCGCTTCGATCGCGCCAATTGTGACGCTTGTAGGTAAGTCCTCAATGCTCCACGTCGAGAAGGTTGTACGCGTCTCTCCTGAGGAGAATCTCGCGATGATCACCGAGTCGATTGCCTTCCTCGTGTCGGAAGGCAAGCGCGTCCTCTTCGATGCTGAGCACTTCTTCGACGGCTGGCGGGAAGACCCGCGCTACGCGATCGAAACACTCCGTGCCGCTGAAGCGGGGGGGACCGAACGGCTCGTTCTGTGCGACACCAACGGCGGTTCGCTCCCGAGCCAGATCACAGCTGCCGTTGAGGCGGTCCGCACCGCGCTTCCGGATCTTGCAATTGGGATTCACACGCACGACGATGCTGGCTGCGCCGTGGCGAATTCGTTGGTTGCGATAGAGGCGGGCGCGACGCAAGTTCAGGGCACGATCAACGGGATCGGCGAGCGCACCGGTAACGCCAACCTAGTCACAATCATCGCCGATCTCCAGATGAAGATGGGAATCGAGGTGCTTCCCGAAGGCCACCTAGCGCGCCTCACTGAGACAGCACACTTCGTTGACGAGCTTCTCAATCGTGCGCCGAACCCATCGCAGCCGTACGTTGGCAAGAATGCCTTTGCGCACAAGGCTGGCATGCATGCTGCTGGCGTTAGCGCCGACGCGAGCACGTTCGAGCACGTCGAGCCCGGATCGGTAGGTAACCGCAGCGATGTGATCGTCTCCGAGTTGGCCGGCCGAGCGACGATCTTCGACAAGGGCAACAGCGCCGGACTCGGCCTAGACGATGCCACCAGCGCCAGGATCGTCGAACGAGTCAAAGAGCTTGAGCATCTTGGCTACCAGTTCGAGGCGGCGGATGGTTCGTTTGAGCTCCTAATGCGCCGCGAGTCGGGCCAATATGAGCCACTCTTTCGGCTAGAGAGTTGGCGAGTTACGGTCGAACAACAGGCCGAGGCAGGTGTTGTCAGCGAGGCAACCATCGCGATCTGGATTGGTGACGAGCGCTACGAGCGCACGGCCACTGGAAACGGACCGGTTAACGCTCTCGATAGCGCGCTGCGCAGTGCGGTCACGGAGGTCTATCCCGACGTCGGCAAGGTTGAGCTTGTCAACTACAAGGTCAGAATCCTTGACGAAAGCCATGGCACCGACGCTGTCACGCGCGTCCTGATCGACGCATCTGACGGCGAGGACGTGTGGGGCACTATCGGCGTTGGCGAGAACGTGATCGCTGCCTCTTGGCAGGCTCTCGTCGACTCGCTCGAATTCGGTCAACAGGCCGGCCGGCGCAAAGGCGACGCCTAGCAATGGCAGAGCCGATTCCGCTCGCCAAGCCGCTCCTCGGCGAGGCAGAGGAACAGGCCGTCCTCGACGTCCTTCGCTCTGGTCAGCTCTCGCTCGGGCCACGTGTCCCAGCGTTCGAAGAAGCTTTCGCGGCGGCGGTTGAAGCCGAGCACGCCAGCGCAGTCTCCAGCGGCACCGCCGGCCTTCAGCTGGCCTTGCGGGCCGTCGGGGTGACAGACGGTGACGAGGTTGTTACTTCGCCTCTCTCCTTTGTTGCGAGTGCGAATGTCTGTGTGATGGAGCGGGCCAAGCCTGTATTCGCCGACATCGACCCCGTCACACTGACGCTCGATCCAGATGCAGCCGCCGCGGCCGTTACCGACCGCACCACCGCGATTATGCCGATTCACATCTTCGGCTACCCAACAGCGATGATCGAGCTAGAAGCCCTGGGATTACCTATCGTCGAGGACGCCTGTGAAGCCCTCGGTGCCCGTTACGCCGACGGATCACTGGTAGGAGGACGCGGCCATCCTGCAGTCTTCGGGTTTTATGCCAATAAGCAGATGACGACCGGCGAGGGCGGGATGGTCACTACGGCTGACCCGTCGGTCAAGGCGCGGATCGATTCGGAGCGCAACCAGGGGCGCGCTCCTGATATGGATTGGCTCGACCACGACCGACTCGGTTTCAACTTCCGGCTCAGCGACATCGCCTGCGCGATCGGCCTCGCGCAGCTTTCGCGACTCGACGAGATGAACGCTGGACGAACGCGAGTCTCCGAGCTTTATTACGAGGGACTCGCGGGGGTTGAAGGCTTAAGCCTGCCTTGCTCTGATCAAGGCAGCGAGCGTCGCGGTTGGTTTGTCTTTGTCGTCCAACTCCCAGACGGCGTCGATCGCGACACGACTATTCGATCTCTCTCCGAGCGTGGCATCCAGAGCAAACCGTACCTGCCTGCGATTCACCTGATGGCCTATTACAGAGAGCAGTTTGGTCACCGTGAGGGCGAATTTCCGGTCTGCGAAAAGGTTGCCGCGCAGTCGGTCGCCCTGCCGTTTTTCGCGGAGATGACGACGGGCCAAGTTGAACGGGTCTGTGCAGCGCTGCGCGAGATTCTCGGCCAGACCTAGACTCGAGCATCCATGAGTCGCTTTAACGAGCCCACCGACGCAGCCTTCGACGCGATCAACCGGTCTTTGGACGTTGATCAACGGCTCTGGCCGTTCGACAT
>CAMDLG010000084.1 GCA_945901565.1 Bifidobacterium breve | reverse complement strand
TCGGGGTAGGGGCACTCGCCCTGGCGCTGATTCTTCTAAACCACTGGAGTTCGAGCCACGACCCACTCCTCGATGACGACGAGGCGGCAGAGGTCACCGCTAGCTAGGCAGATGCTGCGGCGATGAGATCGCTGAGTGCCTTCGCTAGGAGCTCGTCGTCCCCAGCAGTACTACCCGTGCCTGGCCGACGATTGAGCGGGCGCTGCCTGCGGTCATGCCAGAAGCTGCCACTGATCTGAGCCGGGGCGTCAGCAGCGGCTAACCAAGTGATCGTGTCGGCGCCTTCCGCCGGCGTGCGCAGCGCCTTCCCAACGATCTTATGAAAGGTCGGCAATGAGCTCTCGACGCCTGGCGTGTCGGCCCATCCAGGGTGCATCGAGCTGACAACGATCTCCTGACCGGCAAGCTGCCGCGCCCAGTACTCGGTCAGCATCACCTGCATCCGCTTCGTGCGCGCGTAGGCGGCGCTGCCGGACCACTTCTCGTCGCTGTACTGAAGATTGTCGATTTTGACGGCCTCCGAATACATCCCGCCGGATGAAACGTTGATGATCCGAGCCGGCGGCCGCAAGCTCGCTGCTGCGGCCAGAGCCGGGCGGAGCAGCTCAGTCAATAGGAATGGACCGAGCACGTTCGTCGCCAAAGTTAGTTCGATCTGATCGACAGAGAGCTGACGTGAATCAAGTAGAACGCCGGCATTGTTGACTAAGACGTCGATCTCGGGGTTTGAGGCGATCAGTCGTGAGGCTCCTGTGCGGACAGAGTCGAGCGAAGCGAGGTCGATCACTTCGGTCGTGACAGCGGCGCCGCCGCTTGCATCGTCAGCGACCCGCGTGCGCGCCACTTCCAGCCGCTCAAGGCTGCGGCCGACCAAGACGACGTTGGCGCCGAGCGCGGCTAGCTGCGACGCGGCCTCTAGCCCGATGCCGCTGTTGGCACCGGTAACTACGCAGTTACGGCCGGTCAGATCTACCTGGACCGGCTCAAGCTGACCAAGCGCTCGCCGCGCACTCCAGCCGACGCGGGAGAAGCCAGGCGCGATAGTCAGATCTAACAGGCTGTCGACAGCAGAGCTAAACATCCGCCTGACGGTAGCCGCCGGCGGGCCTACTAACGCGCCGCCTTATGCGCCGATGACGCCCTTCGCGCTGTCACCGATCGCAAGCGACTCGCAGAAAACAATCTGGGGCGCTTCAGCGGCAATCGTCCCGGCGAGCGCAGCCAGCTCGGCCATGTGTGGCTGCTGGACGTGATCGTTTAGCGCCTCCTGCGATTCCCAGCGCTCAACGAATACCAGCGTGTTTGGATCATTGATGTCACGGTGAAGCGCGTACGAGAGACATCCGTCTTGCTGATGGACCTGCTCGATAATTGGTGTAAGTCCGGCTATCGCCTCATCGGCCTTGCCGTCTTTGAGCTTGATCGTGGCAACCACAAGAATCTCTGTCATGTGGGCCATCCTATCTTCACGCCGACCTAATTCGACTGGCAGGAATCCGTTACACATGGTAGAAGTCGCGCCTATGAACTCTAAATCAGCCGTGCCAACCAGCCAACACTCTAATCAGCGCCGAACTCGCTCAGCCATTGCGATGTCAGCAATCGCATCGCTCGCCGTCGGCTTCGCGCTGATCATCAGCGGCTGCGGCGATAAGACTGCCACAGTGCCCAACACTGTCGGCCAGAGCCTCGACGTGGCACAGCAGATGCTCGGTGATAAGGGGTTCGAGACGGAGGTCAAGCGCGTCACGAGCGACCAGCTCAACAATGAGGTGCTGAGCCAAGACCCAACCGGCGGCGAAGAAGAAAAGACCAGCGACAAAGTAGAGCTAACGGTCTCCAACGGCCCTGGCGACGGGATTGTCCCTGACGTTGCCGGCGATGAAGCCGACAGAGCTGAGCGCGAACTTCGTAACGCCAGCTTCAAGCCGGTAGTCGCTGAGGTATACAGCTCCGTCCATGAGGCCGGTTTCGCAGTCAGCACCAACCCTGCTGCCGGGACCGACATGCAGAAGGACACGAAGATCACACTTAACGTTTCTAAGGGCCCTCGCCACGCGCAGGTGCCGAACGTGGTCGGTCTCTCTGAGAACAACGCTGACGCCGCGCTGACAAATGCTGGCTTCCGTGTTGACCACAGCTACAAGGTCGCCAACAAGACTCCAGGGTCGATTATCGCGCAGGATCCTTCGGCCGACAGCTCGGCCGCAATTGGTTCCTCAGTGCAGGTCGTGATTGACCGTAAGGCGACCAAGGTGAAGGTTCCAAACACCGTTGGGCTGAGCCAGGCAGAGGGCGACCGGACACTCCAAAACGCTGGCCTCGACGCTGTGTTTGTAACGCGCACCGTGACTAGCTACTCACAGAACGGGATCGTCCTAGCCGAGTCACCAAGCTCGGGCAGCTCCGTAAACGAAGGCAGCAACGTCGTACTGACGATCGGCAAGTACAACCGGCCGAAGCCGCCAGTTCCGCCAGTCCCGCCAGGACCTAGCTCGATCGTCAAGCAGTACAACCTCAACCCTGACCAAACAAAGACCTACACCGTTAGTTGGTCCTCTGGCACCTGCACCGGTGGTCAAGGTAATGCTGTGCTGAAGGGCAACGGCGGCGGAAGCGCGATGAGCGGGGCACAGATCACCGCGCAAGGCCCAGCCGGTAGCCGCTCGTACTACGCGACGACAACAACGTCGGATATCACGAGCCCAGTCAAGCTCGTGATCACGATTACCTGCTCAGTTCAGTAACTCGATAGCCGGACCGGCGGCGGGGCGCGCGACCAGGCGCTCCGCCACTGTCAGCAGCGTCAGCGTCCGTTGTCGGCAGCTACGTAGTCGCGGCTCGGCTGGCCGCGCAGCGCCGTAGGAGCGGGGCGCGGTGTGCCCTTCGCCGTCGCGCCGGCGATCACCGGCAAGATCAGCTTCGAGGCCTTCACGCCACCGAGCGAGATCGTGTTGGTGGTCGTGCCGTCATCGATCGTGGCGAACTTCCAAATAGCGCGATCTCCACCCGGCGCCTCGACAGTCACACGGATCTTTGATCCAGCCCGGAAAGCGTGGGAAACAGGGAATACCGGCACGCGGACCAATGTGAACACGTCGTTGGCGGGGAGCAGCGCGGCGTCCTGCTTGAGGTGCGTGGGGAACGGATCCAGCACGGTCGACTTCTTGGCGTCGAGCTTGCGGTGCGAAGCGCGCAGCCAGCCGTTCTGAATGTAGGTCTCCTTGCCGTCAGGGCGAACCTCACTCAGCGTCACTTGCAGGTCTGTATCCCGCGCCGAGCTCTTCAGGTAGAGATCGAGGCTCGACGGCCCTGAGATCACGGTGTCACGGCTGAGCGCAGCGGTCGCGAAGCCAATTCCCTTACCCGATGCGAGAGGCGCCCAGTCGTAACGCGGCTGTGCCTTCCAGTCGTCGCCGGCCCCAATGCCGTAAAGCGTTTGCAATGGCCGCGCGCTGGGGTCGGAGACGTAGGACGTCGTCGACGCAGCTGGCTTTGAGGCCGTCAGATCGCCGTTCGGACCTAGGTAGTAGGTCTTCGGCCGAACCTGCCTGATCGGCCAAGCGTCATAGCCGAGCTCCCAGGTAGCACCGATCGAACCGAGTCCCTCTGGGCCGGCTCCGTTGTCCATCAGCAGGCGGACGCGCGGATCGCGCTTAAACATCTTCTTGGCAGCTTTGACATCGGTCATTGCCGCGTAGCGCGACTGCAGCACCTTCGCCGCGGGCGCGCCGGCGAGGGCCGTGTAGAGCGCGTCGCTGAGCTTCATCACGATCGTCGGGAGCTTTGGAATTCTGTCGGCAACAAAAAGGTTCAGGAACTCCGCCCAGCGGGTAATCGTCGATGGGCCAAGCGAATCGGCGTGAACACCGTTCTGCAGCGAGATCCAAACGTTGGGGTTCTTCTTCAGCGCTGCAAGGCTCTCAACGAAATGGCCGCCGGTCTGCTCGTCTTGGTATTGCCCAATCCAGAAGGTCGGCACATTGATCTTGCTGACCCACGCGCCCGGTGAACGTTGATCAAACTCGCTTGGCGTTCTGTACGGATTGTCATCGCTGACCTTCACTGCGTCTCGCGTCTGAAGGCGGAGCTTCTGGTTTTCGATGCAGTGTGTGTCGCCAGCGTTGACTAGTGCCTTCGCCCATGGCTGGCCGCCCTCAGGAGCCGGCTCAGCGTCAGACATCCGATCGCGCACCCACGACAGGGCGAAACCTGTGTTGTTGATGCCGCCCGGGAAACCAGTCGCTGTGTAGGTGTCGTCGGTAACCGACATCGGCGTAATCGCGGCGAGGTGCTTTGGCCGCGTGCCAGCGGTGAAGAGCTGCGTGATGCCGGAGAACGAAATACCGGCCATCCCGACCTTGTGGCCCTTGACCCACGACTGCGAACCAACTGTCTCGATCGCGTCGTAGCCGTCATAAGTTGTTGGCAGGCCGAATAGATCGAAGGCGCCAGCCGAGCAGCCGGACCCGCGCATCTGGACGCTAACCACGGCGAAGCCGAGTAGCGGGGCGATCAATGAGCCTGTGGCCGTAGACGAGGCAGGCGCTAGCGGATCATTGGAGCCTCCAAGAGCCAGCTTGTGCGGAGCAGCGGTCTGGTAACCGGAGTACTCGACGATCGTTGGGAAAGGACCGTCCGCCAGCGACTTCGCACCAGCGGGGAGCCTGACCGTCATTGCGAGTTCAAGGCCGTCACGGACTTTTACGTAGTTAAGACCTTCCTTCAGCTTCTTGCTCTTGAAAAAGGCGGCAGAGGGGTTCGACTTGGTGCTCAGAACGGTGAACTTTTTGGTCAGCTTTGACCCTGCCCGGACGCTGTAGTTCTTCCCCGGAGCAGCGTTGAGGAAGATAAAGCTGCCAAAGCGATCGGTCGTGCCGGTGCCAACAACCTTGCCACGCGAATTGAGCAGCGAGACACTCTGGCTGGCTTCAGCGCCAAGCACGTACGCCTGGCCAATGCTGCCTCGGGCCGTGAGCCCTGCTGCCGCGGCTGGCATCGCAGCGATACCAGAGGCTGCCAGAGCAGCAATTGAGCCAACGACGAGCGAACGAACTTTGAGCATCTACCCCTCCGAGGGAACCGTTATCGGTCAGTTGAACGTTAAACGAGCTTATCTGAAGAAAGACTGTCTGCGCGCCAGCTCTGCGACTAGAGCTGAGGATCCTGCTCGGCGCGCGCCGTTACCAGCAATTTAGCGAGCGCCTCTGTCTGCAGCTTGAACAGGCTCGCGCCGCCCTCTGCCGTGCCACCCGACGGCGCACCAACCGCGCCGGATCGTGAAACAACCGGCACCGCATACTGAAAGACTCTGCCGATCGTTCGATCCTCTTCATCGACGATTCGATCTTGCCGAATCTGAGACTCGTCGAGGTGCAACATCAGTGAAGCTTCAGCCTCATTGGCGTGCCAATCGGAAGCGTCCTTTGTGTACTCGCCATCAACCTCGGGCGTGATGTCGAAGATCGAAACGAAACGCATCCGCATCTCGGGGAGCTCGTGGCGCAGCTTGAGAATTGCGCTCTGACACGGCGGCCCGTTCGTCGCATGACCATTGACGATCACCAGCTTGTGGAAGCCCGAAGCGTGGACCCAGCGCCCAACCTCGATGACGACCTTCGACATCGTCTCGGGGTCGAGCGAAATTGTTCCGGGCCAATGCGCCGTGTGGCCGAGCGAGCAGCCGTAGGGGAGCGTGGGCAGGACTAAGTCTCCGGTCTGCTCAGCCGCAGCAACTGAGACCGCCTCAGCGAAGAAGGAGTCGGTCCCGGTTGCGAGGTGCGGTCCGTGCTGCTCGGTGGCTCCGACCGGCAAGATCACGATCGCGCCCTCTTGGGTGGCGGCGCCGATCTCTTCAAGCGTCAGGCGGTCCCAGCGAGCTGATTCTCTCTTCTTACCCATTCAATCGCCGATCCTACGCGACGACGCCTAAGCATGTCGGCGCGCGGGCTAGGCTCTGCCGCGTGAACCATGTAAGTGAATCCTTGATGCTTGCGGCCGGCGCCGCCGTCAGCCCGATTCCACTGACGGTCTCGATCCTCCTGCTGAGCCAGCCCGACCGAGGTCGGGCGAAGGCGCTGGCCTTCGCCGCTGGCCAAGTGCTTGCGCTAGCGATCCTCTCGGTGATCTTCGCCGTCGTGCTGCGCAAGACGCTCGGCACCTCACACCCTCACGCTAAACATTCATCGACGCTCGACGTCGTGCTCGGCGCGATCCTGCTCTTAGCCGCAGCGCGCAAGCTGCTCACGAAACCCAAACCGAAGAAAGAGAAGCCAAAGAAAGAGCGATCGCTGATCGCAGAGTTCGCCTTCGGCGCCGGACTGATGGCCGTCAACGTCGAAACGCTGGCGCTCGTCGTGGCTTCCGTTAAGGCGCTCGTCTCCAGCAAAACGGGGATCGGAGAAGAAGCTGTGGTACTGCTTGCAATCGTCTTGATCGTGACCGTCTCGGCGACGATCCCGCCGCTGATCACATTCGTCATTCC
>CAMDLG010000083.1 GCA_945901565.1 Bifidobacterium breve | reverse complement strand
CAACTTCTTCATGAACGCGGGCCCAAACTCGACGACCTACGCGCTTCCAGCGGAGGTCTTCCCTTCCGAGATCCGCGCCGCAGGCCACGGCTTCGCGGCGGCCTGCGCCAAGCTCGGCGCGGCAGTTGGCGTATTCCTCTTCCCAATCTTGCTCGCTTCGATCGGCACCAGCGCACTGCTCTATTGCGTCGCCGGAACCACCGTGCTGGCACTGATCATCACGCGCGTCTTCCGAATCGAAACGACCGGCAAGTCGTTCGACGAAATCTCGGGCCGCAAGCTGACAGAACTATCGGCTCGCCCGTCGCCGCCTTGATCCGCGGCACGAGCTTAAGTACCGCCAAGGGGATTCGAACCCCTGTTTCCGCCGTGAGAGGGCGGCGTCCTAGTCCCCTGGACGATGGCGGCCTGCGAGGCGCAGAATAGCAATCGGCGCGATGCTATTGTCGCCGTCAGCTGCGCGGATGTGGCGGAATTGGTAGACGCGCACGGTTCAGGTCCGTGTGGAGGCAACTCTGTGGAGGTTCGAGTCCTCTCATCCGCATGGCAGGCCATGACGAGCGCCGCCGCGCCACAGACTGATTCTGAGATCAAATCGGCGTAATCCACGAGCGGCTCGTGTACTCTCTCCGGATGCCTTCTTCGCAACGCAAACTGATCCTCGTGCTCGCAGCAACCGCAGCCCTAATCGGCGGCGCTCTACCGTCCGCCGCCTCGGCAGCGTCAACACCGCCGAAGGTTGGTGTTCCTGACTACCCGGCCGGAACAAAGAAGCTGACTTACAAGGTGCCGCTCAACATCGAGCCCGGCCAGAACCTCAACTTGCTGAAGTCGATCGGCAAGAACACAAAGATGCGCCCCAACGAATCGGGCTGGATTGTCGGATTTGTACCCAACTTGAAGCGCGCCGACGGCACCACTCCGCCGGTCGACCAGATCCACCTCCATCACCTCGTGATGCTGCTGAACGGGAGCGTCCTAACCGCCGCCGGTGAGGAAAAAACAAAGTGGATCACCCCGAACGGCTTTGGTTACCGCTTCAACGACGGCGACAGTCTGATCCTCAACCACATGATCCACAACCTCACGGCTAACCCTGAGAAAGTGATCTACGAGTACACGCTCTACTTCCTACCCGACACGGCTCCGGCGGCCGAGTCGATCATCCAAGTTCGAACCGATTTTGTCGACGTAAACCCAGGCACCTACCCGGTCTTTGACGTTCATCAAGGCGCTGGCGTGAACGGCCGTTACACATACCCGAAGGACTCGCCGGCATCGCTGATGAACCGCAACCGCGTTCCGATCTACAGGGATGGCACGCTGGTCGGGACCGCTGGGCACCTCCACCCAGGTGGTCTCTACACAGACCTCTACCTGACAAGAGACGACCAAACGCGCCGCATCTTCCGCTCCAACGCCTATTACTACGGCCGCGCTAAGGGTGCTTCGTGGAATATTTCGATGGGTGCGACTAATCCCGACTGGAAGGTCGCCGTCAAGGCTGGTGACGTTCTAAGTGTGCAGGTCACCTACGACACAACGAAGGCTTCTTGGTACGAGTCGATGGGGATCTCGCCGGTGCAGAGATCGGTCCGTCCAGCGGGCGGCGTCGACCCATTTACGACTGAAGGTTTTGCTGCGCTAGACCAAAGCGAAGTGCTGACGCACCCTGAGCTGCCAGAGAACCGAGACAACGGCGGCCGCAAGACCAACGTCTACGCAGACGCTAGGAAGCTCGCCGACGGCCCAACGCTCTCAGAGGTCAGGATCAAAGACTTCATCTACCAGCAGGGCGACCTGACAATGCCGGGCCGCAAGGGCCGCCCCCCAGTCGTAAAGCAGGGTCAATCTCTTCGGTTTGTCAACCAAGATCCGCCTACCAAGATCTACCACACGGTCACACCGTGTAAAGCACCTTGTGACCGCACCTCCGGAATCAGCTTCCCGCTGGCTGACGGCGAGCGGATCGACTCCGGCGAACTTGGCCTTCCCTTCTCGGGAGGGTTCATTGACCAAGCAGCCGCTGGACGAACATCGTGGTCTACGCCTAAGACGCTGAACCCAGGCACGTACACCTACTTCTGCCGGGTGCACCCCTTCATGCGCGCTGCCTTCCGCGTAAAAAGATAAACAGCGATTCGACATAGCCGGTAGCATCGGCCGATGGTCCCGGAGAGCGACTCGCTCGATCTAGCAGAGCGACTTGCAACTCTGCTGGAACGGCCAAGTTTTGCTCCGTCTGAAGACTTCGTAGCGGCAGCAGCTCTGAGCGACGCCGCGATCTACGCTGAGGCCGCGGTCGACTCGCCTGCGTGGTGGGCCGAGCGTGCCCGCGAGCTCGACTGGGCAACCCCGTTCACAAAAACGCTCGACGACTCATCGGCGCCGTTTTACAAGTGGTTTGAGGACGGCGAGCTGAACGCCTCCCACAACTGCCTCGATCGCCACGTAGAGGCTGGTCTTGGTGATCGCGTTGCCTACCACTGGTTTGGTGAAGAGGGCGAGCAGCGCGACATCACCTACGCCGAGCTTCTAGCCGACGTGAAGCGAACTGCCAATGCGCTTAAGGCACGCGGCGTTGGAGCCGGCGACGTCGTCGGCATCTACCTGCCGATGATCCCTGAGGTTGTCGTCGCGATGCTCGCCTGCGCGCGGATCGGCGCGCCGCACAACGTCGTCTTCGGCGGTTTCTCGCCGGAATCTGTGCGCGAACGGATGGAAGTCTCAAACGCCAAGGCCCTCTTCGTTCCCGATGGCGCGCGGCGCAAAGGTAAGACGGCGCCGATTAAGGCCGATGTAGACGAAACGATGGGCGAGCTGGAGGCTCTCGAGACAATCTTCGTTGTCCGCCACACCGGCATCGACACACCGATGACCGATGGCCGCGACGTCTGGCTCGACGAGATCTGCGCCGAAGTTGACGCCGAGTGCCCGGCCGAGCCGCTCGGCGCTGAGCACCCGCTCTTCATCCTCTACTCGTCCGGCTCGACCGCGAAGCCGAAGGGCATCCTCCACACCACCGGCGGCTACATGACCGGTGTCGCGTGGACCTTCAAAGCAGTCTTCGACATCAAGCCCGAGAGCGATGTTTGGTTCTGCTCGGCAGACGCCGGCTGGATCACCGGGCATTCGTACATTGTTTATGGGCCGCTCGCCAACGCAGCGACGAGCGTGATGTACGAAGGCGCGCCCGACTATCCGCACAAGGGGATCTGGTGGGAGCTGGTCGAGCGCTCCAAGACGACGATTTTCTACACCGCCCCAACCGCGATCCGCGCCTGCATGAAGTGGGGCGCCGAGTTCCCAAACAAGCACGACCTTTCGTCTCTGCGCCTGCTGGGGACTGTCGGCGAGCCGATCAACCCGAAGGCATGGCTTTGGTACTGGGAGGTGATCGGCGACGGTCGCTGCCCGATCGTTGACACTTGGTGGCAGACAGAGACCGGCCACATCATGATCAGCCCGCTGCCCGCGATTACGACGGCAAAGCCTGGCTCCGCAACGCAGGCGCTTCCCGGCATCGAAGCGAAGGTGCTCGACGCCGAAGGCGAGTCGATCCCACCCGGCGGCCCGCAGGGGCTCCTAGCGCTAACCAAGCCGTGGCCCGGGATGCTGCGCACCCTCTACGGCGACGACGACCGCTACGTCGAGACTTACTGGAAGCGCTTTGGCGCTGAGACCTACTTCGTCGGCGATGCATCGCGCTGCGATGAAGATGAATACTTCTGGGTGATAGGGCGCGTCGACGATGTGATCAACGTCTCCGGCCACAGGCTCTCAACGGCCGAGGTTGAGTCGGCGATAGTTGCCTACCCCTCGGTGGCAGAGGCTGCCGTCGTTGCCGAGAACGACGAGATTACCGGCCAGGCAATTGTCGCCTTCGTCACGCTCGAAGGAAGCTACGAGGGTGATGAAGCGATGGAAGCCGAGATCCGCGGCCACGTCGCCAAGCAGATCGGCAAGCTGGCGAGGCCGAAGCGGATTATCTGGGCCGATGATCTGCCGAAAACTCGCTCCGGCAAGATTAGGCGCCGCCTGCTGCGCGACATTGCAGGAGGCCACGAGCTAGGCGACGTGACAACCCTGCGCGACCCGGCCGTGATGGCGCAGCTTCAAGAACTAATGGCTAGCGGCGCAGACGACGAAGACTGATCCAGCGTCGATCCGTTATCAAGCTGTTCACCTCAGACCGCGCCGGCAGGGGCAGAATCGGTCAATGCGCGCAACCAAGGTTGGGATCAACGGCTTCGGCCGCATCGGTCGCCTCGCGCTGCGTGCGCTGTGGGACCACCCTGAGGTGGAGGTAGTCCAGATCAACGAGATCGCCGGCGATGCGGCAACTGCCGCGCACCTGTTGAACTTCGACTCAGTCCAAGGGCGCTGGCAGCACGAGGCGCTCGCTGAGGGGGATCGAATTGTTGCCGACGGCAGGCAGATCGGCTTCAGTACCCACGCGGCACCGGGCGACGTTCCTTGGGACCAGCTCGGCGTCGATGTGGTGCTCGAATCGACCTCGAAGTTTAAGACGCCGGAGGCGATCGCGCCATTCTTCGCGCGCGGCGTCGACACGGTCGTCGTCGCCGCCCCGGTCAAGCAGGGAGCGCTGAACATTGTGATCGGCGTCAACGACGATCTCTACGACCCGGCTGAACACAAGATCGTCACGGCCGCATCTTGCACGACCAACTGCCTTGCCCCTGTCGTCAAGGTGATCCACGAATCGATCGGCATCAAGCACGGGGCGATAACGACGCTGCACGACATGACGGCAACACAGTCGGTCGTTGATGCGCCGCACAAGGACCTGCGCCGAGCGCGCGCCGCCGGCCTTTCGCTGATTCCAACGACGACAGGCTCAGCCACTGCGATCGGGCTGATCTTTCCTGAGCTGCAAGGCAAACTCGACGGGCTCGCAGTCCGTGTGCCACTGCTGAATGCTTCGCTCACCGACTGCGTCTTTGAAGTCGCGCGGCCAACTACGGTCGAGGAGGTCAACGGGCTGCTGCGCGATGCGGCGCAAAGCGGGCCATTGGTCGGCATCCTCGGATACGAAGAGAGGCCGCTGGTTTCGGTCGATTTCAAAGGCGACCCGCGCTCGTCGATCGTTGACGCGCTCTCGACAATTGTTACCGACGGCACGCAGGTCAAGATCCTCTCCTGGTACGACAACGAGTGGGGCTACGCGAACCGCTGGGCCGAGCTGGCGCGCCGCGTCGCGCTGGCCGTCTCGTCCAGCTCCAGCTAATGGCAGACTCTGCGGCCGTGAGCGGCAAGAACCCCGGCGACCTGCGCAACTACATCCTCGTGACGGCGGCCTACTGGGCCGACACGCTGGCCGACGGCGCCAGCCGAATCCTTGTTCTCTTCTTCTTCTACAACCTCGGCTATACGCCATTTCAGCTGGCGACAATCTTCGTCTTCTACGAACTCTTTGGGATCATCACGAATCTCGTCGGTGGCTGGCTTGCCGCCCGATTTGGCCTGAAGTTCACGCTCTTCGGCGGCCTAAGCGTGCAGGTTGTGGCGCTGCTGATGCTTGCCTTGGCACCTGCTTCGTGGCTGGTCGTCCCTTACGTGATGGCTTCGCAGGCCCTCTCGGGGATTGCCAAGGACTTAACGAAGATGAGTAGCAAGAGCGCCGTCAAGCTCGTTGTCGCAGACGACGATGAGGGTGCTCTCTTCCGCTGGGTCTCGATCCTTACAGGCTCAAAAAACGCTCTGAAGGGAATCGGCTTCTTCCTCGGTGGCTTGCTGCTGACGCTAGTTGGCTTCCAGACGGCGCTGCTGATCCTTGCGGCGATCGTGCTGACGGCGCTGGTCGCTACCGCGACGCTGATGCACGGCGGCCTTGGCGCCGTCAACGCCAAGGCAAAGTTCCGCCACATGTTCAGCCAGAATCGCGCCGTAAACGTGCTCGCCGCGGCGCGTATCTTCCTCTTCGCCTCGCGCGACGTCTGGTTCGTCGTCGGCCTGCCTGTCTTCCTACGGACGGTGCTCGGCTGGAGCTTCTGGGAGGTCGGTACGTTTCTCGCCGTTTGGGTGATCGGCTACGGCGCCGTGCAGGCCTCAGCGCCAAAGTTTGTCCGCCGCCGCGTGACAGAGGGGCACGGCGAGCCTGATGGCCGAACGGCAGCGATCATCGCCTTCGCGCTGGCCGCCTTTCCAGCAGCGATCGCGATAGCGCTCACTGCTGACGTCGATGAGACTCTGGCGATCGTTGTCGGTCTTGCGGCCTTTGGAGTGATCTTCGCCGTCAACAGCGCCGTCCACTCCTACCTGATTCTCTCCTACTCGCACGGCGACAAGGTTGCGATGAACGTCGGTTTCTACTACATGGCAAACGCCGCAGGACGACTGCTCGGAACGCTGCTCTCCGGCCTGCTCTACCAGTGGCAAGGGCTCACGGCCTGCCTCTGGGCATCTGTGGTCTTTGTGGTAATCGCAGGGCTACTGTCGCTGCTGCTGCCGAACCAGCGGCAGCCGACGGGATCGCTTAGCCAGCGGCCGACATTGAATCCATCGCAGAGCGCA
>CAMDLG010000082.1 GCA_945901565.1 Bifidobacterium breve | reverse complement strand
GCCCAGACGAACCATTCGAAGGCGAGGTGACCGGCCTAATCGGAGCCGGCATATTCATCAGCTTCGATGGCGGCGCTCACGAAGGCTTCTTGCCGGTTCGCCGGATCAAGGGGGATTGGTGGGACCTCAATGAGCAGGGGACGATCATGACCGGCAACAAGAGCGGTTCAACGATCCGCTTCGGTGACCGTCTGCAAGTGAAGGTTGATCGGGTCGATAAGGCGCGCGGCCGAGTCGATCTTGTACTCGCCGAAGATCCTCCCGCTCGCTAGGCTCGCCCTAGATGGCCAAAGCAGGCAAAAAAAAGGTCGCCCCCGGCGACGTCGCAACCAACAGGCAAGCTCGCCACCGCTACGAGATCGTCGAGAAGATCGAATGCGGAATTGAGCTTCAAGGGACCGAGGTCAAGGCGCTGCGCGAGGGAGCTGTTCAGATCAAGGATTCGTACGCCCAGGTTTGGGAGGGGGAGATGTGGCTGCACAACTGTCACATCTCGCCCTACGCACCGGCTGCTGACAACAACCATGAGCCTGAGCGGGTCCGCAAGCTGCTCGCCAAGCGGGTCGAGATTCAGCGGCTAGCCGGTGCGCTCTCGCAGAAGGGCTTAACGCTGGTCCCGCTGAGGATCTACTTCAAGGGTCAACACGCGAAGGTTGAGCTGGGTCTCGCGAAGGGTCGTGATCGCTTCGACAAACGTCAAGCGATCAAAGAGCGCGAAACAAAGCGCGACATGGACCGCGCGCTACGCGAAGCCAACCGCTAGTCGCCGCGCTCGGCCAAGACTTCGTCGGCGGCGGTCTCTGCCTCTTCCAGCTCTGCTGCAACCAGCTCCAAGCCTGACTTCCAGAAGCCCGGGTCGGTTAGGTCAAGGCCAGCGATCTTGGCGAGATCTTCGGGGCTGCGCGAGCCGCCGGCGGCGAGCATCTCAAGGTACGAGGGAACGAACGATTCGCCCTCTTTGAGGTATTGGCCGTAGACCGAGAGGGCTAGTAGCTGGCCGTAGGCATAGGCGTAGACATAGCCGGGGCTGCCGATGAAGTGGGGGATGTAGCTCCACCAAGACCTGTAGTCGGGTGTGATCTCAACCGCGTCGCCAAGCAGCTCTTCTTGCGTCGCCTGCCAGTGCTCGGCAAAATCTTCGACTGAAAGTTCGCCTTGCTCGCGGCGATGCGTGTGGACGGCCTGCTCGAAGCGGTTCATCGCTGTCTGACGGAAGACCGTTGCGATTGAGTTTTCAATGTTCTCGGCCAGCAGGCTGAGCCGCGACTGCGGCGTGTCAGCGGCGTCCAACAAGCGCCGGAAGACGAGAGTCTCGCCGAAGACCGATGCTGTCTCGCAGACCGTCAGCGGTGTGTGCTGCTCGTAGATCCCGCGTGGAATCGCTAGCGCCGCATGGACTCCGTGCCCGAGCTCGTGCGCGAGCGTCATCACGTCTCGCCGCGTCGCCGTCCAGTTGAGCATCACGTACGGGTGGACGCTCGGCACGGTGTAGGCGCAAAAGGCGCCGCCGCGCTTGCCGGGCCGCGCCGGGGCGTCTATCCATCGCTCATTGAAGAAGCGCGCTGCAAGGTCGCCAAGCTCAGGCGAGAAGTCGCCGTACGCGTCGAGCACCGTCTCCTTGCCTTCGTTCCAGTCAACCTTGGCGTCGTCCTGCGCGATCGCGGCGGCGCGGTCGTAGTCTGCAATCCGCTCCAGTCCGAGCAGCTTCGCTTTCAGTCGGTACCAGCGGCGCGGCAACTCGTATGCCCCTTCGACGGCCTCGACCAGTGCTTCAACCGATTCGTCGCTCGCTTCGTTTGCAAGGTTGCGGCTAGATAGCCAGGTCGGATAGCCGCGCAGCCGGTCCTCTGTCGCCTTGTCTTGCAGCAGTGTGTTGAAGAGGTAAGCGCGCGTGCGCAGCCCTGGCTCCAATGCACGCGTGACCGCTTCCGCAGCGCCGCGCCGAATCTCGCGCTCGGGCGAGTGGAGCAGACTCAAGGCTTGGTCGAGCGGCACCGGTTCGTCCTCGGCTGGTAGATCGACGCGGATTGCGCTCGTCAGCTCGCTGAAGAGGCGTGACCACGCGTCGCGCCCGGTGACGGCCTTCTCGGCCGACAGCTTCTCCTCGGCTTCGCTCAACAGGTGGGGGCGGTAGCGGCGGATTGTCTGAAGGTAGTGGCGCGCGTTCTCAAGGCCGTCGGCTTCGAGCAGCGCTGCGGCGCGCTCGTCATCGACCTCCGCCCACTCAAGTTCAAAGAAGACGAGCTTCGTCTCGATCGCGGTAGCCAGCTCTTGCACTCGGGCCATCAGCGCACCGTTGGCGGGGTCTTCCGTATCGGCGGCGAAGCGAAGGTGGGCGTAGTTACCGGCGCGGCCGACCAGGTCGCTGATGATCGCCAACTCGGCGACAGCAAGCGCGAGGCCCGGGCCGTCTAGCTCGGCGACCTTGCCGGCGTGGGCGCTCGCCAGCACGGCGGCACGGCGATCGGCGTCGGCGAGTAGCTCGTCGCACTCCGCTGGGCCTCCTCCGTCGACAAGATCTTCAAGCTGCCAAGTGACGTCATCTACTGCTAAATCGCTCATCGGGCGAGGATAAGCGCAACGGAAGATCGCTGTCGGCAGGCTTAGGTGAGGCTCTTTTCTCCTAAATAGCGGGATCATTGTCGCGGGCCCCTTGACGCGGTTCGGAGCGGTCTCTATCTTGAATTTCAGACGCGGTGTCCGAGCCGCAAAGAGCGACGATCAGGGATGTAAGATCGCGCCTCCCTCACCGGAACTGAACCCAGCAATGGGGAACGAGATGGAGCGAGGGGTCCCAAGGTGGCTCGGCCCGCGTCGCTTTATGTCCGCAGCCAGTTAGCCCGCTGCTGACAGCCTGGCACGAGCGCCGTTAGCCGCAATCAGGTCGACCCAGATGCCGCGCTCTACTACCTCGCCGCTCTCAAGCACGATGATCTCGTCGAATTCTTCGAGCCCTTCAACTGTGTGTGTGATCACAAGCATTGCGCGGCGGTCACTGCGCTCGGAGCCGATTGCACTGAGTAGGTCGCGCGCGCCTGCTGCGTCGAGGTTGGCGGTTGGCTCATCAAGGATCACAACCTGTGACGGGGAGATGAAGCCCCGCGCCAGTGCGATCCGGCCGCGCTGCCCGCCGGAGACCTCGGCGCCCTCCTCGCCAACCAGCGTTTCGATGCCGTCTGGAAGCGACGCGATCCAGGGGCCTAGTCCGGCGCGGCTTAACGCACCGAGTATCTGCTCGTCGCTGGCCTCGGGCGCCGCTAGACGCACATTCTGCGCGACCGTGGTCGTAAAGAGGTAGGCGTCCTGACTGACTAACCGCACGGCGCTACGCAGCGCGTCTTGACTTAAGTCGCGAATGTCGCAGCCGCCGAGAGTGATGCGGCCACTGCTGGGGTCTAGGAAGCGAACGGCGCAGCTTGCGAGCGTCGTCTTGCCAGCGCCGCTGGCGCCTACCAGTGCGACGCGTGAGCCCGGCGCCAGAGTCGCACTGACGTCGCTGAGCGCCGCCTGCGCGCGTCCTTCGAACTGGACGCTGACGGCCTCGAAGATCAATGAGCCACCGAGCGGCAGCGGTGCTGGGGAGGAGGGGTCTTCAACTGGGGTCGGCGCTTCGGTGACGCTCTCAAGCCGCGCCGCTGCCTGCGCGCAGGCGGTCAGGCGTTGTGCCGCGTCTGGCAGCCCGACGACGGCCTCAAAGGCGCCGATTGTGAGGAAGACAATGCCTGCCAGAAGTACTCCATCGAGATGCCCCTCGGCGGTGGCTTGAACGCCGATCGCTGTGACGGCGACCATCGCGGCGCCGCCTACTGCCACACCAAAACCGCTCGTGATGCCGCTGATCCAGGCGCTAGGGCGCTCTGTCGCGGCCAGCTTCGCGTCGGCCGCCCCAATTCGCTGCGCCCATTGCTGCTCACGGCCGTAGACGGCTAGCTCGGCGGCGCCGCTGACGAGCTCCACGAGTTCAGCGCTTAGCCGGCCCCGCGCCGGTGCCTCCCGCAGCCCCGAGTGCCTACCGGCCCGCGCCGCTAGTGCTGGCAGAAGCAGCCCGGCAATCAACATCGCGGCGACCAGCACGACGGCCCCTGCCGGCAGCACAATTGCCACGCTTGCCGCCAAAAGTGCGATTGCGAGGATCGCGATCAAAGGCGGCCCGAGTGCCCGCAGGTAGAGATCTTGCAGCGTGTCAACGTCGCCAACGAAGCGGCTCAGCACGTCGCCGCTGCGGACGCCGCGCAGTCCTTCCGGAACGAGCGGGATCAGACGCTCAAAGAAGCGGACCCGAAGGTCGGCAAGCACGCGAAAAGCGAGGTCGTGTGAGACGAGCCGCTCGCCGTAGCGCAGTAGTGCCCGCGCGATTGCCAGGGCGCGCACACCCACTGTAAAGATTGTCAGCGTCAGGATCTCAGGCCGCAGCGCCGCTTTGCTGATCAGCACGCCAGCGACCGCGAGCAGTCCCACGGCAGCCAGGATCGCGCCGGCGCCGAGCACGATAGAGAGGATCAACCGGCCGCGCCGCGGGCTAACGAGCTGCGCAGCGCGAACTAGCGCGCCCCAGCGATCCCCCTCCGACGTAGCTGCGGGAGGCGCGCTCACTACTCAGCCCTCCCGTCAACTAAGACGCCTTCGCGCAGCGTGACGATGCGGTCGGCCGCAGCGGCAAGCGCCGGGCGGTGAACAATCAAGAGGACGCTTCGTGATTGACTCAGCCGCGCTATCGCGTCACCGACTGCCGCCGACGATTCGGCGTCTAGGTGCGCGGTCGGCTCGTCAAGGATTACGAGCGGCGCATCGCGCAAGAATGCCCGCGCCAACGCTACGCGCTGAGTCTCACCGGCCGAGAGTGTCCGCTGGCCCTCTCCTAGCGGCGTCTCAAGCCCCTGCGGCATTGAATCGAGGAGCCGCCCAAGTCCGGCGTCGGTGCAGGCCCTCAAGAGCGCTGAATCGTCCGCATCGGGGCGACCGAGCCGGATGTTCTCAGCTAGCGTCGCGCTGAAGAGCGTCGGCCGCTGTGGCACCCAGGCGAGATGCTGCCGCCACTCTTTCGGATCAACTTCTAGTAGATCAACTCCGTCGCAAAGCAGCCGCCCCGACTGGGGGTCAAGTAGCCGCAGGATCAACGAAGCGACTGTGCTCTTCCCTTGGCCGCTCGGGCCAACCAGAGCCAGCTGCTCACCCGGGCTGAGCGTCAGATCTATCGACTCCAAGACGGCATCTCCGCGGCCCTCGTAAGCGAAGCTGACGTTCTCCAGCACGACAGGACCGCTTCGCGGGTCAGGCGACGGCAGCGGCGCTGCCGGGACGCTCACAGCGGCTGGCGTATCGAGCACCTCAAAGCACTGATGTGCTGCAGTCAGCCCATCGGTGCTGGCGTGGAACTGTTGCCCGACCATGCGGATTGGCAGATAGAGCTCCGGCGCCAGCAGCAGCACCGCCAAAGCGGTTGCAAAACCGAGCCCACCGTTGATCAGTTGAATGGCGACAGCTGCCGCGACTAGCGCTGTCCCCATCATCGCCGCCAACTCCAAAACTAGAGACGACAGGAAGGCAATACGCAGCGTCACCATCGTCTCTTTGCGGTACTGCTCGCCGGTCTCGCGGAGCGACTCGACCTGGCGCTGGGCGCGGTCGTTGGCTTTCAGGGTCTGCAGCCCCTTGACGGCGTCAAGGAAGTGCGCGCTCAGCAGCGAGAGCGTCCGCCAGCGCCGCTCTGTGGCGGTTCGAGCTGCCAGCCCGATCAAGATCATGAAGAGCGGGATGATCGGTAGCGTGACGAGCAGGATTGTTCCGGCCGCTAAGTCGTGCGGGAAGACGTAGATCAGGATCACGACTGGCACGACGACGGCCAGCACCAGCTGCGGCAGGTAACGCGCGAAGTAGGCCTCAAGCGAGCTGAGTCCTTGAACGGCATTGGTGACTAGCTCGCCGGCTCGTTGACCTCGCAGCCCGGCCGGGCGCGTCTCGAGCATGTGAGCTGTCAGGCCAGCGCGCAGCTCGCCAACGACACGGCGCGCGCCGAGCCGGCCGGAAGTCTCAAAGCCAAAGGCACAGAGAGCGCGCGCGGCGACGACGGCGACCAGTATCCAAAGATCGCCGCTGACCGCACTGAGCTCCTCGCCGCCAGGAAATGCAGCGGCGATAACTCGCCCCAGCAGCACAGCCTGCGCAACCACCAGCAGCGATGTCGCAACGCCCAGCACGACGGCGCCGACGAGCGGCACGCGCGCTGATCGGGTCGACCGGAAAAGCCTGCGGTCAACGCCGCGCGGCGCGCTCTGCGCGCGAGTTGCCAACTTAGGCTCTGTCGCCTGCGCGATGATCGGAGTCAGTTTTCAGCATTGCGCGTGGCCCGCCCACAGCAACCAAGATTAGCGGCGTTGTGCGAACGATGGTTGGCGTCGACGCTAGACTGGGGCAGTTAGTTAGTACATCCCTAGGGGACGACAGGCTTCGACGTGGTCGGATCGTGGGGGTGGTTGCGAGCCGAGGTTCCCGGAGGCCTCGTAAATCACCGGGAAAACCATATGTGCGGACTCTCACGAGTACGCCCTCGCCGCCTAGCA
>CAMDLG010000081.1 GCA_945901565.1 Bifidobacterium breve | reverse complement strand
AGGTCAACGACGTCGTCATCAACGATGCCGAGCGTGCCAACACCTGCCGCAGCTAGGTAGAGCGCCGTCGGTGAGCCGAGCCCACCAGCGCCAAGCAACAGCACGCGCGCGTCGAGCAGCTTCTGCTGGCCTTCAATGCCGACCTCAGGGACGAGGAGGTGGCGGCTATAGCGCTCGCGCTGATCAGCACTAAAGCTACGCGGGACTTCGACCTCGTAGCCGCGGTCCTTCCAGAGGGTGAATCCGCCGGCCATCGATTCAACGTCGTCGTAGCCCATCTCGGCCATCAATGTGTGCGCACCAAATGCGGAGCGCACGCCCGACGCGCAGTAAAGAATCACGCGCTGCGAACGATCGGGAACTACGCCTTCGATCCGCGTCTCGAGATAGCTGCGCGGAATATGAACCGCGCCGGGGAGGATTCCAGCGGTTAGCTCCTCGGTCTCCCGGCAATCAACAACTACGACACCCTCGCCCAGTAGCTGCGCTACCTCGGACGGGTCGACTTCCTTGATCTGCTCCTTTACGTGGCGCAGAAGTTCACTACCTGACTGGCTCATCGCTTGACCGCCTGAGATGTGGTTGACGACTTCACTTCAGAAAGGATAGCGGGGAGTCAATGGCGGCTGCTGAGCCTGCATAACCCGGTGCGGCGTACCCTTGGTGGTCGATGAACCCTCGCCTGCGGCTAACACTGATGGCTGGCTCGATGCTGGTGCTGCTCGGGCTGCTCGGCTTCCTGATTGTGAGCGACCCTAATAGCGGCGCGGGAGAGGTACCGGCGACTCGATTCGCTGGAGCTATCCGCCCGAGCTCACCTCCAGCCAGGTTCGCGCTCCGGGATGAAAACGGCCGCGTCGTGACCGCCCAGTCTTTACGTGGCGAGCCGGTGATCGTCGCGTTTATGTACTCGACCTGTCAGAACGATTGCCCGACAATGGCCCAGCAGATCCGCGGCGCGTTAGACCGGCTCGATGACGACGTGCCAGCTGTGGCAATCAGCGTTGACCCCGCCAATGACACTGAGGCGAGCGCGCAGCGCTTTCTCGCACAGCAGCATCTTGGCGGGCGGATGAAGTTCCTGCTTGGTTCGCAGCAGTCGCTGCAGCCCGTTTGGCGCTCCTTCGGGATTGCGCCGCAGGAAAAAGACCGTGAGCACTCGGCCGTCGTCGTCCTCTTGGACAGCCAGGGCCATCAACGGATTGGCTTCCCACTGAGCGAGCTCACGCCAGAAGGGATCGCTCACGACGTCAAGGTTCTTCAGAGCGAAGCGCAAAACCCTTAGTCGTCGGCGCGTTCGTCACGCTGCTCGCGTTTCGCTTCGCGGCGCGAGCTCCACCACAGCCCAGCTCCAATCAGCAGGATCGGGGCCAGATAGAGCAGCGCGTGGTACCAGTGGCCTAGATGGGCTAGTGGCAACGTCATGAAGCCGCCGCCGATAAGAACCAAAGCCCAAGGCAGGTGAATGCGACCATCACCAGCAGCATCCAATACTGCGAGCGGACTGCAACGCGAGGACTGCTCCAGGTGACCAAGGCGCGATCGTGGGCGAGTACTAGCGCGGCGACGTGGCCGATCACGAGGGCAGCTACCTGCGCGTACCAGATCGCGTTTGCGCTGAGCAACGAATAGTCGATCGCCGCAGTCGATGTCCCAAAGATGTTGGAACCGTCGCCAAGTGGGTCTGAGATCAAGAAGACGACGGCCTGTCCTTGAAACAGAAGCAGCGAGAAGTAGTGCGCGACGACGTAGGCAAAGGCGATCGGGATCAGTGTGTGCGCAAAGCCGCGGGCCAGCTCATCGACCGAAGGTTTGCCAGCGCCGGTGCGGTTCATGCCGACTACGGCCAGCCTGTAGAGCCCACTGATCAGGGCGATGATCAATAGGAGTCCGACCGTGTAGGCAAGTTCGACGGCGCCGCCGGCGCCAATGCCCAGCGACGAAAATAAGTCGCTGAGTTGCTGCGCTAGGCCGCTGGCACCGGTCCAGACGGTTCCCTGCGAGAAGCCATCGAAGCTGGTGCTGCCGATCAACACGCAGACGACCGCGACCGACCCTGCAACATTGGGCATCTTCAGCGCCCCAACTAGCGGCGCTCGGAGACTGCAACGACGGCCGTTCCAGTCGAGCGGTGCCAGAAGCGCAAAAAGACTGAAAGCGACCCCAAAGCCATCGGCGTTGCGGCACCACTTCTCGGTTCCAAAGCAGCTCATACCAAGCAGCATTAGGGCGGCATAAAGCAGCGCAGCAATTGCAAGCGAGCTGGGGCTCTCGCGGCCGCTCCAAACCAGCTCAATCCAAGCGAAGCCGAGAATCATCAGTGCGGCGGGCCAGCGTCCAAGTTTCTCCGGATAGGCCATTGGTGCGGGGAGGCCGCCCGAGACTCGTGACGCTGCCCATCCAACGCCGCGGCCGAGAGCGCGCCACGGGCTAACGACGGCAAAGACGTCGCCGAAGACGACAGACAGAAATGGCACGCCAACCCAGATCAGGACGAAGATCGCGGTTGGGGCAAGGTTCGCTGTCGCAGTTTGACTGCCGGCCAGCCCCGCATAAACGATCACCGCGAAGCCAAAGACGCCGAGTGCCCCAGCAAGGGCTTCGAGCGCTAACGGTGCGCGACCTAGCGCCCGCTCACGTAGATTCGCCAGTACCGGTTTTGGCCACAGCACCGTAAGCGCCACAAACGAAGCGACGAGTACAAACGCGGCGGCCCAGGCGAAGAGCCACAGCGGAATCGGTAGGTCGGCGCGCTGTCCAATGCCGTGCGCCGATGCCTGCGCTGGAAGTGCAAGCGCCAGCAGTGATGCGAGGAGTGCTGAGGTGCGGATGCGATTCATGCCCCAGAAACGATACGGGGCGGACCAAAAGGCCCGCCCCGATACCGCTTTTGAATCTCTTACGAGAGTTCAGTCAGCTTGCTACTTCTTGCAAGGAACCGTGCTCGTAACGATCGGACCTGTCTCGTTGATCGAGAACGCTTCTCCTGATGACACGTACTTAGGACTCGATACTTTGTCCAGCTTCACGTTGTAATCCGAGTTGTAGCCAAACGTGAGCTGCTTGTTCGCAGGGCAGCCGACGAGTGATTGAAGCGGCTTACCCTTCTTATTCTTGACGGCCGCGATCGTGCTGTCGAATGCTGCCAGCTGCGACATAACACCCTTGATCGGCTCAATTAGACCCTTAGGAAGTGAGAAGGTGATGATTGATCCATATTTTGGATCGGATCCCGTGTACTTCGAGATCACGCCCTCAATGATCGCTTCCTTAGTGGCGCTGCTGTAAGTACGCAGCGCAATGCTCTTTGTCGAGAGGACAAAGACCTGAACTGTCAGTTGTGGCGCGAGCGTGTAGCAACCGGTACACGCGCTCTTACCTCGAGCAAATCCGTTTGCGACTCCTGCGCCGATCTTTGAGCCCTTGGGGCATTTCGTGGGCGTTTTAAGCACCACATAACTCTTACAAGTGGGGAAGCCGGCGGTGGCAAGCTTAAGCTCTTTCGGAAAATAAATTCGCGCACGAAGTGTCGCGAACGGCAGCTCAGCGAGAGCCCCTCCGTTGATTCCGAGCCCTCTCGTGAAAGCGTCACCGGGAGTTCCCTCGTTCCCCGCGCAACCAGGCTTCGTTGAGTTAAGAGCAATGGGCAGACATTGCGGCTGAAGCACGAGGTCATGGAACGGCTTGAGATAGCTTCCCACTGATCCGGGCTTCTTAGCTGTCCCGGCCTTGCCGAAGACTTTCGCCTCAAAGTGCTGGTAGGTCGACGGACTGGCGACGGCTGAACTGGCCATTACTGAGGCCAACAGACACGCTGCTCCGACGGTCAAAATTGCTTTACGCATTCTCTCCTCCTGCTTTCTGCTGGATGGTTTCTATCTAATGAATACCACGAACGGGTCTAATGATGCGCCAGTTAGATTTATTTTGCATTAAGGCTCCCGGAGCTTAGTGAAGCGGACAACGTCGTAACGGCGCCCACGCAGCGCTATTCCTGCGCGTACTAGGGCCCCTTTTCGGAATCCGGCGCGCTCGGCAACCCGCTGCGAGAGCAGGTTTTCGGGCTCTGCGTAAAGGTCAAGTCGCTCCAACCCGAGCGGGCCGAGTGCCCACGCTGACATCAATTCCAAGGCTTCGCTGGCGACCCCAGAGCGGCGCGCCCAAGGCGCCGTCCAGTAACCGATCTCTGATCGCCGCCTTGACAGCGAAACGGCGTGCAAGCCTACTGCGCCAAGCACCGACGCTTCATCGTCGTTACTGACGACCGCCAACGGGAGAGCGTTGGGCGATCTTCCGAATGCAACGAAACGCCGCGCGTCCTCCGGCGTGTAGGGAATTGGTACCGAGGTGTAGCGCGCCGTCAACGGATCGGCGCAGGCCTTTACGAGCGAATCGACATCGTTCTCGCTCCACTCGCGCAGCGACAGGGAGCCACTGATCAGCGGTGGGTCCGGCAGCTCGATCGGCGGCGTTCCGATCAGCATCGCTTTAGTGGACGCAGTTGCACAGTTCCCCGCGATGCTAGCGTCCGCGAGCGAACTTATGCGACCCCCGATCGACACAATTGTCGCGCCATCGTTTCCGCGCGAAGCGCAGTGGCTCAACGTCGCAACGCTGAAGCTTGAGCAGCAGTCGCCGCGGCCAGTGCTGATCGACTTCTGGGACTTTTGTCGGCCAAGTTCAGTGCGGGCGCTGGCCTACGTCAAACACTGGAACCAACGTTACGAAGCGGCTGGCCTGCGAGTCGTATCGGTTCACGCTCCGGGCTTCCCGCCGTCCGAGAACGGCGCGCTCGTCGAAGCTGCTGTGGAGCGACTGGAAATTGAGCATGCAGTTCTTTTGGACCCAGACTTCGAGTACTGGCGAGCCTATGACAACCCTGGCTGGCCGGCGAGATACCTCTTCGGCCCTGATCTGATGCTGGCCGACGTCCAAATTGGAGAGGGCGGCTACCACGAGACTGAACGGGCAATCCACGAGCTGCTTGAGATCGACGAGCCGCTGACTGAGTTCTTTGACCCTGCCGACGCGATGGACGCTGAGCTGGTCATACCTACAGGCGACCAGCCGGGCGCCTACAACGGCCCATACGCAGCGGGCCAGGTTTGGGTCGTCAGCGAAGGGCAGGGATCACTGCAAGTCAACGGAGAGCCGCGTGAACTGGAATTTGCCGGCTCCCACCTATTGATCGATCACGGGCAACACACAGAAGCCGTGCTGGAACTGACTGCCGATGATTCGCTGACGCTGCACGCGACCTGCTTCATCGCCGGCTTGGCCGACTCGGACTAGTCGAAACCCACCACCGGCCGCTGGCCTAGATCTTCGGCAATCAGCAGCTGCTGCGGCGGTCCCGAATCGCCAATCAGCACGCCGCGGCCGGGCCTGTAAGGGCTGACGAGGTCGGTGCTGTTGATCCTCGGCTCATCGGTCCAGCATCCGCTGTTGATTAGTTGCCCGCCGGAGGGCAACTGCCACTCACTTGGACCCATCCACGGCAGCGGCCCAGCGCAGTGGGTGTGGCCGAAGATGACGTAGCGCGCATCAACGCCAAGTAGATCGACAACACCGCGCATCGCATCCGTCCCGGCGCGCCGCAGATCGTCGCTGGAGAGCTTGGCGCTGACCGGGCCAAGCCCGGCGCGGTTCAGCCCCGAGATTCCCAAAGGCAGCAGCGCCGCTAAAGCCTTGCCGCGCAGCGGCGCTCGCCCGTCGCCCGACAACAAAGTCCAGGCCTTCGCCGAAACGGCGCCGCTTGCCCAGCGTCCACCAGCGGCTCGCCCGTTGGCTACCTGATCCAGCAAGGCGTAAACCGGCGAAAGGGCGGCTTCGAAATCCTCCGCGGTAGCGCTGCCAGGCTGCTCAGGCAGCCGACCAACCACTTTTGCCATCGCGCCGGCCGCGATCCGCTCGAAGGTCGGGATCGTGATCAGACGGTCGAGGTAATGGCCGTGGGTTGCCCAGACGTCGTCGCGTAGCCATAGCCCGGGGTAGGCGACGGTGCAAGTTAGATGGTCACCTAACCAGGCAGCGATCGCCTGCGACGCCGGTGAGGCATCAGGCTTCGTGCGGGTCTCCGAGCCGAGCGGCGGCGGCGACTGATAGGCGCCGCGACTGCTGAGCCAGGGCGCAACGATCGCCGAATCGTGGTTACCCCCGACGAGCACGACCTCGCTGCCAGGTTGCATCGCACGCCCGACCTGCTCGATCACAGGCTGGGCGATCTTCAGCACGTCGCGCAGTGGGCCTTGCCTCAGCTCTAGGAGATCGCCAAGCAGAACAAGGCGATCGACCTTGCTTGCTGCATCGCAGAGCGCGGCTAGCGGCTCCGGGCGGCGCAGGATGTCTACGGGGCGCCGCGAGCCTAGGTGGGTGTCGGAGATGACAAGCGTCTGCATCGCCGCGCAGGGTAGCCTGACTGCCTATGAGTACGACACAACTAGACGGAATTCTCGTCGCTGATTTCAGCCGCGTCCTCGCTGGCCCGCTCTGCACACAGACGCTCAGCGACCTCGGAGCCGATGTAATCAAGGTCGAACGAATTGAAGGCGGCGATGACACGCGCCAGTGGGGACCGCCGTTCGTCGACGAAGGCTCCACCTACTTCCTTGGACTGAACCGCGGCAAGCGCTCGATC
>CAMDLG010000080.1 GCA_945901565.1 Bifidobacterium breve | reverse complement strand
ACAGCGGCCGGGCGTGCCCGCGGGCCGTAAGGGATGCCAAAGCGCAGGACCGTGAACTCAAGCTCATACAGCTCGTTGTAGCTGCGGCAATACATCTCGCCGGCCAGCTTCGAGGCCGTGTAAAGGTGGTTTGGCATGCCGAGGTTGCTCTCCTCGTCAACCCGCTCACCGGACTCGCCGGTGTAAACCCAGATAGTGCTGGCATAGACGACGCGCTTTACTCCGGCGCCGCGCGCAGCCTCGAGCACGTTGATCGTGCCGCGAGCGTTTGCCGCCTCAGATTCAACCGGCATCTTGGCGACCTCGTTGACGTCTGCTGCTGCCGCAAGGTGCATGACGGCGTCGCAGCCGCTCATCGCCAGCTCGAGGCGCGTTAGATCGCTCAGCTCGCCTAGCTCGGTCTGGATGTCATCGCGGAAAGGCGATGGCCGACGGTCGTAGATGACCGGCTTGTGGCCAGCCTCAGCGAGCTGGTCAACGACGTGGGAACCGATGAAGCCGGAGCCGCCGGTTACGAGTACTTTCATTAGCTGTCTAGATCCGTTCGGTCTTGATCAGGGCTGGTAGTAGAGAGGCACGCACCAGTGGTTTTGCGCAACCCAGTCGGTGTTGGGTAGTTCGACGTCAATTCCCATAATCCGGTGACAAGGTTCGTCATAAACCTTACCGGTTGAGCGGTCGACCTCTGTAAAGACGATGTACTTGTAGTAGCCAGAGGCCATCCCATCCGGCATTTTGAGCCTTTCGGGGTGGGCGGGATCGAGCACCGCGCGGGCGATCTCCTGCTTCCAAGCGACGATCTCCTCAAGCCGCTCGGTCTGCACTAGGCCGATCGCTGCAGTGAACTCGCTGAGGCGGAAGTTGAGGCCAAAGTGGGCGTAGTCGGGTTTGCCGTAGTTACGGAAGTGGCGGGCGAACTCGAGCAGCTCCTCGTTGCCGCTGACGAGCATTCCGCCCTCGCCGGTAGAGATCGTTTTGGTTGCGTAGAACGAGTAGACGCCGGCGTCGCCCCAAGAGCCAGGGCGCTTGCCGTTCCAAGTCGCGCCGTGGGCGTGCGCGCAGTCTTCGATCAGGAAGATTCCTTCGGCTTTGCAAAGCGCCGCGATCCGCTCAACGTCGAAGGCTATGTGCCCGCCGATGTGAACCAACATTGCGGCCTTCGGCTTGTGCTCGGCGACCTTCTCGGCAAAGTCGTCATACGACATGCAGAGGTCCTCGCGGTTGCAGTCGACGAAGACAACGCTGGCGCCGGCGCTGATCGCCGCATTCGGCGTAGCCATGAATGTGTTCGAAGGGCAGAGCACAGTCTCGCCGCGCACGCCTGCGAACTCCAGCGCTGCCAGCGCCGCCCCTGTCCAACCAGAGAAGGCAACAGAACCGATCGAGTGGAGGTCGCTCCAAGCGGCTTCGAATCCGCTTGTCAGGTCGCCCTCTGACCAGCGCTGGGAGTCAATTACGCCGTCCCAGAGCTCGTGCAGGCGGGCACGGTCACGCTGATCGAACCCGATCGAAAACTGGCTGAAGTCGCTCACAGTTCTCCGCGGCTACATCAACGGCTTAGTGGCCTGCAAGATGGCCTCGTCGAGGCCTTCGGTGCGTAGGTGCGTGATCTCTTGGTATCCGGGGTCGGTCACCATCTCAAGGAATTTTGCGCGGCTTGGGTAGCGGATCAACATCACTGCATCCCAGTCCCAGCCGTCGGGGGCGACAATCGCCGTTGATGCTTCGCTCGCGTAGAGAATTTCGGCACCGACCGCTTCGAGGAAGGCCATCACTTTGGCGCCATATGCGCCGTAGCTCTCGCGGCCACCATCAGCCTTGTACTTGAGCATGTTGAGCATCACGACGGGCCCGCCGTCGTCTTCTTCGACATATCGCTGGATGTCCTCGGGGCCTGGATCTACGGGCATGGAAATTCCTCTCTTTGGCTGTAAGTCGCTGCTAGACGGTGTCGTCGCGGTCGCTCTTGACACGCTGCTCGGCGGCGCTGTGGCGCGGATTGTATTGGCTGGTCGCTGCTTCACGGGCCATCCTGCGGCGGTCGGCGACGGTGTAAACGGGCGCGTCGATCACAACCGTGCCACCGAACAGGTCGAGCAAGCAGCGGCAGCGCGCGTTAAAGAGGCCGAGGATGTAACCGGCGAAGAAGGGCAGCGCGCCGAGCAGCATCCCGGCGAGGCGCAGCAAAGCTCGGCCAAGTTTGATCGGCTTGCCGTCTTCGGCATCGACGACGCGGAACTCCAGTGCGCGGGCGCCGGGAGTTTGGCCCGTGCTGCTCCAGAAGGCGACGAAATAGCCACCCGCCCAGATCAGGTAGAGGATCCCCATGATCCCAACGATCGCCGTGTCAACGCTGTCGGGAACGTTTAGCGCCGACATCGTTAGTGCGACGACGGCCCAGCTGAATGCGGCGACGATATTGACGACCAGCACATCTACAACAAAGCCCAGAAGCCGAGTGACTAGGCCTACGTAGCGCTGTGGCGCGCCTTTGACGGCGGCCGAGCCGCGTAGCCGCACAGCAGCCTCAACCTGTGCCCGGTTGGTCGCCGTGTCTAGCTCGGACGGTGTTTCGGGAGCCAATGTTTGGCGCTCAGGGTCAGCGGTCGTCACTTCTTCTCCTCGCTTGATGGCGAGCCATCGCCCTCGACCTGCGCGTCGCCGTCGGAAGGCATCTGGGCGGTCATCTGACCACGCCGGCCAACGAGACGGCGGGCGGCCCGGGCGAGGATGTCATCGGCGCTGCGGCTGCGGCCGCGAACCTCATCGCCAACCTGGTCGGCGAAGCCAAAACTTTGCTGGCGGATCGCGTCGCTGACCGATGGGCTCTGCGCGATCTCCTCAACCAGTACCCACAGCTCTGGCCGCTCAAGGAAGGCGTCAACGATCGGCTCAAAGACGCCGGCCTCGATCAACGTCGTAGTAATCCGTTCAACGACGCGCTGGCGTACGAGCTCGCGGCTCAGTGCGTCGACGAGCGGGCCGCTCAGCGCGGTCTGGATCAGCCGCTCGATCGCTTGGCTGCTAAGCAGGCGATCGATGCTGTCCTCAACGGCGTCGGAGCCGATCACGGCCTCAATCGCGTCGCCGGTTGAACGAACGCCGAAGCTCGCGACGCGGCCAAGCAGGCCAAAGACACCGCCGCTCGCCTCGCTGCGCGGTTCTTCGCGCGGAACCTCTATGACAACTAGCTCCTGACTCATCTCCGCAATACTGGCCGAAATCGGCAAGCGCTGCTTACTAGCTGCCAGCCAACGCGCCGCCGTAGACCTGCCAAGCCAGCACGCTCTTCGCAATCAGGCTTAGCCATAGGTAGACGCGCTCGGCGTGGACCGGGCTCTGCCAGCGGCCGCGGCGACGGTATTGCAGCCACATGTTGATCGCGAAGGTGTTGAAAAGAATGAAGAGCGTGAAGAAAATGAAGTAGACGAAGGTCGGTGCGTGGCCGCCGCTGCTGAGATTGATCGGGAACAGCTGGATCGCGACCGCAACCCACGGCACAGCGCCGACGATGCAGCCGTAGATGAAAGGCCGCCAGTCGACCTTCTCTCGGCCCTCGTTGACGTACTCCATGACCAGCCCGAAGAGGATCATTGCGGCGTTGACGCCGAAGATTGCGATCAGCGCGGTCGCCTCACTGATTCCAGTCAGCATCGCGATCAGCACAACCATCAGCGAAGCGCTGATCGAGTACTCCCACCAGCGCGCCGGGTTGATCCCGCGCGCCACATTTGTGTTGTACCAGCGGTTGGCTATCGGGCTCGCGACGATCAAATGGTCGGCCGCGGCGAGCAGCAGGAAGAGCGCCACGGCAATGTCGATCCGCAGCCCAAAGAGTTCCGTCGGCGAGCTGTACTTGCCTTCGCCGGGTGGTCCCAGCATGTAGGTCATGTTGACCGGCAGCGAGGCGGGCTTTGCGATTATCAGCAGAACGATGGCCTGCGCCGCAGCGACGGTGCCAACGATCACGTTGAGGCGGCGAAGTTTTCCTGCAGTGCGAGTGTCTAGTGGCGCGGCGGTTAACGTTTCCATTCGTCCGACGGTAGCGAATCTGTCGCGGTTTGCGCCGCTCATCGATGCCGACTAGGCTGGTTGTAGAGAGGAATTAACTGTGAGCGTCAATCTCAGCGGGCAGGATCTAAGCGGGCAGGACCTTCGGGGACGCAATTTGGCTGGGGCACATTTGCGCGACGCTGATCTTTCCGGCGCCAATCTCAGCGGCGAGAATCTCTCCGGCGCTGACCTCACCGGCGCCAACCTTCAGGGCGCTGACCTGAACGGGATCGCCCTTGAACACGCCGACATGCGCGGCGCCGATCTCAGCGGCGCCGACATGCGCGACGCCAGCATGTTCTGCGCTGAGCTGATTGAAGCGAAGCTAGTTGGTACCCAGCTCGCAGGCGCAGACCTCAGCCGCGCCGAGCTTCGTCACGCTGATCTCAGCCGCGCAGACCTAAGCGAAGTTGAGGCTGGCCGTGCCAACTTGGATGACAGCGACCTCGGCTCCGCCAACCTTCGTGGCAGCGACTTTCGCCGCGCAAAGTTCCGCAACGCCAATATGCAGGGAGCAAATCTCGAGGACGCCGATCTGCGCGGTGCAAAGTTGACAGGCGCAAATCTCGAAGGCGCAATCGGCTGGCGCAGCAAGTAGTTTGGCCGTAATGAGCGGTGAGCAGCGTAAGCAGATCAACCTCCACACCGACAAGTTCGGTGAGTACGACATGGAGGGTCCGGTCCAGGACGACATCAGTTGGCTGTCGCTCAGCCTCGATCAACAGACCGGTTTTGGCTGTTACGCGATGCGAATGGAGCCCGGCGCTGTAACCGTCGCGCATGATCACGTTGGCTGGGAGGAGTTCCTAATTGTTGAAGGCGACCTCGTCGACAGCGATGGCACGGTCTTTGGCCCCGGCGATTTCGTCAGTTATGCACCGGGAACGAACCACAACTCGCGCACCGAGGGCGGCTGCCTGATCGCCGTCTTCGAACGGCCGGCCTAAGCGTGCGGTCGCGCCGCATAACTGGATGCGCAGCCGCAATCTTGGCCGTTGCGGCAGCACTGGCATCGGCCGCGCCTGCCCCGGCAAATTCACTCCCATATCAACCTCCACACCGACAGGCTGCCAGCGTGAAAGCTCCACCGACCAAGGTCTACACCGGCGTCTTTGTAAACGACATTCAAGATGTTGACCTAGAGACGGATACCTACACGGTCGACTTCTACATCTGGATGCGCTGGAATAACCCGAAGGTCGATCCCTCCGCGAAGCTCGACCTGATGAACTCATACGACTCGTGGGGCACGGTGGCTACGCCAGCAACCGAGAAGCCGGTCCGGCTCAAGGACGGTTCGCTTTACCGCCTGATCCACTATCAAGGCAAGTTCAACAACAAGTTCCCGCTAATGAAATATCCGTTTGACCGGCAGGATCTGACGGTCCAGATCGAAGACTTTAACTCGTCGTCAGAGAAGGTTGTGTTCGTCCCAGACACGAAGCCGGTCGAGTTGGCGCACGGGCTTTCATTGCCTGGGTATGAGGTAGGTGAGCCGACGATGACGATCGCTGACCAGCCGTACTCGACGACGTTCGGAGACACTGGACTCAAAGCGCCGCAGGACTATTCGCGGATAACGGTGACGGTTCCCGTCACGCGGCCTGGGCTTCCGTACACGATCAAGCTGCTACTGCCGATGATCGTCGTACTGCTCTGTGCGGCTCTCGTCTTTCTGATTAGCCCCATTCACATCGATGGCCGCATCGCTCTCTCAATCACGGCGCTATTGACGCTTGTCGCGCTGAAGTTCATGGTTGATGCCGAGCTGCCGAATGTCGATTACCTAACGATGGTCGACGCGATCTACATCGTCGCCTTCATCTTCGTCGGGGTAGGACTCTTTCAAGTTGTCCTCTCGTCGCGCAGGCTCAACCGCGGCGAGCCGATCGGAGCGGTTGTTGCGCGCGATCAGCGAATGCTGACTCTCGGCGGAGCGGTATATCTAGCGGTCTCCGCTGCCGTGATCGCGATCTTCCTGCTGTAACGCGCCCGAGAGGATTCGAACCTCTGACCTTCGGTTCCGTAGACCGACGCTCTATCCAGCTGAGCTACGGGCGCAGCGGGGCTGAGTGTACCTGCGCGGCCTCTACTTACGCGCTTGGGCCAGCAAGCGATTGCGCGCGGCTGGGCTCATCTTGCGCAGCGTCACTGTTACAAGGCGCGGTGTTGGCCCTTGGTAAATCTTCAGCGTTGCCGTCACGCTCGCGCCGCGGGCAATCGAGCGAGCAAGGCTGGCGGAGAGCTGGAAGTTGACGACCTTCTCGCGGGCAGCGGCGAGATTGACGTAGTGCTTCGAGGTGCCAGCCGTTGTTGTGAGCTGCAGCCATCCCCGGCAAGGGCCGTCGGTAGCGACTGCGCGAGCCCGCGAGCGGCCCGTACCGCTGGCGGAGGCTGGCACGCAGGTCAGAGCGAGCTGGGCCGTGCGACCGGTAATCGGCAGCATCGTGCTGAGTGGGGTGAAGGTTCCTGGGGTGAGCGTCGGCGGTGTAGGCGTTGGTGGAACCACGGGCGCTGGCTTCTGGATCGTGAACGCAACGCTGGCTGGTGTTTGGTCGGTGTTCCCGGCGCCGAGGCTGGCACGAACCGTGAACGAGTGGAGGCCTAGGCTGAGCGCCGAAGCGGGGCGGAATGGGCTGTCGCATCCGGTCCAAGCACCGGAGTCGATCTGGCACTCGAAGGTTGCCTGTGCTTGGTCAGAGTTGAACGAGAAGCTCGGGCGCGTGTCCGTAGTCGTGCTGCCAGGCCACGCGGTGATCGCGGTGTCAGGAACAGGCACCGGTGGCACAACCGTGAATTCAACGCTGGCTGGTGTTTGGTCGGTGTTACCTGCGCCGAGGCTGGCGCGAACCGTGAACGAGTGGAGGCCTAGGCTGAGCGCCGAAGCGGGGCGGAATGGGCTGTCGCATCCGGTCCAAGCACCGGAGTCGATCTGGCACTC
>CAMDLG010000079.1 GCA_945901565.1 Bifidobacterium breve | reverse complement strand
AACGCTTCGCAGCGCGGCGACGGAAGCGCTCTACTCGGCCACCGGTGTCAACCAGCTTCTGACGCCCCGTGTAGAACGGGTGGCATTCTGAGCAGATCTCAACCTGAATCTGAGGCGCGGTTGAACGCGTCACGAACTCGTTGCCGCAGGTGCAACGAACTTCTGATTCAACGTACTCGGGATGTATCTCAGTCTTCATTGAGATGAAGTCTAGCCACCTCAGAGAGGACAGCTCGGCTCGATCACATTGTTGGTCTCGTCGCGCTCCGCAATCAGCTTCAGTGAGTCGACCTCAATCCGCAGTTTTGTGCCGCGAATACAGCTCGGCGCTGTGAAGCGAAGCGTTCCCGACTTGCCGGCGCCAAGGCCCGAAGTAACCAACACCGGACGGTCGACGTCATTGACGCGCAGCGCGGTTGAGAAGGCCGGCGCCGCGCCTAGACCTGTGTTGCGTAGCGCCACCGTGTACTGCGCGTTACCGCCGGAGCCTTTCTTGACTGAGCTGAGCGTCGGATATAGGTCAGGGCGCGGATCTGGCTGATCGCAAGCGGGCGACTTGACATCCCCGACGCTTCGCAGCACGCGGCCACTCTTCGCGATCCAGAGGAAGCTAACGCGAGCGCGGTAGCTATTGCCGATGCTGAGCCCGCTGATCGGCTGAGAGATAATGTAAATCTGGTTTTTCGCCGTTGACGGTGACTCGTACCACTGACCAAAACCGGGTGCGCTGACCGAAGACCAATCGCCGCCCGACAAAGCCCTGCGCTGCAACTCAAACTTCATCTTCAGGGTCGAGCCATTCTCAATCGACTTCATCTTCGAGACGAAGGTGACAGAGCCACCACTAACGCTGCAGGAGTTTGCGTTCACCGAAGGTGAAGCATCGGAAGCGATTGACTCAGCGTTAGCCGAGAGGGGCGCTGCCAAGGCCGCCGTTGCGAGCGCAGCGGCGCAGATCAGTGTGCGAAGTGAGGGCATCTGCTCTTAATAACACTGCAAACCGGCAAAGGTTGCGATTGCCGCGAAATCAAGTCCACTGATAGAGCGGACCATCGCCGCCCTCTGGCGCTGTGAGGCGGCCGCCCTTCGCGGTAATCGCGCCGCACTGCACGCAGTTGGTGTAGTTGACGATCACATCGACGAGGCCCTCCTCAGGCGCGTCTTCTGGGATCTCGTAGACGCCGGCCGGGCACATCCACTTCCACGTCTCAGCTACCTCACGTGGCACGTGCGTCTGGACCCGGATGTGGTTCGGGGCGTCGTCGCGCGTCTGGTTGCCGGTGATGAAGACGCTGGAGAGCTTGTCGAATGTGTACTTGCCGTCAGGTTTGACATACCCCTCGGAGGTCTTGCCGACGAACATTGGCTGCGCGTCGTTGCGATGTAGCGACCAGCGTCCCGCTGGGAAGTGCCCCTTAGTGGCGATCATCAGGTTGACGAGCGGCCCACCCTTGATCAGCCCCTTAGAGAAAGGCTGGCGAACGTTGCGCACTTGGTAGAGATCCTTACCAACTACCGACTCTTCAATCGCACTCTCGTAGTTTTCGAGCGGTTCGCTACGAGCCAGGCTTGCGTAAATTGCTTCGGCAGCCGTGATGCCAGACTCGATCGCGTAGTTGAGTCCCTTCAGCGCCGCCGTGTTGACCATCCCGCCGGCGTCACCGACGATCACAGCACCAGGCATCGAGAGCTTCGGCATCGACCAATAGCCGCCAGCCGGCAACGCTTTCGCGCCCCATGCGATCCGTTCTCCGCCTTCGAGAATCTTCTTTACCATCGGGTGCGTCTTGAAGGTCTGCAGCATGTCGTGAGCAGAGGTCGTCGCGTCGGCGTAATCAAGGTCGACAACAAAGCCGATCGAAACTAGGTCGTCGCCGGTCTTCTCGTCCTTCATCGGGTAGATCCACGAGCCACCAATCTGGTGGTACTTGGTGGAGATCTTTAGCGGCCAACCGGCAACCGTGTGAATCACGCGGTCAAGCGGTTTATCAACCTTCCAAACCTCTTTGACGCCGAGCTCCCAGACCTGAGGCTCACGGCCTTCGCCAAGTTCGAACTCGCGGATTGCAGCGCCGGTGAGGCTTCCCCAGCATCCTTCCGAGAGAACCGTTACCTGCGCCGTTACGTCGGCCCCAGGCTCAAAGTTGCCGAGCTGTTCGCCCTCTTTGCCACGCCCCTTGTCGCCAGAGCGGATGCCGCGCACGGTGCCGTCCTCGACGAGTATCTGGCTGGCAGAAGTTTCGGTCAGCAGGTAAGCGCCCTTCTCTTCAGCTTGGGCCGCCATAAAGCGGCACATGCCTGCAACCGAGACGGATTCGTTGCCGTGGTTCTTCAGCGGCGGCGGCGGCGGGATTCGTACCTTTGTCTTGCCGTTTGGCAGCAGATAGACGGCTTCCTTCTTGATTTCGCCGAAAGCAAAGCCTTCTTCGCGCCACTGCTGGCGCGTAACGTCAGGGAAGAGCTTCTGAAGAGCTTCGGGGCGCATTACAGCGCCAGAAAGATTGTGGCCACCGCAGGTCTTGGCCTTCTCGATTACTGCTACCGGGACTTCGCCGAGACGCTCGAGCGTCTCGGGGTCATCGGCCAGCAGGTCGAGCAGGCGATTGGCGCAAGCGAGGCCAGCGGTTCCGCCGCCGACGATCGCCACACCAACATCGATCCGTTCATCCTCAGCATCAAGCTCGCGCTTGATGAACTCCTCTGGTGAATCAACCGGCGGCGGGTAGGAGCCGGGGACGACCTTGCCGTTCTTCGCTGCCATCTTGATCAGGCGCCCTTCTTGGCCTTCACCGCTTCGGACAACTTCGGCATGATCTTGTTGAGATCGCCGACGATGCCGAGGTCGCTGAACTCAAAGATCGGCGCGTTTGCGTCCTTATTGATCGCGACGATGTTCTCAGCACCTTGCATGCCGACCTTGTGCTGAATCGCGCCGGAGATGCCGGCCGCCAGGTAGAGCTTCGGTGCGACCGTCTTGCCGGTCTGGCCGATCTGCCCGGCGTAGGGGAACCAGCCCGCGTCAACAACGGCGCGGGTCGCGGCGACGGCTGAGTTGCCTCCGAAGGCCGCTGCCAGCGTTTCGCAAAGCTCAAAGCCCTCTTCAGCCCCGAGTCCGCGGCCACCAGCGATCAGAATGTCGGCCCCTTCGATGTCGACGTCGGCGCCGCGCTGCTCGCCACGAGTAATCATCGTTGCCTGCCCTGAGAAATCAGAGAAGTCAACGCTGAACTCCTCGACCGCTGCAGTGCCGCCGGTCTCCTTGATCTCAAAGGCGTTCAGTCGGCTGATGATGATGCCGAGATCGCTGCGGAATGAGATCTGCGAGATCGCTGAGTCGCCAAGGATTGGGCGCTCGGCGACAAGCTTGCCGCCTTCTGCCCGCACCGCAGTGATCTCCATCGCTACGCCAGCGCTTAGGCGCGCGGCTAGCCCTGCCCCAACCTCGAAGCCGAGCAGTCCACCACCGAAGATCGCGTAGCCGTAGTCTCCTGCGGCAACGGCTGCTGCCATCGCGTCAACGACCGGCTGGGCCAGCCCTTCTGGCCCATTGACATTCAGCACCTTCGTGGCGCCGTAGTTGCCAAGCGAGGCCACTAGATCATTGCTAACGCCTTCGCCAACGACGATTGCGTGAGCCTCCCCACCGAGCTCAGCGGCCAGCTTTGAAGCCTCTGAAACGGCCCCTAGCGAGTTCTTATTGAAGGCGCCCTCGTACTGCAGCGCGTAAACGAGAATGTTGGCCATCTAGATCAGCTTCCTTTCGTCGAGCCAAGCAACGATCGCTTCGACCGTCTCAGCTGTGTCTTCGTCTTCGATAATCCGACCTGCTTCCTTCTTCGGCGGTTCGCTCGAGCCGGTCCACTGGGCTGCCGAGTTATCGCCGCCGACCTTGCTGGCATCGATTCCGGAATCGGCTGCCGAAAGCTTCTCGAGCGGCTTCTTCTTGGCACCCATGATCGCCTTCAGCGAGGGATAACGAGGCTCATTGATCGCGTCGCCGACGGAGATCACAGCTGGCAGGTTGATCTCGACTGTGTCGTAGCCGTATTCGGCCTGACGCTCGGCGCGCAGCTTGGTGCCACCTTCGACGTCGATCTTGATCACCTGGGTTAGCGATGGGAACTTGAGATGATCGGCAACGACTGCGCCGATCGTGTAGCACTCGCCGTCATCGGACTGCTGACCTAGCAGCACGAGGTCAGGAGCTTCCTTCTCGAGCACCTTCGAGAGTGCGTAACCAGTGGCAGCCACATCGGAGCCAGCAAGCGCACCATCGGTGAGGTGAACGGAACGATCGGCCCCTAGCGAGACGGCCTTGTGCAGCGCGCGCTCAGCCGAGTCCGGGCCCATCGTCACGGCGACGACCTCGTCGACTGCCATTGCCCCGCTCTCCTTGAGCTGCATCGCGGCTTCAATCGCGTGAGTGTCGTATGGGTTGAGGTTCTTTTCGCCGCTGCGATCCATCCGGCCCGTTGAAGGGTCGATCTTTTTCTGGACGGCAGCGTCCGGTACTTCCTTGACTAGAACGCAAATTTTCACTTCAGATCTCCTGTTAGTGGGGCTATTGAAAGTGTATCGGAGCTGTTGACTGACTAGTCAGTCGGGGAGAGCCTTCTTGGTGTGCCGCTAACGCGGCTCCCTCTCCCCTACGGCGCTAACGAGAAAGTCGATGATCTCCTGCGTCGGGGCGCCGGGCGTGAAGACCGCAGCGACGCCGAGCTCCTTGAGCTGCGGAATGTCGTCGGCCGGAATTGTGCCACCGACCGTGACGAGAACATCGTCGATACCTTGGGCGCGCAGCAGCTCAACGATCTTTGGAACCAAGGTCATGTGAGCGCCGGAAAGGATCGACAGTCCAACCGCGTCGGCGTCTTCTTGGACGACCGTTTCGACGATCTGCTCCGGCGTCTGGTGGAGGCCGGTGTAGATCACTTCCATGCCCGCGTCCCGCAAGGCGCGGGCAATTATCTTGGCGCCGCGGTCGTGGCCGTCAAGCCCTGGCTTGGCGACAACGACACGGATCTTGTGGGATGCAGTGGAAGCAGACATATTCGGCGCAGTGCGAGGTAACTGGCACACGCCGCGATGTTAGTAGACCGGCGCTAATTAACGCCTGCAGGGTCAGCGAACTTTTACCGCGACCTTCATCCCTGGGTGGATGTCGCAGACGTAGGTGCCGGTCCGAGCCTTGACGCGCTTTGATCCGCCAACCCTTGACGGGACGTTGACGCCCGGACCCCTGAGATTGTGAGGGCGGTTGCCTGTCCAGACGAAACGAAGCGTCGTCCCCTTTGAAACGGTGACCTTCTTCGTACTGAAACTTGCGTTAAGAAGCTTGATCGTCTTTGAACCTGCGGCGTGAGCGCCACTGTTGGCGCCGGCGACGGCGCTACCTGCGGCGGCGGTTAGTGCCATAGCTGCAATTGCTGCGGTGGTCAGAAGCTTGCGGTTCATTGGTTCCTCCGTCGTTTAAAAAACAGGCGATTCGGTATATCTACCAAACACTTCTTGAAGAGCTTGAACTATTTCTCCTTCAGATGCGTCAGTTCGCGTGCAGTCGAGCAGCGAGGGCATCAGATTAGCGCCGGACTGGGCGGCAACTTCGCGCAGTCTGACGAGCGAAGCTTCCACCGCAGCGCTATCGCGACCGGCGCGCACAGAGTTGAGGCGATCAACTTGGCCGCGTTCCATCTCTGGGTCGCTGCGGTGCAGCGAGGTCAGCTGTTCATCAGCTTCGGTGTAGGCATTGACGCCGACGACGACGCGGCGGCCGCTGTCGATTTCCTGCTGCAGCTCATAACTGGCGTCGGCGATTTCACGCTGCGGATAATTCGCTTTGACGGCGGCGACCATGCCGCCTAGCTCGTCGATCTTCTTGAAGTACTCGTAGGCCTCTGCTTCGATCTCGTCGGTCAGCGCCTCGACAAAGTAGGAACCGCCGAGCGGGTCGATCGTGCTCGCGGCGCCGGTCTCGTCGGCGATGATCTGCTGCGTACGGAGTGCGAGGCGGACGGCGTCCTCGGTTGGTAGCGCGAGCGCCTCGTCGTAGCTATTGGTGTGAAGCGACTGCGTGCCGCCGAGCACTCCGGCCAGCGCTTCAATCGCCGTGCGAACAACGTTGTTAAGCGGCTGCTGCGCGGTCAATGAAACACCTGCCGTCTGAGTGTGGAAACGCATCAGCCAACTCTTGGGGTCCTTCGCGCCGAAAGTCTCTTTCAATTCCCGCGCCCAGATTCTGCGCGCGGCGCGGTACTTCGCAATCTCTTCGAAGAAGTCGATTTGGGCGTTGAAGAAGAACGACAGCCGCGGTGCAAAGTCATCAACATCGAGGCCGCGTTCCACCGCCTGCTCGACATAAGTGAGGCCGTCTTTGAGCGTGAAGGCCAACTCCTGCGCGGCGGTCGAGCCCGCTTCGCGGATGTGGTACCCGCTGATCGAGACCGGGTGCCAGCGCGGCATCTGCTGAGAGCACCACTCGATCATGTCGCCCATGATCCGCATCGCCGGATCGATCGGGAAGCACCACTCCTTCTGGGCGATGTACTCCTTCAAGATGTCAGCCTGAATCGTGCCAGCGAGCTGCTGCGGCGGCACGCCCTCGCGCTCGGCGGCGACGACGTAATAGGCCAGCATGATCGCCGCCGGCCCGTTGATCGTCATCGAGACCGACACTTCGCCAAGGTCGATGCCGTTGTACAGCGTCGTCATGTCTTCAACCGTGTCGACGGCAACGCCCTCGCGCCCAACCTCGCCGAGTGAGAGTGGGCTGTCGGAGTCGTGGCCCATCAGCGAGGGCATGTCGAAGGCCGTCGAGAGGCCGGTCTGACCGTGATCGAGCAGGTAGTGGAAGCGCTCGTTCGTTTCCTCGGCGCTGCCGAAGCCAGCGAACTGGCGCATCGTCCAAAGTCGCCCTCGGTACATCGACGGGTAGACACCCCTGGTGAATGGGTATTGGCCGGGCAGACCGATCTGTTCGCCAGCCTCCTCAGAGAGGTCGGCCTCTGTGTAGAG
>CAMDLG010000078.1 GCA_945901565.1 Bifidobacterium breve | reverse complement strand
TCTACGTTTGGGCCACTGCCGCCATGTACAACGACGCGCCCGACGCGGACGGCGCCTTCGCCGTCACGGACGATTGCGATCGCGAGGGCACGCAACAATCCGTCGAGTGCCTCGCCGAAGCGGAGCTCATCATCACTCTCGGGGTCGATCTCGACGCCACTAGCGCCGCTTGCGATCAGTACAACGGTGTCGTTAGTGGACAGTTGGCCGTCAACTGAGATCCGATCGAAGCTGCGCTTGACGGTCACACTCAGCAGAAGCTCGGCGGTGTGATCCGCGAGCTTCGCATCGGTTTCGATGAAGCAGAGCATCGTCGCAAACGAAGGTTGAATCATTCCTGCACCCTTGGCCTGCGCACTGATCCGCACCGGCCCGGCAGATAGCGCCACTTCGATCGTTGCGCGCTTTTCGAATGCGTCGGTCGTCATGATTGCCTGCTGGAAGTCTTCCTCTCGATCAGCCGCCAGGGACTCCGCGCACTCGGTGATTCCCGCCAGAACTGGCTCAGGGTCCATCTGGACGCCAATCACTCCTGTCGAGCAAACAGCGACCTGATGGGCGCCGACGCCCAGCGCAGCGGCAGTAGCGCTCTGCATAGCTGCAGCGACCTCGTAGCCGTCATGCCCTGTGGCGGCGTTGGCGTTGCCGCTGTTGGCAACGACGGCTCGCAGCTGACCAAGGTGACACCGCTCGCGCGTAAGCATCACCGGGGCCGCTTGCACTCCAGAGCGCGTGAAGCGGGCGGCGCTCGTTGCATCTGGCTCGTCGCATACAAGGATCCCAAGGTCAAGCTGCCCGGGCGGTTTGATCCCGGCGGCGAGAGCACCGGCGCGAAACCCAGCTGGCAACTCGCCTCCGGCCACCTCACGGACGCCGGCCGGTAACGGAGCCCAGCGTGACGTAAAGAGGTTCACAGCTCGATCCCTTGCGCTTCGGGGAAGCCGAGCATCAGGTTGAGGTTCTGGATTGCTTGTGACGCAGCGCCCTTCCAGAGGTTGTCGATCACAGCGAAGACGAATGCTTTGCCGGTCCGCTCGTCAATCCGGGCGTTGATCCGGCAGAGATTCGTACCGCGGACTTCGCGCACTCCTGGCAGGTGGTCAACGACCTCGACGAACGGCTCACTGTCGTAGGCAGCGGAATAGAGCGCGGCAATGTCGACCGCTTCGTTGAGCGTTACGTAACAGCTCACGAGCTCACCCTGATCGAGCGGCACGAGGTGCGGCGTGAAGGTCACCGCAAGTTCTTTCGCTCCCGCCAGCGCGAGTTCCTGATCGATCTCCGGCATGTGACGGTGTTGCCCTACTCCGTAAGGCTTGACGTTCTCGTCGACGCTGACGAAGTGCGTGACCGCGCTCGCCTCGCGGCCGGCGCCCGAAACGCCACTCTTGGCGTCGATTACTGCATCGGCAATGAAGGGGGCGAGCGGAGCGAGAGCGAGGATCGAGGCGGTTGGGTAACAGCCCGGGTTGGCGACAAGGCCTGCGCCCTTGATCTGCTCCCGATAGCGCTCAGGGAGCCCGTAAACGGCTCCTCCGAGCAGATCAGCCGCCTGGTGCTCGACATACCACTGCTCGTACACATCCTGGTCGCGCAGCCGGAAGTCGGCGCTTAGGTCGACGACCGGTACGTCTTGCGCGCGAAGTGCTGCAACGACCGGAGCCGCGGCGCCGTGTGGGTATGCGACGATCGCGCCGTCAAGCTCGCCGTGGTCGCCAACCGAGAGATCCTCGAGGACTGCGTCGCAGCGATATTGCGGGTACAGGGCGCTGAGCCGCTGTCCCGAGTCCGACCGACTGGTAGCGGCCGCCAGGGTCAGCGCCGGGTGGCGATCGACTAGCTCGGCCGCTAGCGCACCGGCGTAGCCTGAAGCGCCAGCAACAAGAATTCGCTTGTTAGCCACGAAGCTCACCGTCCAATTCGGACTTCAGCGCGGCGACGATCTTCTCGCGCAATGGCGCTACATCCTCGTCGCTGAGCGTACGATCATCGGCCGCAAAATCAACATGTAGAGCTAGCGATACGCGCCCTTCCCCTACCTGCTCGCCCTCATAAACATCGAACACCTCAGCGCGGTTAACCAGCGGTGAGCCAGCGGCGATGATGCAGGCCACGACGTTTGCGGCTGCGACACCGGCGGGCACGATTACCGCGAGGTCCTCGCGCAGCGGCGGGAAGCTAGTCAGGTCGCTGAACATCGTCTGGCGTGGCGCTTCCGCTGCGGCGCGGCCGATGTCGATTGCCAGAGCAGCGATCGGCTGAGCGATCTCCCAGCTTGAGGCAACGCCGGGATGAACCTCACCGAACCAGCCGAGCAGGCCAGCTTCGCTGCGGATCATCGCCGTGCGGCCGGGATGAAGGAATGGCAGTTCGCCTTGCTCGACCTGCCAGTCGATTCCCAGGGCGCCAAGCACAGCGCTGACAAGCGCATGGGCGGTTTCGATCCGCGCAATCGGGGGCTGTGGGTCGGCCCAGCTCGGCTCGCGCGCAGGTCCGGTGACGATTGCACCGAGCCCATGGTGTTCATTGGCGGCCATCCCGTCCTCGCCCGGGCCGGAGCGGTAGACCGAGCCTGATTCGAAGAGCGCACAGCCCTCAGCACCCCGGGCCAAGTTGTACGCGGCAGCATCGAGCAACGACGGAAGGATCGATGGCCGCATCACCGATTGCGCCGAGCTCATTGGGTTCTCAATCACGACCAGCGCGCGTAGCGGGTGGTCGTCGTCGAGCAGCAACCGGTCGCAGACCTCTGGGTCGGTGAACGACCAGCCGACGATCTCAGAGAGGCCGCGTCCAACCAGCACGTCTTCGGCGCGCCTGACCAAACGCTGCTCGCGGCTTAAGCCACCGGCGCGGCCTGTGCGGTTCAGCGGCAAGGTTGGCGGCAGCGACTCCAAGCCATTGATCCGCGCGACCTCTTCGATCAGATCGGCTTCGCGCGTTACGTCATCGCGCCGCCAATGCGGCACCGTTACGTCGAGCCCGTCGTCGGCGGCAGTCACGTTGAACCCAAGCGCTTCGAGGATTTGCTGCGAGCGGTCACGTTCGATCGGCGTACCAAGTAGGGAAACGATCCGAGCGTCGCGCAGGCGAATCACGTTTGCGCCAGCGCCGTCGCCGCCGACGTCGAGCGTGCCGTCGGCGAGCGTCGCGCCGGTCAGCTCCAGCATCAATGCCGTCGCCATCGCTTGGGCCTCAAGCGCACCCTCTGGCGGGAGGCCTTTCTCAAAGCGCGACGATGCCTCACTACGAAGACCGAGCCGGGTCGAAGTGCGGTTGATGTTGGCCCCATCCCAGACAGCCGCCTCCATCAGCACGCGGGTTGTCTGGTCGGATACTTCGGACCGGCTGCCTCCCATCACCCCTGCCAGCGAGGTCGGCCCGTCGGCGTCGGCGATCAAGCAGATATCAGCGTCGAGCACTCGTTCTTCACCATCGAGCGTCGTCAGGGTCTCTCCGTCACGCGCCGAGCGCACGGTCAAGGCTGCGCCGGCGATCTGGTCGAGGTCGAAGGCGTGCAGCGGGTGGCCGCTCACGAGCATCACGTAGTTCGTGATGTCGACGACGTTGCTAATCGAGCGCTGGCCGGCAGCGGCGAGCCGCGCCTTCACCCAGATCGGAGACGGCCCGACGGTTACGTTCTCAAAGACGCGTGCAGTGAAGCGCGGGCAGAGTACTGCGTCTTCGACTGTGACGGCTATGCCAGCAGGCATCTGGCCGATCGTTGGAGCGCCAGGGTCGTCTGCCCATGGAGGTGCGCTCAGAGCGCCGCCGGTCGCGGCGTGGACTTCACGAGCGATCCCGTAGAGGCCGCCGCAGTCGCTCCGGTTGGGCGTCACCTCCGGCTCCAAAACCTCGCTCGCGACAGCGAAGACTTCACTGAGCGGCGTTCCGGCACTGAGTTCGTCTGTAAGCACCATGATCCCATCGTGCTCGCTGCCGATCCCGAGCTCGTCCTCAGCCAAAATCATTCCCGACGACTTAACGCCACGCAGCTTCGCTTCGCCGAGCTTTGTGCCGTCAGGCATCACGGCGCCTGGCAGTGCGACCGACACCGTTTGCCCGGCGGCGACGTTTGGCGCGCCGCAGACGATCGTGCGCGGTTCGTCGTCACCGGTGTCAACGCTGCAGACGCGGAGCCGATCGGCATCTGGGTGCTGTTCGGCGCTTAGAACCTTGCCGACGACGAAGTTGTCGGCTGAAACCGGGCCATGGTGGAGCACTCGCGCCACCTCGGTGCCGGTCATCGCGAGCCGCTCTGAAAGCTCTACGGCAGTCAGGTCGACTTCTACGTATTCACTCAGCCAGTCGATCGGTACACGCATAACTAGGCCTCAGCCAAACTGGCGCAGGAAGCGCAGGTCGTTTTCATAGAAGAAGCGCAGGTCTGGGACGCCGTGCTTGAGCATCGCGATCCGTTCGATCCCGAGGCCGAATGCGAACCCTTGATGCGTGTCGGGGTCATACCCGTGCTCGCTGACTGCAGCGAAGACGTTTGGGTCAACCATCCCCGAGCCGAGCACTTCGAGCCAGCCGGTTCCTTTGCAGAGCGAACAGCGGTCGCCCTCCGGAGAAGCACCTTGCTCACACATGAAGCATGAAACGTCTACTTCGACGCTCGGTTCGGTGAAGGGGAAGAAGTGAGGGCGCAGCCTTAGCTCGCGGTCTGCGCCGAAGATCGAACGAGCGAAGGCCAAGAGTGTGCCTTTGAGGTCGGCGAGCGTTACCCCTTCGTCGACGAGCAAACCTTCGATCTGGTGAAACTGCGGCGTGTGCGTGGCGTCGCTGTCGCGGCGGAAGACACGGCCGGGGACAATCAGCGCGATCGGTGGCGGCGTCTCTTCCATAATCCGAATCTGCATAGGCGATGTGTGGGTACGGAGCAGCGTCTGCTCAGGCCCTTCCCCGTCGCCCTCGATATAGAACGTGTCGCTGCGGCCGCGCGCCGGATGGGCCGGGTCATGGTTGAGTGCATCGAAGTTGTAATGGACCGTCTCGACCTCTGGGCCTTCGATGACGCTGTAGCCAAGGCCACAAAACACATCCTCTATCTCGCGTCTCGTAGCGCTCAACAGATGGTGATGGCCGACCGCCTCGACCGGCGAGCCCGGGAGTGTGATGTCAACCGTGTCGTCGGCGAGAGCGGCGCTCATCTCAGCCGCTTCACACTTTGCAGCAGCGGCGTCGATCATCGCCTCAAGTGACTGTCTCGCCTGGTTCGCTGTGCGCCCGGCCTCTCCGCGCTGCTCAGGCGGTAGCTGCGCCACGTCACGCAGCAACTGCGGAAGCTCTGCCTTGCGCCCGAGGTACTGAACGCGCAGCTCTTCGAGGGCGGCCGCGGTCGATGCCGCTGAGATCTCAGCTTCAGCCTGCTCTTGAATCTCAGCCACGCGTTCGATCATCGTCGCCACCCTAAACCTTCCTCGTGCATGAATAGAGCGCGATTGTCGCTGCCATGGCGGCGTTTAGAGAGTCTCCGTCGATCGCGATCGAGCGCGCCTCGCTGGCTGCGGCGACGACTTCCGTTGGCAGCCCCTCGCGCTCCGCACCGATAAGCAACGTCACTTCACCCTGCGGCCACGGTGCCCCGTCCAGCTGCATCTCGGCGGCGGCGGCCAGTGCGACCGTCGATCCAGGGAGCTCCTCTATCTGATCCGCGCGGGCCACGGCGACGCTAAAGATCGCGCCCATGCTGGCCCGTACGGCTTTTGGCCCGAACGGATCAGCGCTGCCCGGGCCAAGGATCACGCTTGCCGCACCGAAGGCGTGCGCGCTGCGGATGATCGTTCCGACGTTCCCGGGGTCGCCGACCCCATGCAGCCAGACCGCGAGCGGCCCGGCGGGTTCGCTCCAGCGCTGCTCGTAAATCGCCAGTGCACGGGTCCCGGACCCAAGTGCCGACACCTCAGCGAGCGCCTCTTCACTGACTTCGGTTCCGCTTAGACCGCTGCCCTCAGCGACGAAGGAGTCGACCGGCTGCCATCCATTCGCTGTTGCCGCGGCTATTAGGTCTTCGCCCTCAGCGACAAAGCGGCCACTGCGTTGCCGGCCACGGCGAGTCCGCAGCAGCGTCACTTGATTGAGGTTTGGATGTTGTGAGTTGTGAATAGTCATTGGCTTCGTTTTGCTCAAAAAAAAGGGCGCCCCTCCTTGCGGAAGCGGCGCCCGATGACGGCGAAACGGCGGCGGAGTCTAGGACTCAGCGGCCGTCGCCTCTCGGGCGGCGTCAACAAATCGGCGGAAGGTCTCAGGGTCGCGCACGGCGATGTCGGCGAGCACCTTACGGTCCAGCTCGATGCCAGCTTCGCTGAGGCCATGCATGAAGGTTGCGTAAGTCATCCCGTTGAGGCGCGCAGCGGCGTTGATGCGCGTGATCCAAAGACGACGGAAGTCACGCTTGCGATTGCGGCGGTCGCGATACGCGTAGGAGTCCGCCTTCATCAGCGTTTCCTTGGCGCGGCGGTAGTTCGAGTTCGCGGTTCCGCGGTAACCCTTGGCGCGCTCCAGCGTTGCGCGCCGCTTCTTCTTGGCCGAAACCGACCGCTTTACGCGCGTCACTTGTCACCCAACATTCTTTTTACGCGAGGCACGTCGACGGCGGCTACTTCGGCGGGCTTGCGGAAGCCGCGCTTGCGCTTCGGTGACTTCTTCTCAAGGATGTGGCTCGACATCGCTTTGCGCGCACGAACTTTCCCCTTCGAGGTCAGCTTGAAGCGCTTCTTCGCGCCGGAATGTGTCTTCATCTTGGGCATCGCGAACCGGGAGTATAGAAACTCGACGCGATCACGGCTCCACGCCAACGCCGCTTGAGCGAACTTCGCGCGCGGTGCTACGCGGTTTCAGGCGTTTCGGCGGCTTCTTCGGCTGGGACTTCAGCGGCGGCTTCGACTACCTCTTCCGCGGCTTCGGCGGCAGCTTCTCCGTCGGCCTCTAGGGCGATCTCGTCGGCGACGATTTCCTCTGCGACGACGGCTTCGGCGATCTCAACCTCGACCTCTTCGCGCGGCGCTGGCGCGGAGGCTGCAATTGACCGAGCAAAGGCTTCGGCGTCTGCTTCGGCCTGAGCAGCGGCGATCGCAGCGCTGAAGTCGAGCGGCTCAAACTCGGTGATCTCACCACTAATGACCTCTTTGCTTGGGCCTAGAACCATCGTCATATTGCGGCCATCAAGGTTGGGACGCTGCTCGACCGTGCCGATCGGCTCCAGTTCGCGCGTTAGGCGGGCGAGGATTGCGCGGCCTAGGTCCGGGTGGGTCACCTCACGGCC
>CAMDLG010000077.1 GCA_945901565.1 Bifidobacterium breve | reverse complement strand
GCAGCGCCGCCGCCAGGCACGGTGCGATTCAGCTTTCTTGACGTCGGGCAAGGCGACGCGACGCTGTTGCAGAGCGAGGGACATTCCGCCTTAATCGATAGTGGTCCGCCTGGCGCGGGAATCGTCGATCGGCTGCGGAGCGAGGGAATAGAGCGCCTCGACTTGCTGGTCGCCACGCACGCACAGGCCGACCACCTCGGCGGTGCTGATGAGGTCCTCAGCGCGATGCCGGTCGCAGCGGTACTCGACGGCCGAGACGGGATCGTCGAGCCAGAAGGAATGCAGATGGCGGCCAGCGCGCGCGACCATCATGTGCCGCTGATCGCCCCGTTTGCCGGTGGGACGATCAGTATCGGCGCGGTCACACTAGAGATCTGTTCACCGCGGGACTCGGCGCCACCGTCGCCGGGGGCTGACCCAAACCAACGCGCGATCGTGATTCTTGCCCGCACTCCGTCGTTATCGGTCCTCATGACTGCCGACGCTGAATCGGACGTCCTAATGCCGCTTGCGCTGCCGACCATCGACCTCTTGAAAGTCAGCCACCACGGCAGCGCCGATCAAGGGCTGTCCGCTCTGCTTGAGCATCTCCGACCGCGAATTGCCGTCATTGAGGTCGGGGCGGGCAACAGTTACGGACATCCGACAGCGGAGACGCTAGGGGCGCTATCGAAGGCCAGCGTCCTAACGCTGCGAACAGATAAAGATGGCACAGTGCGGATTGACGCCGACCAAGAGGGACTGCGCGTCCAGCCGCCAATCTAGACTCCTGGCCGTGCCTGAGTTCCAGTCTGCATATTTAATTCATGGCGAAGATCACGGCCGCGTTGCAGAGCGGCGCGGCAATCTTGCCGCACTAGCTGAGGCAGAGGCTGGGGCTGGAGGAATCGAGCAGTTTGACGCTGCCAACAGCGATCCCGCGGCGATCGCTGGCGCTCTGAACACAATGACTTTCTCCGTCGGTCGCCGCTTCCTGATCGTTAGCGGCTGTGAGCGCTGGCGCGAAGCCGACGTTAAAGAGCACCTAGTCGGCGCGCTGGCAGCAATGCCGGAGGAGACTACGATCGCGTTCTTCGCCTCGGAGGACGGCCGTCAGCAGGCCCCAGGGTCGCTCCACGACGCCGTTAAGGCGCTGGGGGGCACAATTGCCAGCGAGGCAGTGCTGAAGCACAAAGACCTGCCAGCGTGGGCCATAGCCCAAGCCACGGCTTTGTCACTGACGCTCGACGGGGCTGGAGCTCAGGCATTGATCGCGCAGGTTGGCGATCGCCAGCAGCGAATCCTGCGCGAGCTAGAGAAGCTTGCACTCGAATACGGGACGGGAGCAAAGATCGGCGTTGAGGAGGTCGGCTACTCGGCGGCCAACTCGTCTGAACTGCTCGTTTGGGGCTTAGTTGACGCGATCATCGCGCGCGATCAACGGACCGCCGTTGCTACGTACCTTCGTCTGCGCGATCAGAATGAGGATGCCAGCCGCCTAGCAGTGGCGATAGTGCGCCGTGTACGGGATGTGCTGACAATCGCCGAACGGCTCGAGAACGGCATCTCCGAGAGCCAAGCGGCGGACGGATTTCCCGGCGGTAGTTACGCAGCGAAGCGCCGCCTCGCCGAGGCGCGAAAGGCCGATCCGCAACAGTTGCGCGAGGCGACGGAGCTACTCGCAGCGCTGGAGTTACGCAGCCGCGGCGGCAGTGCACTTGACGTCGACACAGAAAGCCTGCGCGTCATCGAGCAGATTGCTGCCTGAGGGCGAGGCGATTAAGAACTGACGCCGGCGCGAATTCGTGTCGCGCGGGACTTCTTGCGGGCGCCGGTGTTGCGATGTAGCGCGCCATGGGCAACGGCTTTGTCGATCATCGATACGAGGTTTAGGAATTCAGCGTCTGATGTTGAGTCGTCGCCTGCCGTGACGGAATCTTCAAGCCTGCGCTGGTAAGTCTTGATCGCCGACGTGTAGCGCCGGTTCTCTAGGCGCTCGCGTTCGCTGCGCGCATTGCGCTTCTTCTGTGAGTTGAGATTGGCCATAGCCGACGGCGATTCTAGCGTCATCAAGATTCACGGGGGCCGACCCTTAGGATTCTGAAGCAGTGAGTCCGACATCAGGTAGTCCCACGCAGCCGGAGCCGGAGGACGACCCCGGCGCCGAAGAGGCCGTGCTCGATGCCGTAATCGCTGGCGGCGTCATGCCGGCAGGTGACGCCGAGGCCGGTGCAGCAGCGGCGAGGAAGGCAGTAGAGAAGATCGACGGCGAGGGCCCCGACGCACCTGGGGCGAAGGCGGGAGTGGCCCGCAATACGGTGCTCTTCTCTGTAGCGACAGGGTTTTCCCGAGTTGCCGGACTAGCTCGCGAGATCGTCGCCGCTAGCTATTTCGGCACCAGCGGAGCAGCATCAGCCTTCACGATCGCCTTCCAGCTGCCCAACCTCGTGCGCGGTCTATTTGCTGACGCGGCCCTGAGCGCGGCCTTCGTGCCGGTCTTCGCCGAGTTCCTAGAACAGAAGCGAAGGCGCGAAGCGATCCTGCTGGCATCGACGCTCTTCTGGTTGATCCTGCTCGTTCTGGGCGCGCTGAGCGCGATCTTCATCGTCGCCGCCGGCTTCGTGATTCCGCTCTTCATCCCGGGAGATAATTTCACGCCGCAACTCGTCGATCTGGCCGTTGGTCTCTCTCAAGTTCTATTCCCGATCGTTGTTCTGCTCGGAATCAATGGACTGCTCGTCGGAATCGTCAACTCGTACCACCACTTCACGATCCCGGCGCTGGCGCCGCTCGTTTGGAACATCGTGATCATCGGCGCGCTAGTGCTGTTGCGACCGGTCTTCAGCGCAGATGATCAGATTTACGCTTACGCGATCGGAGTACTGCTTGGGACGATCGTGCAGCTGCTGATGGTGATCCCCGTCCTCGCGAAGATCGACTTTCGCCTCAAGCTTCACTTCAACTGGCGCGACCCTGGCGTCACTCGGGTCTTGAAGCTACTGATCCCAGTGACGATCGGGCTCGGCGTGATCAACATCGATCTCGTGATCAACTCGGTCGTCGGTGCGCTGATCTCCGACAGTGCGCCGCGTGCAATCGATGCCGCCTTTCGGATCTACATGCTGCCGCAAGGTATTTTTAGCGTCGCGCTAGCCACGGTTCTCTTTCCATCGCTAAGCCGCCTCGTGGCACGCAGTGACACTGAAGGTCTGCGCTCCTTGGTTGGTGTCGGCATGCGCCAGAACCTGCTGCTCTTGGTGCCAGCAGCGGCCGCGACGATAGCTATGGCAAGCCCGATCGTCGAACTGATCTATCAGTACGGAGCGTTCAACGCAGCATCGACGAAGGAAGTCTCGACGGCGCTCTTCTGGTTCGCCTTCTCGATGCCCTTCGCCGGACTGAATCTCTTACTAACTCGAACCTTCTTCTCGCTCCAGCGACCTTGGATCCCAAGCGCGCTTGCCGCCTGCAACCTCGTCGTCAACGCGATCGTCTCGATTGCCCTGTATAAGCCGCTCGGAATCGCTGGCCCAGTGATCGGCACCGTCGTAGCAAGCGCTGGAATGATGGCGGCGCAGACGGTCTACCTGCGCCGACAGCTGCATGGTTCGATCGAGGGGCGCGAAACTCTGATCCTGACTCTCAAGGTCGTCGCTGCGGCGGCGCTGCTGATCATCGTGTCGCGCGGAATTTGGCTGCTGCTCGATGACGCGGTCGGCGATAGTGGGCCACTGGCACGCCTGATCGGTGTGATTCCTGCGCTGACTGCCGGCTCGATGGTCTACCTCGCTGCGGTGCGGATGATGCGGATCCGAGAAGCCGATCAGATTGTCGACTTCTTCACCAGCCGGCTGCGACGCAGGCGAGCCTAATCGTCGACGTCGCGCAGCGCCCTAGGCTGTAGATCGGTCCCCGGCCTTATGGAACAGTCACTAATCCGAAACTTCTCGATCATCGCGCACATCGACCATGGCAAGTCGACGCTCGCTGATCGGATCCTCGAAATGACGTCAACCGTTGATCCGCGCGCAATGAGAGCGCAAGTTCTCGACTCGATGGACCTCGAGCGAGAGAGGGGCATCACGATCAAGGCTCAGGCCGTGCGCGTGCTCTACACCGCTCACGACGGGCTCACCTATCAGCTGCAATTGATCGATACACCCGGCCACGTTGACTTCACGTACGAGGTTTCGCGCTCTTTGGCCGCGTGCGAGGGCGCAATTCTCGTCGTCGACGCATCACAGGGCGTAGAGGCTCAGACGCTTGCAAACACTTACCTCGCTGTTGAAAACGGACTTGAACTAATTCCCTGCCTCAACAAGATCGACCTCCCCGGCGCCGAGCCGGAGCGTGTCGCGGCCGAAGTCTCGGAGCTGCTCGGTGAGCCCGCCGACGGAATCTTGAAGATCTCCGGCAAGACTGGGGAAGGGGTTGAGGAGGTCCTAGAGGCGATAGTGCGGGACGTGCCGCCCCCTAGCGGCGACCCGTCCGGGTCACCACGGGCGTTGATCGTTGACTCCGAATTTGATCAGTACCGCGGTGTAGTTGCCTACATCCGCGTCGTCGATGGGAAGTTCACGAAGGGCGAAGCGATTAAGGCGATGGTTGCGGGGACCGAGGCAGAGATCGATGACATTGGATTCTTCACGCCGGAGATGGTTAGCGTCGACGCGCTGACCGCTGGTGAGGTTGGTTACGTGATCACCGGGATCAAGGACGTCACATTGCTCCGCGTTGGTGACACGCTGACGACGAAGGCCAATCCGGCCAGCGAAGCGCTGCCGGGCTACCGCGAAGTGAAACCGATGGTCTTCTGCGGTCTCTTTCCGATCGAATCAGATCAATACCCAGACCTGCGCGACGCGCTCGAGAAGTTGACGCTCAATGACGCTGCCTTGACCTGGGAACCAGAAACCTCCGACGCGCTCGGCTTCGGCTTCCGTTGCGGCTTCCTCGGCCTTCTCCACATGGACATTGTTCGCGAGCGTCTCGAGCGCGAGTACGACCTCAATCTGATGGCGACAATGCCTTCGGTCAGCTTCGAAGTGACGATGACCAGCGGCGAAACTGTGGAGGTTCACAACCCATCGGCGATGCCAGACCCGAGCCGGATTGAAGAGATCCGCGAGCCGATGATCAGAGCGTCGATTTTGACGCCGAACGAATATGTCGGCCAAGTAATGGAGCTCTGCCAAGAGAAGCGCGGCGAGAGCGCTGGACTCCACTACCTGTCGGCGGAGCGAGTGCAGATGAGCTACGACCTACCGCTCGCTGAGATCGTTCTCGATTTCTTCGACCAGTTGAAATCACGGACTCGTGGCTACGCGTCACTCGATTACGAGCTGAGTGGGATGAAAGCCTCCGAAATGGTCAAACTCGACGTACTGCTCGCTGGTGATCCGGTCGACGCGCTATCGATGCTCGTCCACCGCGACAAGGCACAGGCTGTCGGACGCACGCTGACCGAGAAACTCCGCGAGAAGATTCCGCGCCAGCAATATGACGTCCCGATCCAAGCCGCGATCGGAGCGCGCATCGTTGCCCGTGAGACCGTCAAGGCCTTCCGCAAGGACGTCATAGCTAAGTGTTACGGAGGCGACATTTCTCGCAAGCGCAAACTGCTTGAGAAGCAGAAAGAGGGCAAGCGCCGTATGAAGCAGGTAGGTAGCGTCGAGATCCCACAAGAGGCATTCCTCGCGGTCCTTGAGCTCGGCGACTCCAGTTAGCGAAGTCGGCTGTTCGAGCGCAGCGCCGGTACCATCGTGATTGTGCTTACTGAGCGCCAAGAACTGATTCTGAGCCGCGTGGTCGAGGCCCACCAGGCGACGGCGCAGCCGGTCGGCTCAAAGACCCTGGCGAACGACCCGCATTTGGCCTGCGGCCCTTCGACGATTCGCGGCGAGCTGGCGGTCCTCGAAGAGCAAGGGCTACTGGCCCATCCACACACATCAGCTGGGCGCATCCCGACCGATGCAGGACGACGCTTCTATGTTGATCGGCTGCTGCCACACGGGCAGCGCGCCGAGCTCGACTTGCCAATCGTCGAGAGTGAAGTCGACCAAGCGATGCGCGTTACCAGCGCGACCTTGGCGAAGGTGACGAACTTGCTGGCGATTGTTTCCGCGCCGCCGCTCGAGGCGGCGACCGTGCGTCACGTCGAGGTGCTGACTTTGCAGCCTCATGTCGCGATGGTCGTTGTGATTACCTCGACAGGGAGCGTCGCGAAGCGGCTGGTCAGCTTTGAACAGGCGATCGACGCTGGCCTGATTGCTTGGGCCGCTGAATATCTCAATGAGCGCCTAACTGGTCACGAGCTCGGCGCTCGCACGGTGACGGCGCGGCTCAGCGACAGCTCGCTGGGTGAGAGTGAGAGGGGCTTCCTTGGAGCGCTGCTGCCGGTCTTCGACGATCTACGCTCTGATTCCGAGGTGATGCTTTACGTCGAGGGAGCAGGACGGCTACTTGGCGACAATCGACTCGACAACCTTTCGGAGATCAACGAACTGTTGAGCGCTCTTGAACGGCGGGTCGCACTGCTCGGAGTGCTGCGAGTCGCGCTAGCTGAGCGCGACGTGTTGGTACGGATTGGCAGCGAAAACGAACTTCCGGCTTTGCAGTCTCTGGCACTGGTTGGTGCCGGTTACGGACCACGCGCTCAAAAGCTTGGAACTGTCTCGGTGATCGGACCGCTCCAGATGGATTATGGCGTTGTGATCGCGACAGTCCGCGAAGCCGCTTGGCAGCTTTCGCGTTATATCGAAGACGCAGACGCCGCCTAAACGATGGCCAGCACGACCCCCGGCGATCCGTATGAGGTTCTCGGCGTCCCGCAAGGCGCCGACGACCAAACGATCAAGAAGTCTTTCCGTGCCTTGGCGCGTGAGCTGCACCCCGACGTGAATAGTCACGATCCGGACGCCGAAACGAAGTTCAAGGAAGCCGCCGAGGCTTACGAGATTCTCTCCGATCCGCGTCGCCGAGAGATCTACGACCGATATGGCCATGAAGGGCTCCGAAGCGGTGGAATGCGACCGAATTTTGAGGGCTTCGGTTCACTCAACGATCTATTCGGGGCATTCTTTGGCGGTGGCTTCGGCGGCGGCCAAAGCGGGCCTTCACAAGGTGACGATGCGGTTATCGCGGTCGCGGTCACGCTGCAAGAAGCGGCGGCCGGTAAAGCAACAACGATCTCTTTCGAAGCGATCGACCGCTGTGGAGACTGCGACGGCAGCGGTGCGCAGCCCGGCAGTAAATTGACTAGCTGCGATCGATGCCAGGGAGCCGGCGTCGTCGATGTTGTTGCCAACTCTCCGTTTGGACAGGTCCGCCAGCGGCGCGCCTGCGATGCCTGCGACGGCCAAGGACAGACTGCAGAATCACCGTGCGAGAGCTGCGATGGCCGAGGAAGGGTCGTCGCGCGCAGGGAGCTCGAGATTGAGATCCCGCCGGGGATCGACAATGGTCAACGGATCCGAATTGCTGGCAGTGGCCACGCCGGCGAGCGCGGCGGTCCGGCCGGTGATCTTTACGTTCAGGTCGAGGT
>CAMDLG010000076.1 GCA_945901565.1 Bifidobacterium breve | reverse complement strand
GCGGGTCACTCCACCGCGGCCAAGTCGAATGAGCTTTACCGCTCCAACCTTGAGAAGGGCCAGACCGGCCTATCGATCGCCTTTGACCTACCAACTCAGACCGGCTACGACCCGGACGATCCGATCGCCCGCGGCGAGGTGGGCAAGGTCGGCGTGCCTGTCGCTCACCGCGGTGACATGGAGGCCCTGCTCAGCGGCATACCGCTCGACAAGATGAATACCTCGATGACGATCAACGCGACCGCAGCTTGGCTGCTGGGCCTCTACATCGCCGTCGCCGAAGAACAAGGCGTTGAGCAGTCATCGCTTTCAGGCACAACGCAGAACGACATCATCAAGGAGTTCCTCGCCCGCGGCACATACGCCTTCCCTCCAGGCCCGTCGCTGCGACTGATCGCCGACATGATCGCTTACACGGTCGAAGAGGTGCCGCAGTGGAACCCGATCAACATCTGTAGCTACCACCTGCAGGAAGCAGGAGCCTCGCCTGTGCAGGAGATCGCCTTTGCGATGAGCAATGCGATTGCCGTGCTAGACGCCGCCCAAGAGCGCGTTCCGGCCGACAAGATGCCAGCCGTCTTCGGCCGCATCTCATTCTTCGTAAACGCTGGCATGCGCTTCATTGAAGAGCACGCCAAGCTGCGCGCGATGACGATCCTCTGGGAGGAGATTGGCCGCGAGCGCTACGGCGTCACCGACGAACGCCAACTGCGGCTGCGCTACGGCGTGCAGGTCAATTCGCTCGGCCTGACTGAGTCCCAGCCTGAAAACAACGTTCCGCGGATCGTCCTCGAGATGCTCTCCGTGACGCTCGGCCGCGATGCCCGCGCCCGCGCCATCCAGCTCCCCGCTTGGAATGAGGCGCTAGGCCTGCCGCGGCCGTGGGATCAGCAGTGGTCGCTGCGCATCCAGCAGCTAATGGCCTACGAAACCGACATCCTTGAATACCCCGACATCTTTGAGGGCTCGGTCGTGATGGACGGCCTCGTCGCAGAGATGCTCGAAGGGGCCCGCGCTGAGATGGAAGTAGTGAACAGCCAAGGCGGAGCCGTCGAGGCGGTCGAATACATGAAGAGCGCCCTGGTCGATAGCCACCGCGACAGGATGCGCCGCATTGAAGGCGGCGAGCAGACCGTCGTTGGCCTAAACCGCTTCACGGAGACGGAAGAATCGCCGCTGATGGCCGGCAGTGACGGAGGCATCCTGACCGTCGACCCAGCACTAGAGGCCGAGCAGGCAGCAGCCGTCAAAGCTTGGCGCGATCAGCGCGACGGCGATGCGGCAGCCGCAGCAATCGCCGAACTTGAGCGCGTCGCGGCAGATCAGAGCGAAAACATCATGCCCGCAACGATCGCCGCCGCCCGCGCCGGCGTGACGACCGGCGAATGGTCCGCCGCGCTGCGCCAATGCTTCGGGGAGTACCGCGCGCCAACAGGAGTCGGCGGCGGCTCTAGCGCGGCCGCAAACGACGAAACGCTGACCGAGCTTCGCGCCGAGGTGAACCGCGTCAGCGAGGCGCTCGGCCGCCGCATCAAGATCCTCGTCGGCAAGCCAGGGCTGGATGGTCACTCCAATGGCGCCGAGCAGATCGCCGTCCGTGCGCGTGACGCAGGGATGGAAGTTGTCTACGAGGGGATCCGCCTCAGCCCAGCACAGATTGCTACCAGCGCGATGCAGGAAGACGTTGACGTAGTCGGTCTTTCAATCCTCTCCGGCTCTCACCGCGAACTAATTCCAGCCGTGATCAACGACATGGCCGAGCTCGGCGTTGACGCGCCGGTCGTAGTTGGCGGCATCATCCCTGACGCCGACCTTCCGGCATTGACCAAAGCCGGCGTGGCAGCGGTCTACACGCCGAAGGATTTTGAGATCACGACGATCATCGGCGACATCGTCCGCCTCGTCGCCGAGCGCAACGGTTTGGGCGCCGCGGCGTGATTCATTCACAAAGCGTTCAACTCGCGGCAATCTTCGCTGCATTCGTGCTGGGCACGCTGATCGCCCTGCTGCTAGGAGCTGCAAGCCTCGGAATCGCCCTTACTTTCGGACAAATCGCCTTCGCGGCGGTGCTCGTCTGGGTGCTTCTGAAGGGCTGAACGCAGCCAGATAGCGACGACGATTCGAAGATTTTCGACCTACTGGCCGAATCTCGGTAACGATCCGGTAACCTAAGTAACCAAGTTGTTACCAAGCGCTGGCCATTAGTCGGCGCTAGACCCTTAGGAGATTCTTTTCATGTCCAGCCTTAACACGACTCTCGCTTACCTCGACGCCGGCAGCGGCAGCATGATCGCCCAGATCCTCGTTGGTGGCTTCGCAGCCGCTGGCGTTGCAATGAAGATGTACTGGAAGCGCATCAAGGGCTTCTTCGGTCGCGGCGAGGACAGCGACACAGCAACTGTCAGCGCAGTAGCGGCTGATAACGACGCACCGAAGTCCTGAACCTGTGAACGAGCCGCAGCTCGAAGCCGAGCCCGGCTCGTTTCGCGACCCAGACAGCCGTGTCTTCCTCTCAGGTGGGGACGTTTACCGTGCGCTCAGCGCGCGTGGCGCAGACGACTGGCGGATGCTGCGCGACGCGCCGCTCTTTGAGCAACTGATCTCAGAAGGAAAGCTCGTCGCAACCGAGGAGGTCGACAGCGCACAGGCGCCCAACATCCTCACCGGCGAGGTCGCTGCGGTCCTGGGGCACGAGAAGATCCCCTTCATCTCCTACCCCTACGAGTGGACCTTCGAGATGCTGCGCGATGCAGCGCTGCTGCAGCTAGAACTGATCGAGCGTTCAATCAAGGCCGGGATGATGCTGAAGGACAGCTCGCCATACAACGTCCAGTGGCATGGCTCCAAGCCCGTATTCCTCGACATCGGCTCGTTTGAGCCGCTTCGCGACGGCGAGCCATGGGCCGGATACCGCCAATTCTGCATGCTCTACCTCTACCCGCTGATGCTGCAGGCTTATAAGGACGTGCCGTTCCAGCCTTGGCTGCGAGGCGCAATCGATGGCATCACGCCGGCCCAGGCCGCGGCGATCTTCTCGTCCGGCTCAGATAAGCGCCGTAAGGGAGTCTTCGGCCACATCCGCATGCATAGTCGCCTCGAGCAGCGCTACAGCAACGACAAGGGCACCGACGTAAAGAAAAACCTCGGCAGCGCAGGCTTCAGCACCGAGCTGATCACCAACAACGTCAAGAAGCTCTCAAAACTTATTGCCGGGCTGCAATGGCAAGCCAGCGACACGCAGTGGACTGAATACGGCACCGTCAACACCTACTCCGACGCCGACCGCGAAGTCAAGGATTCATTCGTAAGCGAAACCGCCGCGCGCAAGCACCGCAAGCTGGTCTGGGACGTTGGCGCCAACGATGGCCGCTACAGCAAGCTCGCTCTGCCGCACGCCGACTACGTCGTCGCTGTTGACGCCGACCAAGAGACGGCTAATCAGCTCTTCCAACACATGCGCTCTGAGGGCGAGGAGAAAATCCTCACGCTGGTTGGCAACGTCTGTGATCCCTCTCCCGACATCGGCTGGCGCAACCTGGAGCGCGGATCGTTCGAGCGCCGCACCGACCCTGACCTGATCCTCGCCCTCGCCGTCGTGCACCACATCTCGATCGCTGGCAACGTGCCACTGCCCGAGGTTGTCCGCTGGCTCGCTGGATTCAACTCGTCGATGGTCGTTGAACTTCCAACCCGCGACGATCCAATGGTCAAGAGCCTGCTCGCCGCGAAGCGCGAAGGCACCCACGACGATTACGACAGGCCGATCTTTGAGGCGACGCTGAACGAGTGCTTCGACGTTGTGCGCCACGAGGAGACGCCGTCCGGCACGCGCGTCCTCTACGAGGTCAACCCGAAGAACTAATGAGTGACGCGCAGACTGAGGGTCCGGCGAGTGAGCAGAAGTGGCCGTCTTGGTGGCTGCTCGGCTTGCAACTCGCAGCGCTGTGGTGCCTTGGCCTCGTGCGGCCGCTCTTCGATGTCCTCGACAGCGATTCAGCCTTCTTCGTTGCGCGCGGTAACACCGCCGGTGACGTGCTGATCTTCGCGATCGGCGTCACCTTCCTCGTTCCGCTCGTCCTAACCCTGATCGAAGTCGCCACGCGGGCCGTTTCCAAGCCTGCGGCGCGTGTAGTTCACATCATCTTCGTAGTGCTACTCGCGGCGCTAGTGGCGCTGCAGTTTGCGCGCGGGCCGTTCTCAGCAACCTTCCTTGCCTTCGCAGTCTCTCTAGCGATCGGCGCGCTAGTCGGCTGGGCCTTCTGGAAGACGGCGGGAATGCGCAGCTTCTTGTCGATCATCACGCCGGCGCCTTTCATCTTCCTTGCGCTCTTCCTCTTCGCCTCCCCCGTCGCCGACATCATCATGCCGAGCAGCGGCGGTTCTACTGCCTCGGGCGAGAGCGGCAACGCCACTCCTGTTGTCCTCGTGATCTTCGATGAGCTTCCTGCGGCGACGTTGATGACAGCCCAGAAGAAGGTCGATGCGGAGCGCTATCCCAACTTTGCTCAGCTTGAGACGACCTCGACTTGGTATCAAAACCACACGACGGTGGCCGACGCCACATTCGCCGCCGTTCCGGCGATACTGACCGGCAAGACACCGCCCGACAATCGCGTTTCGGGCGAGACCTTCCCGCAGAGCGTTTACACGATGCTGGCCTCCAACCACCGCGTGACGAACATCGAGGCGATCACACACGTCTGCCCTACATCGATCTGCGCGCCACAGTCTCGCGGCACGCAGAGTGAGCGCCTGCAGTCTCTCTTTGACGACCTTTCAATCGTTACCGGGCGCGTTGTTCTGCCGAACGAGCTTGCCGACACGCTCCCTTCCGTGGGCACTGATTACGGCGGCTTCACGAAGACGACGAGCAGCGGACTGCAGGCAGGCAAGCAATCAAAGGCCGACGCCAACGCACGCTTTAAGGACAGCCCACCGATCCTCAGCGACAGCCTCGCGAACGAGCGCCTTCGCGGCGTCGCCGAGACGCAGTCGGCAATCAACGGCGGTGGGAAGCCTCCGCTTTACGTCCTGCACGTCGAGCTCCCCCACGTGCCGTGGCGCTTCGGCCCGACCGGGGATCAGTACATCGCTGATGGCCCCGAGATGCCTGGCCTCTCCGAGGATCAAACCTGGGAGAAGAACAAGTACCTCACGAACCTCGCGATTCAGCGCTTCACGATGCAGATGGAGTACGGCGACAAGGCGCTCGGAAGCATCATCGACAAGATGAAGAAGACCGGCCTGTGGGAGAAGTCGCTCTTCATCGTGACGGCCGATCACGGCGCCAGCTTCCGCCCCGGTGATTCACGCCGGCCCGTTACGCAGACCAACTTCCCTGAGATTGCCAACACGCCGCTGTTCGTCAAGCTGCCGGGCCAGACGACAGGCCGCGTCAGCGCTGCGGCGACCCGCTCGATCGACATTCTGCCGACGATTGCGCAGGTCACTAAGACCGGCGAGAACCTCAAGTTCGACGGGATTCCGCTTGACGCAAAGCACACAAACATGAAGATCGGCGTACGCAACGGTCGTCTTCGCAAGAAGCTCTACGCGAACTTCCCTGAACTGATGGCTCGCCGCGACGAATTGGTAGCGCAGTGGACCAAGGAGTTCCCTGCAGGCCGCGCATCGATCTATCGCAATGGCCCTAACCAGGGCTTGATCGGCAAGCAGGTTTCGTCGCTACCAACCGGATCTTCCAACGCCAAGGCAAAGGTTGATAACGGTTCGCTCTACGGCAAGCTTGCGCCGGGCAGCGGCGTCAACCCGATCTACTTCTCGGGCACAATTGACGGAGCGGGCGCTGGCGTGCCGCTGGCCGCGGCTGTCAACGGCAAGGTCGTTGCCGTCGGTGAATCCTTCCAGGCCCCGGGCGACATCCGTTTTGCGATCATCCTGCCGCCCGACAGCCTGACCGGCAGCCACGCGCGAGTGCAGCTCTTCAGCGTCTCTGGCGGCTCAACGCTGGCGCCGCTGGCAACCGTTGGCCGCTAGCGTCCGGCCTAGCGCCGCTTGACGCTCTCGCAGCCGCTGACGCTGTCTACCCGATCAACTGTCGCTGAGTCTCGGCCAGCACCGCACTTCACGACATCGCGGCTGCCGTCGGCCGCAAGAATCTGATCATTGCCGGCGCCGCCGTCTAGCTGATCTTTGCCGGGTCCGCCGATCAGCTTGTCGTTTCCAGCGCCGCCCTCGAGGTCGTCGTTGCCCGCGCCGCCGTCGACTTGGTCGTTCCCAGCCATAGAGTTACCGGAGCAAACGCCGCCTGTCACATCTGCGGTCCTGTCGTTCCCTGCTCCTCCGAGCAGCGTATCGTCGCCCGCACCACCATTCAGCTTGTCGTCGCCGGCACCGCCCTTCAGCGTGTCGCTGCCGCTGCCGCCAGCAAGATTGTCCGTACCGTCTGCTCCCAGGAAGAGATCGTTATTCGCGGCGCCGCAAAGCCGGTCGGAGCCACTGCGGGCAGCATCGTAATGCGCAACCAAGCGCTCCCGTGAGAGGGCGGTTTGATAGAGCGCTGGTTCGGCGTAAAGCGTGTCAGTAGCCGATGAACCGTCCATTCCTGTGCCGAAGGTGATGCTGGTTGGCAGAGGCAGGGGCGCCAGCGCTGGGGCGTCATCGGAGCGCGCGCCGTCAACGTAGAGATGAAACTTTCCGCCTCCCCGCACATAGGCGATGTAGTGCCAGTCGGAGTGCGAAACCGGAGTCCTGACGGCAACGTACTTCTGAAAGGGACCGAGCTGCGGGCAGGCGTGTTCGGCGTCAGCGCGGCCGTCGAAGGTACTGAGAGAGCCGACCCCCTCACAGCCGAAACCGACCGCGAATAGCCCCGTCCCGTATCCGAAGTGAGTAACCGCCCCAAATGATCCGCGCCACCGTGCCCAAAACTCGAGCGTAAAGTTGCTGAGGCTTGGCGGCGGGGCCGCGCCTATGCCCTGCCCGCCGGCTACGACCAGTGCCCGCGTGCCGGCGAACGGTCCGGGCTCGGTCTTCCAGGCCGTTTGCTCACACGCCCAGCCATCCGTGCCTTTCCCTGAATAGTCCACGATTGGAGTTGTCGTCGGCTCACACTGAGGGTTCGAATCTGGTGGGGTCGCGACGCGCGTGATTGTTAGCGTCGTCGAGACGAGCTCCTCATATCCGCCTGAGTCGCTTGGGACCATCAGACTGAGGCTGAAGGTTCCGCCCACGTCGTACGCCACGTCTGCGTAGACGTTCCAATTTGTGCCATCACCGCCCTGTGGGTCCGGCGTCTGTGTCGGCGCGGTCGCCGTCAAGCAGTCGCTGTTAGAGACCAACAGCGGCGGCCGCGCCGAGTCACCGTGCGCGCATCGCAGTCCGGCGCCCAGCGACTCGCCGCCAGAGACCGTCACTGGGCCACTACCAAACGCCCCATGTGGGCCATAAAAGTTCATTGGGAGCGCACAGCTTGTCGAGGCAGTAGTAACGTCGCGGGCGCGCTGGTGGCGCGCAGCCACCGCATGAACCGTTGCCGGCACGTGGAACCAAACAAAAGGCTTGTCGGCCAAGACCTCTGTTCTGTACTGCGAGGCAGAGCTAGC
>CAMDLG010000075.1 GCA_945901565.1 Bifidobacterium breve | reverse complement strand
CATTGAAGACGTCCGCGAGAACGGCGATGCAGCGGTCGTTAGGGCGCTAGCCAAGTTCGACGGCTGCGAGATCGCTGAAGATGGGCTGCAGGTCAGCGACGAGGAGTTCGCCGCCGCGCGCGAGTCGGTGCCAGCGGCTGTCCAAGATGCGATCCGAGCGGCAATCTCCAACATCCGTGCTTTCAACGAATACCTCACGCGCGAGCGCGAGTGGCGAACCGAGTTGCAGCCGGGCCTCGTCGTTGGTGAGAAGTCCACCGCGATCGCCAGCGTCGGCCTGTTCGTGCCAAGCGGCAAGGGCTCGTTCCCATCGGTCTTGGTACAGATCGGAACGCCCGCGGTTGTCGCCGGAGTCCCTGAGATCAGCGTCGTCGTCCCGCCGCTCCCGGGCGGGCAGGGCGAGGTCGATCCTGCGGTGCTCTGCGTCGCGCAGGAGCTTGGCATCAAGCGTGTCTTCCGTGCCAACGGCCCGGCAGGCGTTGCCGCGTTGGCGTTTGGCACGCAGTCAATCCCCAAGGTCCGCAAGGTGCTTGGCCCCGGCAGCCCGCCGGTGCAGGCAGCTCAAATCGCCTGCCAGCTTTATGGCTGCCACACGCAGATGCTGCTCGGTCCCTCGGAGGCGCTGATCATCTCTGACGACAGCGCCGACCCGCGCCTGCTAGCGGCAGATGTTCTAAACGAGGCCGAGCATGGCCCTGACTCCGCGTCGCTCCTAGTAACACCAAGCGAATCCCTGATCGAGGCCGTCCAAGCTGAGCTGGCAGTTCAGGTTGCCGCACTCCCCGAGCCGCGACGCGCCTACGCGCACGCGGCGCTCGGCGAGAACGGCGGCGCCTTCATCGTCAGCGACTTAGAAGAGGCCTCCGAACTTTGCAACTGGTATGGCCCGGAGCACATGCAGATCGTCGCGCGCGACGAGGAGGCCGTGCTGGCGATGATCGACCACGCTGGCGAGGTGCTGCTCGGCCAGCAGACGCCGCTCTCGGCAGCCAACTACATGATCGGCGTGCCAGCAGCGCTGCCGACAGGCGCCTACGCGCGCGTAACCGGCGGCGTTACGGCCGAAACCTTCCTCAAGAAAACCTCGGTCGCGAAGTTAAGCGGCGAGGCGCTTGAGAGGATGAGCGAAGCAATAGTTGCGCTCGCTGAACATGAAGGCTTCCCAGCGCACGCGGCGGCGGTTCGCGCGCGGATGGGGGAAACGTCAACCGCCAAAAAAACAAACAAGGAGAGCACCTGATGAAGAAGCAATCATTGCGCGTAGTCGCGCTGCTGGTTGTCGTCGCGGTGTCGATGTTTGCGGTCGCTTGCGGAAGCAGCGATTCGACAACGTCGTCGTCGAGCGATACGGCAGCGATCCCAACAACCCCTGAACCCGGGCAGTTCCGCATGGGGATCGAGCCTTGGCTCGGTTATGGCCCTTGGTATGTGGCTCAGGAACAAGGCATCTTCAAGGCGAACGGCCTTGACGACGTCAAGATCATCAACTTCACGACCGATGATCAGATCAACTCGGCCTTCGCTGCCGGCAAGCTCGACGGCTCAAACATCGCCACTCACACGGCGTTGCGGTTTGCTGCTGCTGGCCTACCAGTGAAGATCATCTTGCTCGAGGACCAGAGCATGACTGCCGACGCGATTCTGTCCGGTTCGGACATCAAGTCGGTCAAGGATCTCCAGGGCAAGAAGGTTGCCTTCGAGGAAGGAACGACCTCCGACATCCTGCTTTCCTACGCACTCGCGCAGAACGGCATGACGAAGGCGGACATCATCCCTGTTCCGACTCCTGCAGCTGACGCTGGAACGCTCTTCATCGCTGGCAAGGTGCCTGCGGCTGTGACTTATGAGCCTTACCTGTCAGCAGCGTTGAAGGAGAACAAGGACGCCAAGCTGCTCTACACGGCAGCCGAGAAGCCTGGCCTCGTGAGCGACGTGTTCGTCGTCTCAGAGGACACGATCAATAACAAGCCCGGTCAATTGCTGGCGCTCGTTAATTCGTGGGGCCAAGCAATCGAGTATTACAACGCCAACAAGACGAAGTCCCAGAAGATCATCGCCGACGCAATTGGCTATGACCCTGGCGCCGAGTCGTTTGCCGGCGTCGAGTTCTACACGATCGCGCAAAACAAGACGCTGCTTGACGGCGACTTCAAGACAATCACCGCACAGGACGTCAAGAAGGCGGCCACAGATGCGGGTCTGATTAAGGGTTCAGTTAACCCATCAGACATCATCGTCGCGAAGTTCGTCGACGCAGCCAAGTAGAGATGAGTACTGGACCGGAAAACGAACCTTCCGGTTCTGCCACACCCGCAGCCGCGGGGGCGCCAGCGCGCCCTCGCGGTTCGGGCGCGGCGCGCGGTGCGCGAAGGCGCCCCGAGATGTTCCGCATCGGCGGTGGGATACACAGCTTCCACTTCATCGGTATCGCCGCCTTCGTCTTCGTATTGATCTTTTCGCTATGGCTGCTCGTCACCGCCAACAACTGGGTAAAGCCAATCTTTCTTCCTGGTCCGATCGATGTTTGGAACAGGCTCTCCGAGCTGGCAGCGAGCGGCGACCTAGTCGACGACATCCTGATCTCCTGTTACCGGATTGCGATCGGCTTCACGCTGGCAACGGTCCTCGCCGTGCCGATCGGCGTGATGATCGGCGCCTACCGGGCCTGGGAGGCTGCCGTTGAGCCGCTGACCGACTTCGTCCGCTACATGCCCGTCGTCGCCTTTGTCCCACTGACGATCCTCTGGGCCGGCACCGACGACGTCCAGAAGTTCCTAATCATCTGGATTGGCACCTTCTTCCAGCAAGTTCTGCTCGTGATGGATAACACGAAGCGCGTCCCGCTCGATGTTGTTGACATCGGTCGAACGCTAGGCATGAAAGACCGCTCAATTCTCGCTCGGATCATTTTTCCGGCCGCCGCGCCTGGGATCTGGGATTCGATGCGGATCAGCCTTGGCTGGGCGTGGACCTGGGTCGTGTTGGCCGAGCTCGTAGCCGCCACTTCGGGGCTTGGCTACCGGATTACGACTGCGCAGCGCTTCTTCCAGACAGACACGATCATCGGCTACATCCTTGTTCTGGGAACGCTCGGCCTGATCACCGACCAGATGATGAAGTTCCTTGGCCGTCGCATGTTCCGCTACGCGGAGTCGCGCCGATGAGCGAAGCAAAGCTCCAGATCCGTGGCCTGACGAAGGTCTTCAAGACGCGCCGCGAAGAGATCCTCGCGCTCGACAATGTCGACCTCGACATCGCCGACAATGAGTTCGTCACGCTGGTCGGCACCTCGGGCTGCGGCAAGAGCACCTTGCTCTCGATCGTCGCGGGGTTGCAGCACGAAACCAGCGGCGATGTGCATGTTGACGGCGAGGCGGTCCGTGGCCCTGGCCGCGATCGCGGCGTTGTCTTCCAGGCCTACACGCTCTTCCCCTGGCTTACGGCTCGCAAGAACGTTGAGTTTGCGCTGCGCGACGAAGAGTTGAGCCGCGCCGAGCGCACCGAGAAGGCCAATGAGCTGCTGGCGCTTGTTGGGCTCGAAAAATTTGCTGACGCCCACCCGAACGAGCTTTCCGGCGGAATGCAGCAGCGAGTAGCGATCGCCCGGGCGCTGTCCTACAAGCCGCAAATCTTGCTGATGGACGAGCCCTTCGGAGCGCTGGACGCCCTCACAAGGCAACTCATGCAGGAGCTTTTGACCGAGGTCTGGGAGCAGCACCGCCTAACGGTCCTTTTCGTCACGCACGACGTGGAGGAAGCCGTCTATATCTCCGACCGCGTGATCGTGATGACCAACCGCCCGGGCCGCATCAAGGCTGAGATCAAGGTAGATCTGCCACGGCCGCGTCGCTATGAGATGGTCGGCTCACCGGAGTTCGGTGCGCTCTACTCAGAGGTGCTCGAGAGCATTCGCGAAGAGTCGCTCGAGATCGAGCAGCTTGGATCAACGCTGTGAGCCCGGTCTACCTCGGCCGCACTATCGACGCGAAGCAGGTTTCTCTGATCGCTGAAGGCGCCGAGGTTGCGCTTGACCCGCAGGCGATCGAGCGCGTTGCCGCCGGCCACCAGCTACTCCACTCAATCATCGACTCCGGCGCCCGCGTCTACGGCGTAACTACCGGCTATGGCGCGCTCGTCAGTGAGGATGTTGGCGAAGCTGAGCAGGCACAGATGCAGCTCAACCTGCTGCGCAGCCACGCCTGCGGTAGCGGCGATCTTCTCCCTAGCGAGGTCGTCCGCGCGGCAATCGCGATCCGTTGCCACTCGCTGCTACAAGGTCACTCCGGTGTGCGCCCGGAGCTGATTGAGCGCCTCGCACTGCTTATCAACTCAGGCTGGGTGCCATGCGTGCCAAGCAGCGGATCGCTCGGAGCAAGCGGCGACCTTGCGCCCTCAGCGCACGCCTTCCTCGTGATCGTTGGCGAAGGCGAATGCTTTGATCCGCAAGGCCAGCGCCGCAGTGGCGCCGAGGCACTCGCGGCGCTCGGAGTCGAGCCGCTTGAGCTGCAAGCAAAAGAGGGACTAGCGCTTATCAACGGCACTCACTTCATGTCGGCGATTGGCGCGCTCTGCGCGGTCCGAGCCGATCGCCTACTAGCGGTCGCCGATCTCAGCGCTGCAGTCAGTATCGATGCGCTGCGCGGTGCCACTCCGGCCTTTGAGGCGCGCGTCCATGCGCTACGCCCGGTGCCGGGGCAAATCCTCTCGGCGGCTCACATCCGCCACGCGCTCGCCGAGTCGACGCGAACCGTCGACGGAACCGGCGAGCGTCTTCAAGATGCTTACTCGCTGCGCTGCGCCGCGCAGATTCACGGCGCTGCGCGTGAGGCCGTCGGCTTCTTCACGAGGCTGATCGAGATCGACCTAAACGCCGTGACCGACAACCCACTGGTCTTCGATGATCCGCCGGAGGTAATCTCAGCTGGCAACTTCCACGGCCAGAGCCTTGCGCTCGCGTTCGACACGCTGCGGATCGGCCTAGCCGATCTTGGCGCCGTCTGTGAGCGCCGCATCTTCCGGCTCGTCTCGCCGTCGACGAATGGCGATCTGCCCGCCTTCCTGAGTCCCGACGCTGGCCACTCCAGCGGCTACATGATCCTGCAATACGCAGCCGCGGCGCTGGTCAGTGAACTGCGCGCGCTGGCCACGCCGGTCAGCATCGACAACATCCCGACCTCCGACAATCAAGAGGATCACGTCTCGCTCGGGATGACCGGCGCGGTGATGAGTTTGGATTCCCTCTCGCGGCTTGAGCGGATCATCGCCTACGAGCTGATTTGCGGTTGCCAAGCGATAGATCTCGATCCTGGCCGCCCCGGGAACCTCGTCGAGGCGGCCCATGCCGCTGTGCGCGAGCGGGTGCCGATGCTCACTAGCGACCGGCCGCCGGCAGATGACCTTGCTGCGGTGCTGAGCCTCGTAACTGGTGAGGCTCTGGCGACGCTGCTTCCTGACGACCCGGGACTTCCAGCATGAGCACACCGATCAGCGGCCGGGTCGGAGAGGGAGCGCAGAGCGAACCGGTAAACCTTGATGAGTTCGAGGCGATTGCCCGCGAGAAGTTGCCACATGCCAGCTATGAGTACTTCGCGGGAGGCGCCGGTGATGAGGTTTCGCTGCGCGAGAATCGTCTCGCCTTCGAGCGGATCGCGCTTGTCCCGCGCGTGCTGCGAGGCGGCCGTGAGCGCTCCAGCGCGACGAGCGTCCTAGGTGTTCCGGTCAACTTCCCTGCGCTCGTCGCGCCGATTGCATACCAGCAGGTAGCCGACCCCGAAGGTGAACTTGCGACGGCCAGAGCTGTTGCGGCTGCTGGCACGGCGATGTGTCTCTCGTCGCTCTCAACGAAGAGCCTTGAGGATGTCGCCGAGGCATCAGGGCCAGCGCGGCCGCTCTTTTTCCAGCTTTACGCCTACCGCGACCGCGGCCTAACCGATGAGATCGTGCTGCGCGCTCAGGCCACTGGTTTTAAGGCGCTCGTCGTGACAGTTGACGTTGCTGTTCATGGTCGCCGTGAGCGCGAGTACCGCAACGAGTTTGTGCTGCCGGATGACTGCGAGCTTCCCTGCGTTCCAGTCCCAGCCGACCATGACGGCCCGCTAAGTCCGCACGAGGTGACCGGCCTGATGCAGTCGGACCTCAACTGGGACGACATTGAGCGCTTCATTGCGCTCAGCGACCTGCCGGTCGTGATCAAGGGTGTTCTCAGTGCGAAGGATGCAAGCATCGCGGCCGGCCTTGGCGTAGCGGGGCTCGTCGTCTCCAACCACGGCGGCCGCCAGCTCGACACGGCCGTCGCGCCAATCGATGTCGTCGCAGAGATCGCCGATGCCGTTGGCGATCAGCTCGAGGTGCTCCTCGACGGCGGCGTGCGCCGCGGTAGTGATGTCGTCAAGGCGATCGCGCTAGGCGCGCGTGCTGTTCTGATCGCACGACCGATCGTTTGGGCGTTGACCGCCGACGGGCAGCGCGGCGTGGAGTTAGCGCTTTCGCTGCTTGAAGCGGAGATCAACGACACTCTCGCGCTCTGCGGCTGCGCAACGCTAAGCGAAGTAACTCCGGAGCTACTGCGCCGGAGCGGGCTGTGAACAATCCGCTAACCGTCACCGGCGACGCGCTGGCGCGCGACTACGACACTGTGCTCGCGCACGAACACCTAGCGATCGACATCCGCTGTTGGCTCGATGAGAGCCATGCTCCCAGCGCCCACCTTCGCGATCAGCCTGTGACCGAAGAGAACGCTGATTCAATTCGCTCCAACCCGTTCGCTTGCGCTGACAATCTGCTGCTCGATGATCACCAGTTGATCGCCGACGAGCTGAGCGCCCTGGCCGGAGCGGGGCGCACTTTGATCGTCGACGTAACTCCAGAGAGCGTTGGCCGCGACCACGCGAAGATTGCGGCGCTCTCGCGCACCGCGGAGATAGACGTCGTCTTTGGCTGCGGCCCATACATCGCCGAGTCGCGCCCCGACGACGATCGGACGCCTGAGCAGTACCGCGACGCGATTCTTGCTGAGTTCGCAGGCCCAGCACCAAGGCCAGCGGTGATCGGTGAGATCGGCACCGGCGATCCGATCCTGCCGACCGAACAGGCCGCGCTGAGCGGCGCCGCAATGGCGCAGCGCCAGCTTGGCACCGCACTTTACGTTCACCTCCATCCATTCGCGCGGCGTGGCCACGCGGCGCTCGACATCGTTGAAGCGGCCGGCGGCAATCTGCGGCGGACGATCCTCTGCCACCTCGATCCGCAGATCGAAGCCGGGCTCGATTACCACCGTGAGCTGATGGACAGAGGGGCGACTATCGCCTTCGACCTTTGGGGCGACGACTTCGACTACGGCGACGTTGCGATGCCTACCGACGCGCAGCGTGTCGAAGCGACCGCTCAGCTAATCGAGCAAGGCTACGGCGATCGCATCGTCCATTCACACGACGTCTGCACGAAGACCCAGCTGCTGCGCTACGGCGGCGCCGGTTACGCTCACATTCCACGCCATGTTGGCCGGATGTTGGAGGCAGCCGGTCTCAGCAGCGACGAGTGCCACCGCCAGCTGGCCGGTAATGCGCTTGCGCTAATCAACCCCG
>CAMDLG010000074.1 GCA_945901565.1 Bifidobacterium breve | reverse complement strand
GGCAACGCTGGCCAGGCCAACTACGCGGCCGGCAAGGCAGCCGTCGTTGGTTTGACGAAGACTCTGGCGAAGGAGTGGGGTCAGTTCAAGATCAACTGCAACGCCGTTGCCTTCGGCTACATCGAAACCCGTCTGACCGCTTCGAAGGACGAAGCAAACACGATGGAGATCGACGGCGAGAAGGTGCAGCTAGGTATCCCAGATCAGATGCGCGGAATGGCATCGATGCTGATTCCGATCGGCCGCCCAGGTACTCCTGAGGAGGCCGCAGGCGGCGTCTTCTTCCTCTGCTCACCGTGGAGCAATTACGTCCACGGGCAGACGCTGAACATCACCGGTGGCCAGTTCACCGGCATGACCACCTAACTGCACTCTGGAGTAGCGGCGCTTGGCGGCGGGCAGAGAGAGCCGTCGCCAAGTTCGTTCTGGTTAGCCCCCGACGCGCCTTACGCTGAAGCCGTCGCTCGGAACACTCATGTAGAAGCTCTTCGCGCCGACATTCATCTTCCATGGATAAGGTAGGGCGCCATTCCAGTCCACCTCTAGGAAGTGTGCGAAAACGTTCGACGCAGACTTGCAGTTGAGCCCTGGAGTGTCATGGCTTGCCAGCTTGATCGTGTAGCGACCGGCGGGCAGCTTCATCGCGCCGATGTGGTCATTGTGAAGCACGTGGAACGTGCCAGCGCAGGTAAGACCACTTGGGGACGGTGTCGGCGCAGGATCGCTGATAGGAGTTGCTTGGAAGTCGACCGTTGGGTTTGTGTGGAGCTTCGTGAAGCGGCGGCGCTCACCTGAGAGCAGCTTCACCGTCCAACCCCTCGGCACGTGCCCTGAGTTAAGGAACTGCTGGAAGTACCTGGTCGTCTGCGCACACGACATGCCGCTGTTGACCATCTTGTAAGGGCCAGCGGGGAACGACACAGCGCTGATGTGATCGTTGTGCAGCACGCGGAATGATGGACAGCTACCGGCGGCTTTGGCTGGCGCGCTGCTAGCTGCGGCAGGCGCAGCCATTACGGCCACGATGGCGAGAGATGAGATCAGAGCAATTGATTTACGCATTCCGAAAGAATTACACAACACCCGGCCGAAATGCGCCGCTTCACGGGTCAGGCTGCTTGGCCGGTGCCGATCGGGCAGCTGACTCCGGTGCCACCGAGGCCGCAGTAACCGTGCGGCACCTTGTGGAGATACTGCTGGTGGTAATCCTCGGCGTAGTAGAACGGCCCTGCGGCGGCGATCTCGGTAGTGATCGGTCGCATGCCAGCTTCCTTCAGCACTTCGCCATAGCGCTCGGCCGACTCAGCGGCGGCTTGGTGCTGATCCTCTCCATCCCAGTAGATCGCTGAGCGGTACTGGGTGCCCACGTCGTTGCCTTGGCGCATGCCGTGGGTTGGGTCGTGCCCTTCCCAGAAGGCTTTCAATAGCTGCTCGTAAGTGATCTGAGCCGGGTCGTAGGCGACGAGTACCGCTTCGGTGTGACCGGTCTGACCCGAGCAGGTCTCCTCATATGTGGGGTTTGGCGTCGTACCGCCTGCGTAACCGACTGCCGTCGAAACGACACCAGGAAGCTGCCAGAAGATCCGCTCCGCACCCCAGAAACAGCCAAGGCCGAAGACGGCGGTGCGCACGCCTTCGCCAAACGGAGGCTTCAACGGCGCGTCCAGAACAGCGTGGCGCTCAGGGATGCCGGGCAGTTCAGTGTCACGGCCAGGCAGCGTGCTGTCTGACTCTGGAACGCTGAGCCTTGATGCCATCGCGCGGCGCAGCACAGTTAGCGGTTGCCGCCGCCGAAGATCTGCAGGAAGAAGAGGAAGACGTTGAAGACAGTCAGGAAGATCCCTGCCGCCAATGGAATTACCTCCTGCTGGCCGGCGCGGCGCAGGCGGTTGAAGTCGAGCACAACGAATAGGCCGAAGACCGCTAGCCCAAAGAAGGCGTAGATCATCGAACCGCCAGGCATGCTGACGAAGAGCGTGACGATGCCAAAGACAATCAGCCCGAGCAGCGCAAAGAAAGCGAAGCGATAGAGGAACGAAAGGTCCTTGCGGATTGCGTAACCGCCGGCGCCGAGAGCGGCAACGAAGAGCGCTGTTGCGCCGACCGCTTGGTAGACCACGCTGGGATCGGTCGAGGTGTAGTAGTTGACCGTGTAGCCAATCGAGATTCCGAGCAGCAGGCCAACTGCGAACAGCAGAACGAGCGCAAGCTGCTGCATCCCCTTGTTGTTAGCGACGTTGAGCCCAATCAGGCAGCCGATCGCGGCAACCCAAGGGAGCAGGGATGAAAGGCCGGAGATATCGCGGCCGATGTAGGCGCCGGCGGCGGCAAATCCGCAGGTGATTGCGACGAGGCCCATGACCTGGCCGAAGATCGCTAGTGATCGTTCGCGAGTGACGGGCTGGGAAACAGCAAATCCGGGAGTAGACATTGCTCCATTCTAGGTCATGCGCGAGCAGTTTTGGCGCGGTAGGCCGATAGGCTGGCGCGATGGCATCATTCTGCGGCTTTGACAAGCAAACCCTTGAGCGCTTCGCCGACCTGATGGTCGGCTTTGGAGCAAACGTCCAGAAGGGGCAGATCGTCGCGGTCGGCGCCGAGATCGGTAAGGAAGAGGTGGCCCGCGCGCTGGCTGCCAGCGCCTACCGGCACGGCGCAAGATTTGTTGACGTTGGCTACTTCGACCCGCACGTCAAGCACGCCCGCCTCGCTAACGCCGACCCCGAAACGCTGGAGTTCGTGCCCTCTTGGTACGGCGATAGGATCCTCGCGCTTGGCGATCAACGCTGCGCGCGGATCGGCCTAAGCGGCCCAACCGCGCCGAGCCTCTTTGACGACATCGACCCGGGACTAGTAGGCAAGGACCAGTTGCCGGCCGTCAAAGAGAGCGGCACCGTCGTCAACGATGCGACGACTAACTGGACGATCGGCCCCTGCCCCAGCGAGGAGTGGGCCGCGCTGGTATTCCCTGACCTTGACCCCAGCGCCGCGCTCGAGCGACTCGCGGAGCAATTGGTGCACGTCTGCCGGCTCGACGAAGACGACCCGGTCGCCGCTTGGCGTGAGCGCGCCGCCGTCCTAATCGACGCCGCCGCGTGGATCACTGGGCAACGCTTCGACGCACTCCACTTCGAGGCACCCGGCACCGACCTAACCGTAGGGCTACTGCCGACCAGTAAGTTCCTCGCCGCGCAGTTCGAGACCGTCGACGGCATCAAGCACATGCCAAACATTCCCTCTGAGGAGATCTTCTCGGTCCCCGACCCGCTCCGCACTGAGGGCGTCGTGCGTGCGACGAAACCACTCGTGCTCGGCGGATCGATCATCGAGGGCTTGGAGGTCGAATTCCGCGAGGGTCACGCGATCCGAATCGACGCCGACAAGAACGCTGAAATCCTGCGCGGCTACTGCGAACGCGATGAAGGAGCATCGCGGCTGGGCGAGGTCGCACTAGTTGATGGGGACGGCAGAATCGGCAAGCTCGGAACGACCTTCTTTGACACGCTCCTCGATGAGAATGCGGCGAGCCACATCGCGCTCGGCTCGGCCTACGGGATGTGCCTCGACGGCGACGATGATCGCGAGCGGATAAACCTCAGCCGGATCCACGTTGACTTCATGATCGGTTCGCAGGAGATGATCGTAAGCGGCGTTGACAGCGCCGGCTCGCGCAGCGAAGTGCTGCGCGAAGGCGGATGGTCGCGTTAACATCGCGTTCATGAACCGCCGCGAATCACGCCGCGCCACGGCGGCTCTTGCTGCAACGGCGGCGCTCGCTGCAATCGCGCTCGGCGCGCTGACAGGCTGCGGCGGGGCAGCCGAAAAGAGTGAGGCTGCAAGCTCAGATCCCGACCACCCGCCTGTCGTCCTGCTGATCTTCGACGAGCTGCCGACACCATCGCTGATGAAGCCCGACCACCATGTTGACGCTGAGCGATACCCAAACTTCGCTGAGCTAGAGAGCACTTCGACCTTCTACCGCGACGCAACGACCGTCGCCGACGCGACCTTTGCGGCTGTGCCGGCGATCTTCGGCGGCTGGCGACCGTACGGGCATTACCAAGGCAAGCCGGACCGTGAAATCGACATGAAGCACACGATCTTCACGCTGCTGGATCCGACCTACAAGCTGAACGTCTTTGAGCCGATCTCATTCATCTGTACGCCTAAGATCTGCCCAACCTCAACGCATCAGGACCTGATTGCTGCGCGCGGCAAGGAACCAGCGGGCGAAAGTATTGGCCGCACGCAGAAAGTTCTGATGGCCAGGACGGAGCAAGCGATCAACGAGATCAAAGCACCAGCCGACGGGTCGCGGCCGGTGGCTCACATCCTCCACATTGAGATGCCACATCCGCCGTGGCGTTACCTGCCAACAGGGCAGGCCTACCGCATCTTTGAGAACGACAAGCCAGGACTAGTAAACCCGCCGCCGACAGCGAATGACCTGCTCGTAGGCCGCACTCAGGGACCGCCAAACTGGATCGACGACCAATACTTGGTAGATCAAGGGACGCAGCGTCACTTGCTGCAGACAGCGAACGCCGACCGGATTCTCGGCGAAGTCATCGATCGCCTTAAATCAGCAGGGCTTTGGGACGAAGCGCTGGTAATCGCAACGTCCGACCACGGCGCCAACTTCCTAACCAACGAGCTGCGGCGCGAAGCTAGAGGGAAGAGCCTGACGCAGCTCGCGGGTGTGCCTATCTTCCTCAAGCTGCCGGGCCAAACTACCGGCAAGGTGAGTACGTCAAGCGTGACTACGATCGACATCCTGCCGACCATCGCACAGCAGACGCAGCTCGGCGAGGATTGGAAATTCACCGGAATTCCACTCGACCAGGCGCGGCCAACTAGCGGGCCGGACGTCCGCGCGAGCGGTGCGCGCAAGCAGATCCGCGAATCGCACGACCAATTCATCGCTGAGCGCGATGCTTGGCTGCAAGCCTTGGCAGAGCGCTTCCCTGCCGGGAAAGACTCGCTCTACAGATCGGGGCCAAACCAGGAGCTGATCGGCGATCAACTGCCAAGCGCGCTAGCCCCGAGGCCGTCAGGCCAGCGTGCTTACTTCAGCTACCCGCCTACCTACGCCAACGTTGATCCAGCGGCGAAGCTGATCTCGGCCTATGTGTCAGGACGGCTCGAGGGTTTCGCCGCGAAGCAGGATCTAGCGCTAGCGGTCAACGGCAAGATCGCTGCAGTCGGCCGCTCCTACAGCGACCTGAATGCGATCCGCTTCTCGATGATTGTGCCGCCAGCGAGCTTCCGCAAGGGCGCAAACACGCTCGCGTTGCTGGCTGTCGTGAACGGCAAACCTGCCTATCAGCTCGGCGGGGTCGGCCGCTAAACGCGCCGCTGAAGTACGCTTCGAGCCGCACGTAGCAACCCAGGAGAGGTGCCGGAGTGGTTGAACGGGCACGACTGGAAATCGTGTAACGGGGGTAACCCCGTTCGAGGGTTCGAATCCCTCCCTCTCCGTTACTGGCTGAGCGCTTCGATCAGCTCGCGATCGTGCGCGTAGCTGAGCAGCTCGATCGCTTCCTGCGGCTTTAGCCAGCGCAGCTCGTCGACTTCGTCGTTCTCGACGAAGGCGCCTTCAACGACCTCCATGCGCCAATAGCGCACGACCTTCGGGCGGCCGCGATTGTCGGTGTAGCTAACCGGCTCGAGCTCCTCGCCGAGTTGGCAACTGAGGCCGGTCTCCTCCAACACTTCGCGCAGCGCTGCGCGCTCCGAGCTTTCGTTCTTGTCGAGCTTACCTTTTGGCAGCGACCAGTCGTCGTAGCGGGGGCGATGGACAACGGCGATCAGGCCGTCACGCTCAACGACGCCGCCGGCCGCCTCGATCGTCCTCGCCACGCCGCTCACTTAGCCGGCCGGTTGGCGACTTCAAGGAGTTCATGCGGGCGCATCAAGACGATCAGCTCACGCCGCACGGAGCCCACCCTGATGCCAGCAAGCCCGCCCTTCTTCATGTCGATGCGGGCGCCGGTGAGGTCGTAGACGATCTGACTGAAGTCGGGTTCATGACCGACGATGAGCACACGATCACCGTGCTCAGGGCCTAGTAAATCTAGCGCCGCAGCGCCGTCGAAACCTCCGGCCAGCGGGTTGAACTCAACCGGCTTGAAGAGCAGCTCGCCGCAGGCCTCTTGCGCTGTGTCGCGGGCGCGGACCTTTGGGCTGGTCAGCACGGCGGTCGGCTCAAAGCCAAGGATCGCCAACGCCTTGCCGGCCGCGCGGGCTTGCTGCATACCTCGCTCGCTTAGTCTGCGGTCGTGATCGTCGCGAGAACCATGCGGTTCAGCGTCGCCGTGGCGCAGTAGCCAAAGTTGCTTAGCCATTGCCGCGCAGGGTAGAGGACAACGGCGGCCCGCGACGGGTAGCTTTGTGCGTCCATGTCACTCCACGAAATCGCCGATGACGACATCGTCCGCACTCACGCCGAGGGCGACCAAAATGAGCGCCCGCCGCTGGTAGTGCTGGAACCGCTGATCGACTTTCTTGACGCCGCCGGAATCGGTGAAGGTGAACTGGAGATCTCACCGATCGGCGACGGCCACTCCAACGTCACCTACGCGGTTCAGCGCGGTGAAGCAGATTTCATACTTCGGCGCCCGCCGCGCGGCCCGCTGCCGCCGAGCGCGCACGACGTGCTGCGCGAAGCGCGCGTGATCGGAGCGCTCGACGCGACCGCTGCGCGAGTACCTCAGGTACTCGCCGTTGGTGATGACGAAGCGATCATCGGCGCGCCGTTCTTCATCATGGAGCGGGTTGAAGGTGAAGTGATCAGCACCGAGCTGCCGGAGCTCTTCAACAGCGACGCGCAGCGCCAGCGGCTCGGCGAAGGACTAATCGACGGCCTAGTGGAACTCCACGCAGTCGACTGGGAAGCGGCCGGGCTGGAAGGCTTCGGCAAGCCGACCGGATACCTCGAGCGGCAGCTGCGCCGCTTCGGTGGGCTGTGGGAGCACAACCGCACGCGTGAGCTGGAAGACGTTGAGACGGTCGGCAAGTGGCTGGCGGAGAACATGCCCGAGTCGGGGCCGGCAACAATTGTCCACGGCGATTACCGGCTCGGCAATGTGATCTTCACGGCAGACTCCCCCACCGGCCTTGAGGCGATCCTCGACTGGGAGATGGCGACGATCGGTGACCCGCTCGCCGACCTTGGCTACTTCGCAACGCTCTATGTCGACCGCGACGACCCGCCGCTAGGAATGTTTGAGCTGAACTCAATGACGCGCGAGGATGGATTCCCGCTGCGCGCCGAACTGATCTCTCGCTACGAAGAGCGCTCCGGCCGCGCGATGACCGACATCCGCTGGTACCAAACCTTGGCGCTGTGGAAGACCGTCGTCTTCATGGAAGGCAACTACAAGCGGGCAGTCGCTGGCTCCACCGATGACCCCTTCCTGGCCCAATTTGGTGATGGCGTAGTGCAGCTAGCCGAGCGCGCTCGAGCAATGACCGATGGCGCCTGAGACCGCACACCGAGCGTTGCTCGTTGACTGGGGCGGCGTCCTAACGAGCGACGTTTTTGCCGGCTTCAAGATCTTCTGCGAGCAGGAAGGGATCGACCCGATGCGCGTGCGTGACCTCTTCGCCGCCGACCCGCGCGGCCGCGAGGCGCTGGTCGAGCTGGAGATCGGCGAGATCGACGAGCGCCAGTTTGAGGCACGCCTGGCGGCGCTCTTGGAGCTTGA
>CAMDLG010000073.1 GCA_945901565.1 Bifidobacterium breve | reverse complement strand
GCAAGAAATCAGCGTCGATCAGACCGGCCGTGAACTGAGGCGTCCGCAGCGCCTGGGCCTCGTCGATCACCTCGAGCAGCTGAGCGTTAGTCGGGACGCCGTCAGGGCAGAGCTGTTGAAGCCGCGAGAATGCCAGCACCAGCAGCACGCCGCCAGCAGACGGCGGCGGGTTGGTGAGGATGCTGCGGCCGCGGTATTCGGCGGCTACCGGCTCACGCGCGATTACCTCGTAGGCCGCAAGGTCAGCCAAATCCAGCAGGCCGCCATGCTGCTGCACCTCTGCGACGATCGCTGCGGCAATGTCACCGTTGTAAAACGGCGCCGCGCCGTCGGCGCCGAGCCGCTCGATCGTCTCGGCCAATTCCTGACTTGCGAACTGCTCACCTAGCGCCAGAGGCCTCCCTTCGCGAGTGAACTCAGCCGACGCCGTAGGAGTTGAGCAGAGAATTCCATCGAGAATCTCAAAGACATAAGCCTGCGGCCCATTCAGTGGAACGCCCTCGCGCGCCAACTGCGCGGCCGGCGCCGCGAGCTCGCTAAGCGGCATTGTCGCCCAGCGCTCCGCGGCGGCGGCGATGCCAGCTGGGCTCCCTGGCACGCCGCAGGACGCAGCACCGCAGTGAAAGGTCTGAGTTGCGTCGCCGAACGAGACCTCAACCGCCTCAAGCGGAGCATGGTCGTCGCCGACGCCGTGGCCGGGCGCCGCTACGAAGAAGTCGAGCAGCGTCGGCCGCTCGCCGGCTCCAGCGACGAGCATGTAGCCGCCAGCCCCGGGGCCTGTCAACAGCGGCTCGCAAACCCACGAAGCAAGCACTGCGGCGATCGCCGCGTCGACTGCGTTACCGCCAGCGCGCAGAACCTCAGCACCAACTTCAGCGGTCTTCTGATGGCCTGCGGCGACCATTCCTGTAGCGCCGCTCATCAAACGTAAAGTAGTGGCTAGCGTGGGGCTGCGTGGCCAGCCGCCGGTTGCGGCTTAACCGCGCGGCAAGAACTCGGGCACGTCTAGCGTGTCTACGCCGGTCCCTGTGCGGACCGTGTTCTTACCACCGCGAGAGCGTTCAACGCGGGGCTCACCGAGAGGTTCTTCGACCCGTTGGCGGCGACGCCGATTGGCGGCATCGTCGTAGCGCGTCGCGACGACCGTTACCCAGACTTGGTCGTCGAGCTCGTCGTCGACCATTGCTCCGAAGATGATCGTTGCCTCGGGGTGAGCGGCCTCAGCGACAGCCTTCGCTGCCTCGTTGATCTCCCAAAGAGAGAGATCACTGCCACCAGTGATTGAGAGCAAGATTGAACGGGCTCCGTTGATGTCGGTCTCCAGGAGCGGCGAGGCAACTGCCTGCGCCGCAGCATCGAGGGCACGGGATTCTCCTGTCCCCATGCCGATTCCGAGCAGCGCTGAGCCAGCATCCGACATGATCGTGCGGACGTCGGCGAAGTCGAGGTTGATGATCCCTGGCAGAGTCACGAGATCGGAGATCCCTTGCACGCCTTGACGCAGGACATCGTCGGCGATCCGGAAGGCTTCAACCATCGAGGTGCGCTGGTCGAGCACTTCTAAGAGGCGGTTGTTAGGAACGACAATCAGAGTGTCGACCTCTTCGCGCAGCGCGTCGATACCGAGCGACGCAGTCGAAGCGCGGCGCGTTCCCTCAAAGCCGAACGGGCGCGTGATGATGCCGACGGTTAGCGCGCCAACCTCGCGTGCAATCCGGGCGACAATCGGCGCAGCGCCGGTGCCTGTACCGCCGCCAGCGCCGGCGGCAACGAAGACCATGTCGGAGCCCTTAAGAAGGTGCTTGATGCGGTCGTAGTCCTCCATCGCAGCAGCTCGACCGAGCTCCGGGTCGGCGCCTGCGCCAAGCCCGCGCGTCAACGCTTCACCGATGTGAACTGTCACGTCGGCCTGCGTCTGCTGGATCGACTGAACATCTGTATTGACGGCGATGAACTCGACGCCGGCGATGCCAGCTTCGATCATCCTGTCGACTGCATTTACGCCGGCGCCGCCTACACCGACTACGCGCAAGACCGGGCCGCCCTTCTTGGCTTTCGGCGAACGATTGGCGGCCGGGTCTGGTGCCGGTGGCATCAGCGGCGGCTCGATCACCGGCGCGTCAAGAATGTCGTCCGGAATCTCGGAGCTGAAGGCGCTACGCAGGCGCTCCTGCGGCGTCGGAGTGACGCGCGTCTCTGGCTCGCGGCCGGCCTCTGTCTGGGCCTCATCCGGGCTGGCGGCCTTGGTTGGCTCGGCGGGCTCGCCGTCAGGCTTGCCTTTATCGGTGCGGCGGAAAAGTTCTGATAGTGGGCCTTCACGCATGCTTGCGCGGCTCTTCTTGTCTTTAGCCATGTGACAGCACCTCCTTGGCGAGGGCGCGGTAGGAATCTGCGGCGCTGCCATTCGGCTCGTACTTGAGCACCGACATCCCCTGGACGGGCGCTTCGGCAAAGCGGATTGTCTTCTTGATCCTTGATGCGAAGACGCGGTCACCGAAGTTCTCTTCGAGAATCTCGATCGCTTCCTTGGCGTGAACCGTGCGGGTATCCATCAGCGTCGGCAGGATCCCTTCGATCTCGATATCCGGGTTGAGGTTCTCGCGGATCATCTGAAGCGTGTTCTGCAGCTGGATCAGCCCGCGCATTGAAAGATATTCGCACTGCACCGGGACGATCACCTTGTTCGCAGCGGTAAGCGCGTTGATCGTCAGGAGGCCAAGGCTCGGCGGCGTATCGATGCAGACAAAGTCGTAATCATCAGCGACTGCCATTAGCGACTTCTGCAGCGAACGCTCGCGGCCGATCTTCGTCGACATTGCGATCTCAGCGCCGGCAAGGTCGATCGAAGCCGGGGCGAGATCGATCTCACGCGTGACGATTACGTCACGGATCGGCTTGTCATGAACGAGCACGTCGTAGATCGAGTTGTCGAGCGTGTCAGGGTCGATGCCCTGCGACATCGTCAGGTTTCCCTGAGGATCCATGTCGATGCAGAGCACGCGGTGGCCAGACTCCGCCAGCGCGACGGCAAGGTTGAGCGTCGTCGTCGTTTTGGCGACTCCACCCTTCTGGTTTGCGAATGCGATGACTTTTGGCTTTTTCTTATCCACGCGAATGCTCCGGTCGTCTGTTGGACCCGTACTCGCGCTGTATTCGCATTGGCGGGCGCTATTCCTTCCCAGAATCGCTCCAATTACGAGAAGTCGGTGAAATCGCCAGTGTCTAGGCTCTCTGCTGCGATGAATTCTTCTCTTGGCAGCAGCCTGCAGGATCGATCTGTAGTGATCTGCGCTGGTTCCGGCGGCGTTGGCAAGACGACGACGTCGGCAGCGATCGCGGCTGGGCTTGCGGCAGATGGGAAACGCGTCGCAGTTGTGACGATCGACCCGGCGCGCCGACTTGCCGATGCGCTTGGCCTAGATGAGCTAACCAATCAGCCCGAGCTTGTCGACGGGGAACGCTTTGCTGCCGCTGGACTAGAGATCAAAGGCGAGCTTTGGGCAATGACGCTCGATTCACGGCGGACCTTCGATGAGCTGATCGAAACGCTCTCGCCCGACGCGCAAACGCGCGATCAAATCCTCGGCAACCGGATCTACGAACAGCTCTCCGGCGCTGTTGCCGGCTCGCAGGAGTTCACCGCTATCGCGAAGCTCTATGAGTTAGATCGCTCCGGCCGCTTCGACGCGATCGTGCTTGATACGCCGCCTTCGCGCAACGCACTCGACTTCCTTGACGCACCCGACCGCTTGACGGGCTTCTTCGATGGTCGCGCGCTCAAGCTGCTGCTGGCTCCAACCGGCTTTGCGGCGCGCGCGCTGGGGCTAGGGACGGGAGCGATCCTCGGCGTGCTGAAGCGAATCACCGGCGCTGAGCTGCTCGAAGATCTTTCAGTCTTCTTCCAGGCGCTCGGGGGGCTAATCGACGGCTTCCGCGAGCGCGCCGAGGCGGTCCGAGCGCTACTGGCCGACCCTGGCACGACATTCGTCGTTATCAGCTCGCCTCAGCGTGACTCAGCTGAGGAGGCGATCTTCTTTGCTGGCAAGCTGCGCAGCGCGCAGATGGAGCTTGGCGCGCTGATAATCAACCGCGTCCACAGTGTCGGCCAACCAGCGCCCACGCTGGCTGCTGCTGCCAGCCAACTGGGCGCCGAGTTTGATGCGCCGCTGGCAGCGAAACTACTGAACAGCTATTCCGACTCGTTGAACCTCGCGGAGCGCGACGCAGCGACGATCAAACGGCTGACAGAAGAGATCGGCGAGCCTGTGATCGTGCCCGAGCTAGCTGGCGACGTCCACGACGTCGAAGGGCTGATCGCGATTCACGACCAGCTTTTCGTTACGCGCTAGAACGGTGGGCGCAGCGACTCGAACTGATCGGTGCCTTGATCTACCACCGGGATAGCGCTCGCCTCAACCTGCAGCTCGGGCTCAGCGTCCTCAAGCAGAATCGAGTCGGCGAGCGCAACTAGGTCACCGCTGAGATGGCCACAGCACGCGTCACGCAGCAGGGCGCGCAGGTGGCCGTCAAGCTCACTTACGTACGGCTGCAGCTGAAGGTCGTGTTCAAGTCCGGCGATCAGCGACGGCTCGAGCGCTGCGGCGTGGGCGATCCGTTCGGTCATCGAAGCGCGGCGCTCACGTTCGGCGCAGAGCGCAGCTAGGCGACCAGGCATCCGCCCGCTGGCCGGACCTTCCGGCTCCAGCAGCGCACGGGCTACGAGCAGCAGATCTGTCAGCGCCTCGCCAGCCAGCACCCGTTGATGGGCCAGCTCATAGCGGCGCAGCGCCCATGCCAGCTCGCCCGACTTTGGCTCGCGGCGACTGACAAGGCTGAGGAACGCGCGCAGCTCATCCTCCTGAGCAGGCTCGATCAATACCAACGGCTCAAGTTCAGCTGAATCGCCGCTGAGGGCAACCGCCTGCCACGGGCCGGCGCCAATTCGCGACCAGCCAAGCGGCGCAATTGCAACAGGATCTGGGTGGTAGAGCCGTAGGCCTGCAATCAGCTTGCGTAGCGACTGCCGCGACGCTTGGAGCGGCCCAGAATCGCCAGGGACCGGCGAGCGCCGCACAATAACCAGCGTCTGTGGGCTGCCATCAAGACGCGACCAGCGTGCCTCATCGGGGGCCTCGTCAAACCCTTCACCGCGCGCCAACGTGACGCCATCGCCAATGCTGACCTCTTCGGAGCCAAGCTCAACGCCCAGCAGCACCGCTACTACGGTGTGCTCGGCGCGTTCCTCGGCAACGCACTTCTCAAGTTCTATGTAGGCACGATCAAAGCAGCGCTCATCAAAGACAAAGTCGGTTGAGTCGACAAAGACGCTCGCGAGGAAGCAGTGCAACGCAGCGTCGGCGCTCTGGCGACCAGGGCCCGGGGTGCCTATCCCCTGCGAATCGAGATAGTCGGCGAGGCTGCCGATAGCGATTAGCGCGTGTGCTGCCGGCAGATAGGTGGGTAGGCGCGCAAGCACGTTGCTGCGCTCGGTGATGAAGTCCGCTGTCAGCGGGCGATAGCAATAGAGCGGCGAATCACGCCGCCCTCCTTCAACAACCTCAAACGGAAGCTCATGGCCGCCCTGGGCGTCGCTCGCAAGTTGCCAAGCAGCTTCCTGCGTGAAGGCGTGCAGCGCAGAGCGAAGTTGGCGGAGACCCATAAGGGCCTTCGTTCGCCAAGTAGGCGCTGGATCCTGCCACAGCGCAGGCGCGATAGATTTAGCTGATGGGTCACACGCACGAAGATCATGATCACGTCCACGGCCCCGGCTGCGGTCACACGGCGATCGTCCACGACGGGCACATCGACTTCATCCACGATGGCCACCTCCACCAGCCGCACGGCGATCACGTCGATGAGCACTCGCTACCGGTTGACGAGCAGCTCCCTGACGCCTGCAACCGCGAGCACGACTGCGGTGAGCACGTCCACGGCGCTGACTGCGGCCACGAGGCCGTGCCGCACGGCGAGCACACCGATTACCTCGTCGAAGGGCGACTCCATCACCCGCACGAGGATCACTGCGATGATCACGGCGGCCTAGAACTAGCCTGAGAATCAGTCTCATCGCTAGCCTCTTGGGCGATGGCAAAGAAGAAAGAGTCGCAGTGGGAGACAACGACGAATGAGCGGCTGGCTGAGGCCGGATTCCGCCGCGGTGGCGCGCGCGCTGCCGTCGTCTCACTGCTCGACGAGCAAAGCTGCGCTCTGAGCGCCTACGAGATTGAAGATCTACTCGCGGAGCGTGAGCGTGCCGTTGGCCGCGCCAGCATCTACCGGATCCTCGAAGAGCTCGACGAACTGGGCGTGGTCAGCAAGGTCGAGCTTGGGCAAGGGCAGGCGCGCTACGAGCCGATCCGCCCGGACCACCATCACCATCACCTCGTCTGTGACAACTGCGGCGCCGTCATCGCCTTCGATGACGCGCCACTGGAGCGCGCCGTCCACTCGATCTCTAAGCGCGTCGACTTCGCAGTCGAAGGCCACGAGATTGTGCTCCATGGCCTCTGCGCCGACTGTCGGTAGCGATTAAGTCGCGTAACGAACGGATTAGCAGCGCAGCGGCGAAGGCGATTACTAGCGCGCAGGTGACGGCCGCCCCGGCCGCCAGCTCGGCGTGGTAAGAGGCGTAGAGACCGGCCAGCGCCGCAGCCCAGGCGATCCCAACCGCGACCAGCATCATCGGCCCAATCCGCTGCGTCAGCAGCCGCGCGCTGGCAGCCGGGCCGATCAGCATTGCGACGACGAGTAGGTTGCCCAGCGCCTGCACGGCAACGAGCGTGGCGCCAGCAAGCAGCAAAGCGAGAACCAGATCAAGCGGCGCCGGAGAGCGGCCAATCGCGCGGGCGTTGATCCGGTCGAACCCCGCTACCAAGAGTCCTTCATGGAGCACGAAGAGCGCGGCAAGGACGATTGCTGCGTAGGCGGCGGTCAAAGCAATGTCGCTGAAGCCAACCGCCAGCAGGTCACCGAAGAGAAGTCCGTTCAGCCCCGCGGGTGTAGCGGGGGCCAAACCGAGCAACACGCCCGCGCCAAATCGCGAAGTGATCACGACCGATACGGCAACCTCGCTGCCGAGCACCTTGATCCGCCCGACGAGCGCGATCAGGCTGGCACCGACGGCTAGCCCGATCGCTCCGCCCAGTACCAGCGGCAGGCCCAGCAGCGCGGCGCCAACCAGCCCGGGCAGCATTGAGTGGGCGAGCGATTCGGCGCTGTAAGCGCGGCCCGCAAGCACGATCCAACAGCCGAGTGTGCCGGCGATCAGGCCGAGCAGCGCCAACTCGGCAAGGCTGCGTAGTACAACTGGTTCGCGCAGCGGCTCTAGCAGCCAATTAATCATCGCTCGGCCTCGGGATGGTCGTGGTGGTGCGGCGGCGTGATTGCCAGTGTTTCGTCGCCCGGTAGTGGAATCAGCGAGGCACCGTAGGTCCGCTCGATCACTTCACGCGTCAGCACCTGCGCCGGGTGGCCGAAGGCGATCTGCACGCGGTTGCAGCAGAGCACGAGGTCCCAGCTGCGCGCTTGCTCGATGTCGTGCGTCGCCATCAGCAGGCCTCGGCCTTCGGCCGCAAGCTCGTCGAAGAGCGCGGCGAGCAGCTCAGCGCTTGGAGCGTCGATCCCAGCGAACGGTTCGTCGAGCAGCAGTAGCGGCGAATCCTGCACCAGCGCCCGCGCGACCAGCACTCGCTGGCGCTGCCCGCCCGAGAGCTCACCGAAGGTTGTGCTGGCCTCGCCTTGGAGTCCTACGCGGCGCAGCGATTCGCGCGCCAGCGCGCGGTC
>CAMDLG010000072.1 GCA_945901565.1 Bifidobacterium breve | reverse complement strand
TCGCTTCGTGGCCAATTGCTAATCGCATCGCCGGCAGTGCACGACCCAAACTTCCGGCGAACTGTCGTGCTGATCGCTGAGCACAACGAGGCCGGCGCGATGGGTGTGATCCTCAACCGCCCGGCCGAGGTGACCGTCGCCGGCGCCGTGCCGGAGCTTGGAGAGCTAGCTGAACATGACGAGGCCGTTCACCTCGGTGGCCCGGTTGGCGAGTCGTCGGTAACCGTGCTTGCGGAGTTCGCCGACACGGACGCCGCGGCGCTGCTGATCGACGACGACCTCGGCTTTCTTGGCTCACAGGCTGAGGAGCACGAGCACCTCGCCGACGTGATCAACCGCGCTCGCGTCTTCGCCGGCCACGCCGGCTGGGAGCCAGGGCAGCTCGAGGCAGAGATGGAAGAGGAATCTTGGATCGTTGAGCCGGCGCTGCGCGAGGACGTCTTCACCGCCGACCCCGAAGGGCTCTGGTCATCGCTGCTACGGCGCAAAGGCGGCGAGTACGTCGTAATCGCGACGATGCCCGACGACCCGACGCTTAACTAGTAAGCCGCTCCTGCTCAGCCAAGTCTGGCTTCTCGGCCGCGTCGGCCTCAACCGTCATCTCCGGCAGCGAATCACCGCAGGCCGGGCAAGAGGCGGGGAAGAAGCCATTGTCGCGGACCTTCAGCCAGAAGTCGGGCGATGAATCTTGCCAGTGCGCACCGCAGGTGCGGCAGCTGACCTTCGCCACGCCGACTACGGCTAGCTCGGCTTCAATGTCGATCACCTGGTCGGGCAGCCAGATCCGCTCATAGCCAACGCTACGCGCCCACTCGAGCAGTATCTCGGTGTGCTCGTCGCGGAGGCTGCTGCCCGATACCGGCTCGACGATCAGCTCGTCTGATTCGGTTATGTAGAAATCGAGCAGCGATGCGCGGACGCGGTTGAGCTGCATTGCGGCTGGGCCGCCGGAGATCATCGACGGCCTCCAGCAGTTGAGTGTGATCCGACCCTGACGAATGCAGGCTCGGACGAAAGGGCGTTGTTTGGACATGTTCTTAAGGTCGTCGCCGCTGACGGATTTCTGACCCAAAAATCTTTTGTCAGAAAAGCTCAGCCCTCTGCGACCCTTGTATTAGAACGATGAGCATTCCTTTTAGACATATCAGCGACGAAGACTTCTGCGTCCTCTTCAGCGAGGACCCTGAGAAGGCGATCGCCTACATCCATCGCGCCCTCAAAGCCGGTGAAGAGCAGGCCGGTCGAGCTGCCACGCAGGCGCTGGTCTATCTGCAGCTCGACTTCATCAGTGCCGTCGTCAGCAAGAACGTCAAGAAGCACCTCTGCGACGAGGTCGCCGATGGTGCTGCGCTACGGGCAGTGGAGGCGGTAATCAAGACACCGCCGGAGCTCGTCAACATGACCCAGTTCCGTGGCTGGCTGCGGGTGATCGTTGCCCGACACGTTGCCAGCGTGGCGCGCGATAAGCGTGAGCAGCGCCGCCGTGACTCGCAGTCGCTCAGCTACACGAGCGAGGAGTACGAGGGCAAGGTCATCGAGCCGGGCGAGCACGACATCAACTTGGAGTTGGTTGGAGACTGGGATGTCATCAACCAGCAATACGAGCTGCTGGGCGAAGAACATCAGAAGATTATTGACCTGCGCATCTTCGCCGATCAGTCGTCGCGCGAGGTTGCGCGAATCCTAAAAAGCGCCTTTGGACTAACTGTCACCGAGAACAACATCGACCAGATAGCACGTCGCTTCCGCGACGATTGCCAAGATGCAGCGAGGGAGCAGTGATCGTGACATGACCACTACCGAACGTCTATTTGAGGATTTCCGCACCGCTTTCGAGCGCGGCGATCGTCCCAACCTTGGAGAGCTGCTCGAATCGGCAACGGCCGAACAGCGCCCTGAGCTTGAAGATCGCATAGAGCGGTACCTGCTTGAGGAAGCGCCGATGCGCCGCTACGACGCCGAGGCTTTTGCAGCAGAGCAAGAGACGGCTCTGATGCAGAGCGCCGCAGATCTCTTCTCTGACGCATTTGCGCTGCAGCCAAGCCGGGCCCGCGAGCGGGCCGGGCTAAGCGTTGACGAGCTAGCCGCTCGCGTGCTCGCGGAGGCCGGCCTGGCCGACGATTCTAAGAATCGCTCAAAGGCGGCCGAGTATCTAGGACAGCTTGAAGAGGGAACTATCCCGCGGCTCAGCTCACGAATTCGAGAGACGCTGCGCTTGGTACTCGGCGCTGAAGTGATCCTGGCGCTCGCGCCAACGGCGCCGCAAAGCCCCGGTGTTGCGTTTCGCTTAAGCACCAGCGATCAGTCGCCGCCGGAGAAAAGCGTTCAGCGCGCCGAGATGATGCTCGACGCGCTTTCAACAGAAAGTCCGCGCGGCTGGGACGAAGTAGACGAGCTCTTCCTGTCAGCCGACTGAGCCGCCGAGCAGCTCGTCAACCTCGGCCGGGCTAGCGCCGACAGCCAGCGCCAACTGCTGAGCGCTGATCGTGCCGCCGACGAAATCAGCAAACGCTGACTCGCTCACGGCAGCGGCGAGGCGCGGAAGCTGCGGCGCTTGGAGTGCGCAGAGGTCATCGCGGTCGGCAAGCGCAAGCCTCTCGTAACAAGCCTTCTGCTCGCCGCCCGCGACCTCCTTGTCGAGCCTACGAATCAATTTGGGGTCTTCGATGATTCCGCTCGTCTCAAGCCTGATTCGCGCCGACCAAGCGCTTATCGCAAAGTGGTTAGAGACGCGGCAGACAAGCTCCAGCGTCGGCGATTGGTCATCTAGCGACTCAACGAAGCACTCGACCGCCTGCTGGGGAGCGATGAACTCAGCGGCAAAACGATTCGCGGCCGATTCTTCAGGGTCGCTTTGGTCATTCAGGGTTGCTGTGGTGTCAATGCTCGGCCCGTGGCCAAGCTGGTAGTGGCCGAGCTCATGCGCGAGCGTAAAGCGCCGCCGCACGGCTGCGTCGCCAGCAGCGATCAGGACGATGTTGAGGTCACCGCGGCGGGCCAAGCAGCCAGCGATCTGGTCGCCAATCTCTGCAATCACGATCGCCAGGTCGAAGTTCTCTTCAACGCTCGTCAGCAGACAGTCGAATGGTTGATCGAGCGGCACGCCGCTCTGCTTGCGTGCCTCCAGCGCTGCGGCCGAGGCTGCCTCATGCCTGCTCTGGCGCTGCTGCTCGCTCTCACTCACGAGACCGAGCGTACATTGCTGCGACTACGCCTCGCTCGGCTAGGAGCAGCCGGGAGTGACGGCTGCAGCAACGGCGCGGAAGGTCGGCGCCCAGCGCAGAATCTCTGAGGCCTTGGCGCTGCCGTGGACGGCCACGCTGGTGCCGCACGGGTTCATCGTCCAGCTCATCCGCGCGCGGCCGCGCCGGCCATAGACCCAGCGCGTTGCGGGCCTGCCGTTCAGCTCAATCGGTCCCCAGGCCAGCTCGCTGTAGGTCGGATCTGCCGCCGCTTGGCCTCGCAGCGTTTGCGCCACGCGATCGGCGCTGACCTTGACCGCCGGCCGGTAAGCAATCGTCAGCCGCGCCTTGCTTGGGGCAGGCGCGCGCCAAACGCTGTCGCGGTAGAGGCCTTTGTCGACCTCATCTTCGATGATTCCCCAGCCGGCAGGAACCTGAGCTGAATAGCCCGCGGTTGAATATCCGGTCAGCGATACCGGCGCCGGCTTCGCCGAAAGAGAATGGCTTCGCTTGGCGCTCGAGCCGGAGGCCGTCACGGCTCGATCGACTGCAATCGCTCCCACTGCGCCGGCGATCGCCGCCAGCCCGGCGAACATCAATACCCCAGCGCGGCGAGCTCTGCGCGGTCGCGGAGCTGGGCCTGCGGCGGCGGTCGGCGCTTCGTTGCCCGCGCGGCGCACGGCGAATTCGGGTGGCGCAACCCTCGTCTTTGTTTCCTCTTGCGCAGCCGGCGACGCTTCGCCAACGTCAATCGCCTCTCGGGCCGCAGAGGCAAACTGGCCTGCAGTTGCGAAGCGTTCCGATGGATTCTTCGCGAGAGCCTTATTTACGACCACGTCGAGCGCTAGCGGCGCGGTGCTCACTTCACTGAGTAGTGGCGGCGGGTCGCTGAGATGGGCGGCGATCGTCGCAGCGTCGTGGTCGCGCGCGAACGGCGGAACTCCAGCGATCATTCGGAACAGCACACAACCGAGCGCGTAGACGTCGGCGCGCTGATCGATCGGGTCATCGCGCAGCGCCTCTGGCGCGACGAAGGCCAGCGTTCCAAGCCAAGTGCCGGACTTCGTGTGGCCATCGCTGCCGGTCTGCTTGACGAGCCCGAAGTCGGTCAGCAGCGCCTGCTCGTCATCGCCGCTGCCGCTGAGCAGAATGTTTGAAGGGGTCACATCGCGGTGCGTCATGCCGGCAGCGTGGGCCGCGTCTAGAGCTGCTGCAACGTCGCTACAAATTGAGGCTGCTCGTCGCGCCGAGCAGCGGCCGCCGTCACGCAGCACGGTTCGCAGGTCGACGCCGTCGACAAAGCGCATCACTAGGTACAGCACGCCGTCCTGCTCGCCTGCGTCATAGACGTCAACGATGTTTGGGTGGTGGACCGATGCCGTCATCTGCGCTTCGCGCACGAAGCGCTCCCTGAACTCCTTGTCGTTGGCCAGCGCGGGGGAGATCACCTTCACCGCAACGCGGCGGCCAAGCGTTAGCTGGGTTGCCTCAAAGACGACGCCCATGCCGCCGTGCGCGGCAAGCCTGTCAAGGCGGCAGCCGCCTAGCTCGTCACCGACACTGGGTATTTGGTTGGCCTTCATTTCGTTACCAACACAAACGATAAGTGGCATCGCTGGCAAGTAGCCCCGGTTCCCTGCGCTGCGTATCCTTCTAACTATGAGGAATCCTGGCAAGACGGCACTTGGTTCATGGTCCGGCGGGCGTTTTATGCACTTCGGAGAGGAGCTTGAGGAGCAGCGGCTGATCGATCTGCTGCGCCCAGGCAACGGAATCGACACGCTCATCACCGCCGACGCGTATGGAGCAGGCGGTGCCGACGAGATCGTCGGCCAGTCACTGGAAGGCGTTCGACGCGACGATTACTGCCTGGTTGGTGCGATTGGCCACGACTTCTATGACGGTGAGCGCAAGGGCGCCAAAGGCTTCCAGCGCTTCACAGACGCGGCGCTGCGCGGCTCCGATCAGTACGCGAGCTACCTGCGGATGGCGACCGAGAAGAGCCTTGAGCGCTGCGGAGTCGACAACTTCGACCTACTGCTCTTGCACAACCCCGACCGCGTTGGTTACAGCAGCGAGGTCGTTTGGAATGCGATGGCGCAGCTCCGCGAAGAAGGCTTGGCTGGCAGCATCGGCGTCGCACCAGGCCCGGCGAACGGATTCACACTCGACATCATTGACTGCTTTGAGCGCTTCGGCGAGATGATCGACTGGGCAATGGTGATCCTCAACCCGTTCGAGCCATGGCCGAGCCGGCTTGTACTTCCCGCGGCCGAGAAGTACGACATCTCACTGATCGCTCGCGTCGTCGATTATGGCGGAATCTTCCATGGCGACGTTGGTCCCGGCCACCAGTTTGGCGAGAGCGACCATCGCTGTTTCCGGCCTGGCGACTGGGTAGAGGCCGGCTCAGCGAAGCTTGATCGGCTACGTCCAATCGCCGAACGCCACGGCCTAACCCCACTGCAGCTTGCTTGCCAGTGGACGCTTGCTCAGCCGATGGTCGGCTGCGTCGCACCAACGATGATTCAGGAGATCGGTCCTGACGCTCGCCCGGTTGAGGAGAAGCGCGCCGAGCTGGCAGCGCTGCCTAGTGAGATTCTGCTCAGCGCAGACGAAATCGATGAGATCAGCGCCGTCGGTGAGAACGCCGGCTGTATGACGTTGAAGGGCGCATCGCCTGTTTATCAGGGCGACCCGGTCGCCGATCAATGGCCGCTCGACGAGCAGCTCCAGCAGCTCGCGGCGCGCTGGGAGATCGATCCCGACAAGCAGCTGCGCCTGCTTGAGGCCTGATGAGCGAACTGCCGCCGCTGAGCGAAGAGTCACTGCCAGCCGCGCCGCTTGAGCTTTTTGCGGCCTGGCTAGGCGACGCTGAGGCGAGCGGTATGACCGACCCAAACGCGATGACGCTCGCTACCGCGGGCGCCGACGGAAGGCCGAGTGCGCGGACGGTCCTGCTCCGCGGCGTCGGCGACGACGGATTCCGTTTCTACACCAACCGCGGCAGTCTCAAGGGCCGCCAACTGAGTCAGAACCCCCGCCTACAGTTGCTCTTCTTCTGGCGCGAGATCGGTCGGCAGATCCTGATTCATGGAACCGCTGAAGAGCTAACGGACGCTGAGAGCGATGCCTACTTTGAAAGCCGTCCTCGTGCTTCGCAGCTCGGCGCATGGGCCTCCGAGCAGGGGTCGGTTATCGAGAGCCGCGAGCAGCTGCTGGAGCGCGTCGCGGAGAATCAGCAGCGCTTCGACGGCCAGGACGTTCCACGTCCCGACTACTGGGGCGGCTACCTAGCTAGACCGGAAGCGATTGAGTTTTGGCAGGCCGGTGAGTTCCGTCTTCATGATCGTTTCGTTTATCGTCGACTAGACGATGGCGGCTGGACCGCCGAACGACTCTCCCCATAGCCACAGCGAAAGGCACTAAATGTCCGATGCGAACCGCCGTTTCCTGCTCGCCGAACGCCCAACCGGGCCGGTCGACGACAACACCTTCAACCTCGTCAGCGAAGAGATCCCGACAATCGCTGACGGTGAGGCATTGGTTCGCGTCAAGTGGATTTCGATCGACCCAACCAACCGCATGTGGATAGGCGCCGAGCCGACCTACCTGCCGCCGGTTGCGATCGGCGAAGAGATGCGAGCCCTGGGGCTCGGCGAGGTAGTTGAATCGAAGAGCGACGACTATCCCGTCGGCGCGATCGTCACCGGCCTCACAGGCTGGCAGGACTACACCGTCACTAGCGCATCGGCGCCGCTGATGACCGTCCCCGCGGGCATTCCGGTCGAACCGCAGACGCTGCTCGGCACGCTCGGCATGACGGGATGCACAGCCTACTTCGGGATGCTTGAAATCGGTGACCCGCAGGAAGGCGAAACGGTCGTCATCTCGGCCGCCGCCGGCGCCGTTGGTTCGGTCGCGGGCCAGCTCGCGAAGCAACGCGGCGCACGCGTCGTCGGCATCGCCGGTGGCCCCGAGAAGTGCGCATGGCTGGTAGATGAACTTGGCTTTGACGAGGCGGTCGATTACAAGGCCGACGATTGGCGCGCGCAGCTGAAGGCCTCGACGCCGGACGGAATTGACGTTGACTTTGAGAACGTCGGCGGCGAGATAATGGAGGCCGTTTTCTCGCGTCTCAACATGAACTCCCGCGTTGCGCTCTGCGGTTTGATCTCCGGCTACAACGACACAGAGCCAGCGCCCGGCCCGCGCACCTTCGGCAATTTGTTGGTGCAGCGCGTGAAGCTGCAGGGTTTCATCATCCTTGACTACTACGCCCGCTTCCCTGAGGCGCTAGAGGCGCTCGGCGCGATGGTCGCGGCCGGCACGCTGCGCACCGAGGAGACCGTTGTTGAAGGCTTCGAGCAGCTTCCAAGCGCTCTGAACATGCTCTTTGCCGGCGAAAACACTGGGAAACTCGTAGTTCACATCGAAGATTGAGCTCCCCGAGCGCTTTCTCAGAAGGCCTTAAGAGAACTACCCCATGATGGTGGCACCCCCAAACCACCAAGGAGTTAACTGAACCCATGAAACGCTCACTACTCACCGCTTTCGTAGCGGCAATGGCAATGACCGCGGTGCTCGCCACCGTTGGTTTCGGC
>CAMDLG010000071.1 GCA_945901565.1 Bifidobacterium breve | reverse complement strand
CAGCTTCTTGCCCTTGACCATCACGCTGGACGACTTGACCTTCTGATCGGCGAGGTACTTGGGGGCGTTCTTGGCCCAAAAACCAAATGCCGAAGCGCCGTAGGAGATCTCCGCTAGCTGCGCATCCTCATAGGTCTTGCCGGTCTCAGAGACGATCGTTTCGATGATCTCTTCCTTGTGATCGATGACCCACTTCTGCGCGCGCAGAAGAATCTTCGCGCGGCCTTCAAAGCCGAGTGCCGCCCAAGCGGGTTGCACGGCGCGGCCGCGCTCAGCCATTGCCTGTACTTCGGCGGGCCCGAGGTCGGGGACGTTGTCGACGATCTGGCCTGTGGCCGGATTGATGACGTCGATCGTTGAGGTCGACGCGGCATTCTGTTCAGTGGACTCTGGGCTCTGCTTAACGGTCGTCATCTACGTCTCCTCTGCTCGGCTGGACCCCTCAGGAGAGAGGCTACTCCACTTCCATAACCGTGATTCCAACAGGCTCAACCGGCATGTCACGGCCATCTGTTGCAACGTTCTGGATCTGGTCTACGACTTCCATCCCCTCGGTTACCTGGCCGAAGACGGTGTGCTTACCGTCAAGGTGCGGACAGGAGTCCGCAGTGACGATGAAGAACTGCGAGCCGTTCGTGTTCGGGCCGGCATTTGCCATCGCCAGAGCGCCTCTCACTACAGCGTGCTCGTTGAACTCATCTTCAAACTGGTAGCCGGGGCCACCTGTGCCGGTGCCTTCTGGGCAGCCACCTTGAATCATGAAGTCTGGGATCACTCGGTGGAAGGTGAGACCGTCATAGAAGCCGTCTTGGGCAAGCTTGCGGAAATTCTCAACCGTCTTTGGAGCATCGTCCTCAAACAGTTCGATCTTGATATCGCCTTCGCTGGTGCTCATCGTCGCGGCGGACATAAACGGCGTTCCTCTCGTATGCGGGTTGTGCGCGCCGGATGGCGCATACAAAACCTAAACGATCGCGGCCTACGGTGCGATTCAGCGGTAAAGCTTGAGCTTCGAGAGGTGCACTGAAGGGTCGCCATCTGGCGGCGTCGTGAACCAAAGCACGATGTTCCGCCACTTCTTGCTCTGCGAACCCAAGCTGAGTGAGAGTGAGTAGTCATCACTCTCGCCGCCGACCGCCTTAGCCTCGCGCAGCAGCGTCCACTGATCATCGGGCCAAGTCTGAGGAAGTGAGCTGGAGGCTGTTCCATAAACCTTCATCGTGAAGCCCGGCGAATCGGTCCACAGCTTCAACTTCGCGACCTTCTTAGAGCCGCCGAGTTCAACGTTGAGCCCAACGTCCATCACGTCGCTTGTGTCGGGGGGCGTCCCAGCGGCCGTTGTGACCTGCCAAGTCGGCGTTTTCTCACTGCCGATAGCGTTCTGGAACTCTTCGTCGAGCGGCGGGATAGCGTTGTTCTCGGGGTCGTAGAGCGACAGATCACCGGCCGAAAGCGGAATTTCCGGGTGCGCTGGCGCGGGAGTTGGAGTTGGCGTTGGAGTTGGAGTCGGGATCGGAGCTGGAACCGGCGATGAACCTGAATCGATCGGAGCTAGATCAGAGCCCGACCCACCGTCAGAGGGCACAGGATCGTCGAGCGGCACCGGATTAGAGTCGACCGGTACCTCGTTGGCGGTCTGTGCGACGACCTTTACTTCTGTCTTTCGCTTTGGCAGCGTGTCATTGATCGCTGCAACGCCGGCCGCTACGGCGCCGCTGGCGAGCAGCAGCGTGAAGGCCCCGGCCAGCGCAACGGTCTGCACGCCGGGGATCGCCCGCGAGGCCGCGAGCGCGGTACCGCACTCAAGGCACCAGTCCTGGCCGTCAACGCGGCTGGCACCGCAGACGCCGCAGGCAGTAGAGCTCAGCGGCAGTTCGAGTGAAGATGGGGCAAGGATTCCGTCACCGGGCAGCTGAAACTCAGGCTCGCCGGGAATAACTGTTGGCTCAAGTAGCGCGGTCATCTCTACTTATTCTCGCACACCGCCGAAGCGGCAACAACAGGTAACCGTCATGCCTCGGAGCCAACCGGCTCAAGGCTGATCTTGGTTCCCTTCACGTCGGCGCCGCTGACGGCCTCAATAATCCGCTTTGAATCCCCTTCGGGAACCGAAAGGAACGAAAAGCGCTCGAAGATCTTCACGTCGCGTACGGCCTCACCGCCGATCCCGGCAGCCGAAGTGACGGCCTTGACGAGATCGGCTGGCTTGATCCCTTCAGCCTTGCCGGCGGCAACGATCAGCTTCGCCCACGGACCTTCAGCGTCGACGCTCTTGTCGACCTGCGGCTTCTCGTGGCGGCGTGGCTTCTCGGCCGGGGCAGGAGCTGCGGCCGTCTTCGCCCCCGGCTCCCACTGAGTCATCTTGATGCCGATGTGCTTCTCGATCGCTTCAAGCTCACTCTGCTGCTTGGGCTCGACGAATGTGATTGCGCGGCCCGAGCGACCGACGCGGCCGGTTCGGCCGATGCGATGCACGTAAACATCAGGGGAGACAGGAACGTCGAAGTTGACGACGTGAGTGACCGACGAGATGTCGAGGCCGCGGGCAGCAACGTCGGTCGCGACGAGGATTGGCACGCGGCCGCCCTTGAAGGAAAGCATCACGCCGTCCCGTGAACCCTGCGACATGTCACCGTGCAGCGCGCGAACATTCATCCCCTTGTCGCGCAAAGTCTTGTAGAGCTGATCGCAGCGAATCTTCGTGCGAGCAAAAACGATCGCCTGAGTTGGCTTCTCGGAGGCCAAGACCTCAACCAGCTTGGCTGGCTTGTCCTTCTGGTTGACCTCGAGGCGGAACTGCTCAACGGTGTCGACGGTCAGCGTCTTCGCTTTGACCTGGATTACTTCCGGCTCGTAGAGGTAGCGATCGGCAAGCTTGCGGATCGGCGGCGGCATCGTCGCGCTGAAGAGAGCCGTCTGCCGCCCACTCGGCGTGCGCGAGAGGATCTTCTCAACGTCTTCGAGGAAGCCCAGGTCGAGCATCTCATCGGCCTCGTCGAGCACTACGAAACGGCAGTCATGCAGAATCAGCGAGGCGCGGTTGATGAGGTCGAGGACGCGGCCGACCGTGCCGACGACGATCTGGCCGCCGCCACGCAGCTGTGCCTGCTGAGTGCGAATCGGCGCACCACCGAAGACGGCAACTACATCAACGCCCTTCGGTTCGCCGTAGGCACGCAGCGCCTGCGTTACCTGAATGCACAGCTCACGCGTCGGCGTCAGCACGATCGCCTGGCAGTCTTTTATCTCCGGGTCGATGTACTCAACCAGCGGCAGCCCGAATGCCGCAGTCTTACCGGAGCCAGTCTGCGCTTGGCCAATAATGTCGCGCCCTTCGAGCAGCGGCGGGATCGTCTGCTCCTGAATTGGGCTTGGCTCGTCGTAGCCAACATCGCGAACCGCTTGCAGGCTGGTCTCGGAGAGTCCGAGATCGGAAAATGAAGTCACGGCAGGCAGACTAGGGCTTTAGCGCGAGGGGCACGGCACGAGGCGACCAGACACCGAAGTGCGCCAGCAGGCTAACCTCGCTGCGCCTATGAGTCTCACAGTTGTCGGATCAATCGCCTATGACGCAGTAAAGACCCCATTCGGGGAGCGCGAGCGGATGCTCGGTGGCGCCGCGACGCACTTTGCCCTTGCGGCCTCGTTCTTTGATCAGGTTCGAGTGATCGGACCGGTCGGCGATGACTTTGACGACGCCTCATGGCAGGCACTCGCAACGCGCGGCACGATTACCGACGACGTTGAGCAGATCGCAGGTGGCAAGACCTTCTTCTGGAAGGGCGAGTACCACGACAACCTCAATAGCCGTGAGACGCACGTGACCGACCTCAATGTCTTTGAGCAGTTCCAGCCAAAACTCTCCGACGAGGCGAAGAACTGCGACGTCCTCTTCCTCGCCAACATCCTGCCCGACCTGCAGAACGAGGTTCGCGGCCAGTGCGAGAGCGCGCGTTTCGTGGCGATGGACTCGATGGATCTTTGGATCAACATTGCGCGTGACTCGCTGATCGAGACGATCAGCAACGTTGACTGCTTGATCCTCAACGACGAAGAGCTTGAGCTGCTGACCGATGCGCCGAACTTCGTCGCCGCGGCGAACGAGATTCTTGGCTGGGGACCAAGCTCGGTGATTGCGAAGCAAGGCAAGTACGGCGCGGCGCTCTTCACCGCCGAGGGCTACTTCGCACTGCCAGCCTTCCCTCTCGCGTCGGTCGTTGACCCGACCGGCGCCGGCGACAGCTTTGCCGGCGGCTTCGTCGGTTATGTAGCCGCCCACCCTGAACGCCCGGTGGATCACGAACTGCTGGCGCAGGCAATGGTTTACGGAACGGCGCTTGCCTCCTTCAACGTTGAAGATTTTGGCACCGATCGGATCGTTGAACTGACCGGTACTGAGATCGCCGCCCGCGTCGGTGAGCTGCAGCAGATGACAACCTTCGCGCACCAGCCGATCACGCTGCGCAGCTAACGCCGACGCGCCAGAAAATCTGCATTCAGCGGCGTGCGGCGTTAATATCGCTCGCCGTGAACACGTGGACATTTATCTTCATGATGGTCGTTCTGAAGCTGCCGATCTTGGCACTCTTCGGAATCGTCTGGTGGGCTGTCAAGCAGACGCCAGAAGCGGCCGAGGACGGCAGCGATAACGGCGGGCTTAGCAAGGCTCTGACGCCGCACCCTCGTGGCCCGCTACCGCGCTCACCGAGACGTGGACCGCACGGTGATCCGGCCGTGCCAGCGCCCAGTCGGATGCGCACAACGGCGGCGCCAAATCACGACCGAGCCTGACGCTCGCGACGAGCGGTACGCGCAGCCGTTTAGGATCAGGCGATGGCCACCTCTTCGGTTCTCTCAGATGGAACGATCCGCCGCCTCGTAAACGAGGGACGGATTGTGATCGAGCCGTGGGATGAGTCGATGGTTCAGCCGGCGAGCGTTGACCTGCGACTGGGCAATTCATTCCGCGTATTTCACAACCACCGCGTCAGTGCGATCGACCTGAAGAATCCGCCGCAAGACTTGACCGAGCCGGTGACGATCGAACCGGACGAGCCATTCATCATCCACCCCGGTGAATTCTGCCTCGGCCGCACCGAGGAGTGGGTTGAGCTGCCAGATGACATCGTCGCAAGGATCGAAGGGAAATCCTCGCTCGGGCGGCTCGGCCTGATCGTCCACGCGACCGCCGGATTCTGTGATCCGGGTTGGAAGGGAACGCTGACGCTGGAGCTGAACAACCTGACTCGCGTACCGATCAAACTATGGGCTGGACTACCGATCGCGCAGCTCTCGTTCATGACGCTAGACCAAGCAGCCGAACGCCCCTACGGGCACCCCGATCTAGGTAGCCATTACCACGGCCAGCGCGAGGCAACAGAGAGTCGCTACGAAGGCGGACCGGGAGCCAAGATGGCATCCGGCGGCGAGGTTGGGTAGCGTTGAGGCCATGACGCAAGCAACTTTGATCCTCGCTGCAGAAGCAGCCAAGAGTGAAACCCCGTTCTTCATCATCGGCGTCGCCTTCGCGGTGTGGGCCGTCGTGATCGGCGGAATTGGAACGGCCTCAGAGTCGTTCCCACCAAGCCGTGGCGCGGGCATTGCGATCGGCGCCGTCTCCGTGCTGCTGGCCGCCGCATGCATGGTCATCGTGCTGCTGGTAATCGGCTAGTCGCAGCTAGGTAATTAGCGCCCCGTGGCACGCTCCTACAGCTTGACGCTGCGCCGTGAAGGCGACTCTGAGCGCCAACGCTTCGCAACGCTGGAAGGCGCGCTCGATGCTTTGGAGACTGAGATCCGCGCGATGGCGCAGACGGTGCGGCGAACGACAACTAAGTCACTGGGCCGCGATTACAGCCCGGATCAACTCGTCGCCGTGCGCGCCGAGATCAGCGGCCCCGGCGTGCGGGGCGGCGTCGACCTGCGCGGTGACGGTTCAGTTGAGCCCTTCAGCGGCAGGATCCGTCGAGCGGTGATCGAGCCAGTCGACGACGAAAACCCCTACGAAGCTCTGCGGCGCGTCTTAATAAGCGACTAGAGGTGCAGCGCAGCGCCGTTGCGCTGTAGCCAATCGCGCGGCTGGCGGTAATCAGGGCTGTGGGTCTCCAGGAGTTGCCAGAAGCGCTGCGAGTGATCTAACACGACGAGGTGGCAGGCCTCATGCCAAACAACGTAATCGAGCAGCTGCGGCGGTCCGAGCAGCAACCTCCAGTTGAATGAGAGCGCACCACTTGACGAGCAGCTCCCCCAGCGAGTTCGCTGGTCGCGGATCGAGACCGGACCGGCGCTGACGCCGAGAGCTTCGAGCGCCGGCTTCAGGCGAAGTTCGACTTCGCTGCGCGCCGAACGGCGATACCAGCGCTCTATCGCTGGGTCGCGGCGCTCGTCGGCCGGCGCCATCAGTCGATTGCCATCGCGGTGCGCCCGCGTGCGGCCGGGCTGCTCGACGAGGACGATCAGCTCGCCAAGCCAAGGCAGCGTGCCGGGCGGACGTTCAACGAGGCTGTGCGCCTCACGCAGCTTGCGGCGGCGCGCAGCGATCCAATCTTCGAGCTGCGCGACCGCGTCGTAGGCCTCGCGCTCGTTGGCCGACTGCGGCAGCGTCACGAGCAATGATCCGTCGGCGTCGACGCGAACGCGCACGCGCCGCGCACGAGCCGAGCGGCGAACGGTGAACTCTTCGGCGGTGACCACGCGGCGAGCCTACGGTTCTTTGCGGCGGGCTCGTAAGATGGCCGCTGTGATCGAATCGATAGTTCCTCTACCCAGTGGTGTTCGTTCTCCCTTCGAGGTCTACCTAAACGGCGTCCTCCAACAACCGATGAGCGACTACAAAGTGCGGAGCGGAGCACTCGTCTTCCCGCGATCGCTGCGCAAGGACAAGGTCAGTGGCTGGCGATGGGCACTTGGGGCGTGGGGAGTGGGCACTTACCGCCAGGACGACTCAATCGACGTGCGCTGGACGCTCGAAGATGGCAGCCAGGCCGTTGCTCAGCAGCTCGAGATAACTGAAGTCAACGAGTAAGCCAAGGGCGCTGGAGCTTCAATGCTCCGAGAATCGCATGCGTCGCCGGTGACCTGTTGAGTGTGTAGAAGTGAATTCCTGGCGCGCCGCCAGCGAGCAGCTCGGCACACTGCAGCGTCGCGTAAGAGACACCCAGGGCTTCAACGGCGCGAGTATCGTCGCCCCGCGCCAGCAGCGCCTCGTGCAGCGCGTTCGGGATCGTTGCACCGCTAAGCGTCGTCATCCGCTCCAGCTGCGCGACATTGCCGATCGGCATCACGCCGGGAATGATCGGAACCTCGATCCCCACCTCGCGCGCGCGCAGGACAAAATCAAAGTAGGCGTCGTTGTCGAAGAACAGCTGCGTTACGAGAAAGTCGGCGCCGGCGTCAACCTTCTGCTTTAGGTACTCCAGGTCATGTTCAGCGCTGGCGGCGTGGATGTGTGTTTCAGGGAAGGCCGCTGCCCCGATCGCGAACGGGTACTCGGCGCTGATCAGCTCTACCAGCTGGCGAGAGTATTCAAGCCCGCCCTCGGTCTTGGTCCAGTTGCCTGCACCGTCTGGCGGGTCGCCGCGGAGCGCGAGCACATTCTCAATCCCGATCTCCTGCATCTGGTCGAGCGTCGCGCGCAGCTCATCGACAGTCGAATCAACGCAGGTGAAGTGCGGCATCGCTTCGATTCCGTATTCGTCGCGGATGCGCGAAACGATCTCGATCGTCTTGTCGCGCGTTGACCCTCCGGCGCCGTAAGTAACTGAGATGAACGCAGGCTCCAGCGGCACGAGCTGCTC
>CAMDLG010000070.1 GCA_945901565.1 Bifidobacterium breve | reverse complement strand
CGGATCCCCTGAACGCCAAGGATCGTGCCGCCGGTCGGGAAATCAGGGCCCGTAACGTGCTTCATCAGGCCGTCAAGCGAGATGTCGGGGTCATCGATCAGCGCGATCGTCGCGGCGATCACTTCGCCAAGGTTGTGCGGCGGAATGTTCGTCGCCATGCCTACGGCGATTCCAGAGGAGCCGTTGACGAGCAGATTTGGATAGCGCGCCGGCATCACCGTCGGCTCCTGCGTGCGGCCGTCGTAGTTGGGCACGAAATCAACCGTGTCCATGTCGAGATCGCGCAGCATCTCGGTCGCTAGACGCGTCATTCGCGCCTCCGTGTACCTCATCGCTGCGGCCGGGTCGTCGTCGACCGAGCCAAAGTTGCCTTGACCGTCGACGAGCGGATAGCGCATCGAGAAGTCCTGAGCCATGCGCACCAGCGCGTCATAAATTGCAGAGTCGCCGTGCGGGTGGAAGTTGCCCATCACCTCGCCGACAATGCGGGCGCACTTTGAGTAGCCGCGGGTTGGCCCTAGGCCAAGCTCTGACATCCCGTAGAGGACGCGGCGGTGAACGGGTTTGAGCCCGTCACGCACGTCCGGCAGGGCGCGGCCGACGATCACCGACATCGCGTAGTCGAGGTAGGCGGTCTTCATCTCGTCTTCGAGCGCACGTGGCTCGAAGCGGTCACTCAGTACGTCTGCGGAAGCCATCTAGTTTTCCTCTCCGGCCCAGGCGGTCATTAGACGTCGAGGTTTACGACGTCGCGGGCGTTGTCTTCGATGAAATTTCGGCGTGGTTCGACGACGTCACCCATCAGCATCGAGAAGATCTCGTCGGCGGCGACAGCGTCGGCGATCGACACCTTCTGCAAGGTGCGCGTAGCGGGATCCATCGTCGTCTGGCGTAGCTGCTCGGCATTCATCTCGCCGAGCCCCTTGAAACGGCTGAGCTGAACGCCCTTCTGGGCGACCGACATCACGGCCGTCCCGAGCGATTCGAAGGTCTGCGCGATCTCTTCGCGGTCACCAAGGCCAACAATGAATGGACCGTTACCGGTCAGCTTGACGATCTCTGCGTGGAGCTTCAGTAGGCCGAGGTACTCAGCGCTGTCAAATAGTTCAACCGGCATCCGGTGTGTTCGCGCCAGTCCGCTGCCCTTTTCGATCGAGCGAATCAGGAGGATCCCATCGTCGCTCGACTCCAGCTCGGTCGTAAGCACACCCAGCTCAGCATCCTTGGCGCTGAGCAGCTTGATTGCGTCCTTTGAACTTGTGATCCCGTCGCCGAGTAGCGCCGACTCTTCAAGGAAACGCACCATGTCTTCGCCGTGGCGGGCGCGCAGCGCGGCGGAGAGCTGCTCGTAACGGCGCATGCTGCGGCGATACGACTGCCACTTGGCCTCAGTCAGCTTGACCTTCTTCGCGTCGCGGTCGGTGATCTCAAACTTCTCGTAAGTGTCAGCGAGCAGCACCTCTTCAAGCTCGGCGTCGTTTTCGATGTAGCGCTCCTGCGAACCCTTCTTGATCTTGTAGAGCGGCGGCTTAGCGATGTAGACAAAGCCGGCGTCGATCAGTGGCTGCATCTCACGGAACAACAGCGTCAGGATCAAGGTTCGGATGTGGGCGCCGTCAACGTCGGCGTCTGTCATCAGAATAACCTTGTGATAGCGGGCGTTTTCGAGGTCAAACTCGCCTGCGATGCCGGTGCCGATCGCTGTAATCAGAGCCTGGACCTCGGCGTTTTGGAGGACCTTATCGATCCGTGCCTTTTCGACGTTGAGGATCTTTCCGCGCAGCGGCAGCACGGCCTGCGTGTTGCGGTCGCGGCCCTGCTTTGCGGAACCTCCCGCGGAGTCACCCTCGACTACGAAGATCTCGGCGAGCGATGGATCCTTGACCGAGCAGTCAGCCAGTTTGCCGGGCAGTCGTGAGTTTTCCAGCGCACTCTTGCGACGAGTCAGGTCGCGCGCCTTGCGCGCCGCTGAGCGCGCCTGGGCGGCCTGCACCGCTTTGCGGATGATCGCCCGTGCGTCTGCCGGATTCTCCTCGAGGAACTCGGCCAACTTGGTGTTGACGATTCCTTCGACAAAGCCCTGCATCCCAGGGTTACCTAGCTTCGTCTTCGTTTGACCTTCGAACTGGGGATCGGTCAGCTTCGCCGAGAGAACTGCCGTCAGCCCCTCACGGACATCCTCGCCGCTGAGGTTGTCGTCCTTCTCTTTCAGCTCGCCCTTGTCGCGGGCGTACTTATTCAGCGTCCGCGTCAATGCTGAGCGCAGCCCAGAAAGGTGAGAGCCGCCCTCGTGGGTATTGATGTTGTTGGCAAACGAGAAGACCGACTCCTGATACGAACTGTTCCACTGCAACGCGCATTCAACGGCGCCCTCTTCTCCCTCATCGGAGAAGTAGACGACCTTCGGGTGGATCGGCTCTTTGTTTTCGTTGAGGTAGGAGACGAAGTCTCTAATGCCACCCTCGTAACAGAACTCCACCGTCGCGCCGAGTCCGCGCTCATCGGTCAACGAGATCTTTAGACCGCGGGTTAGGAAGGCCGTTTCACGCAGGCGCTGTTCGAGGATCGAGAAGTCAAAGACTGTCTCGTCAAAGATGCTGGCGTCAGGCAGGAAGGTGATTGAGGTGCCGGTCTGATCTGTCGGTTCGCCCGTCACAAGATCGGCCAACGGAGCACCGCGGGCATAGTTCTGAGTGTGGTGGAAACCTTCGCGGCTGACGTCGATCGCCAACTCTTCGCTCAGCGCGTTGACGACCGAGACTCCGACGCCATGAAGACCGCCGGAGACCTTGTAGCCCTCGCCGTCGCCGAACTTGCCGCCGGCGTGAAGGACAGTCAATACAACCTCGACGGCGGGGCGCTTCTCCTTCTCGTGCATCGTCACGGGGATGCCGCGCCCGTCGTCTACGACGGTCACCGAGTTGTCGGCGTGAATCGTTACTTGAACCGACGTGCAGTGGCCTGCGAGCGCCTCATCGACAGAGTTATCGACTACCTCATAGACGAGGTGATGGAGACCTCGAACGCCGGTTGAGCCGACATACATTCCGGGCCGTTTGCGGACCGCTTCAAGCCCTTCCAGGACGGTAATGTCATCGGCACCGTAGGAACCACTCGTCGTGGCCTGTGAGGCCTTCTTGGTCGAACTCTTGTCAGCTTTGGTCATTGCGCTCCGATAATGGTGAAAAACCCCGATTCCTACGGCCTTTTGAAGGGATCGAGGCAGACACTTTTAGTATCCAGAACAATAGCAGTTACGGGGGCTAGATCGAGCGCCGCTATGGCCCGAAAAACCCTGTAATTATCGGATGTTCCGCGCTACTCCGTGACAGATCTGCGCGATTACTGCGCAGCCTCGTGCGACCAGCTCTTCGCAGCCACTGTTTGGCAGCGCAACGAGGCAACTTTTTGCTCCCCTAGGACGCCATTCAAAGCATCGATCAAGCTAATACTCATCAGGTCGATCTCCTGTGCCCAGACGGCGCTCGAACAGGTCACAGTCAGCACCCCGCCGGCCTCGCCGGTCGGCGTTGCTTGCGCAGCAACCGCCTCGCCAACGGCTGCTGCCCAGTGCCGCTGAATCTGTGCCAACGTCGTCGCCGGAGCCAGCCGGTCGGCCAACTCACGGATCGAGGTGGCGGCGTTGCGGGGAGCGCGGCGACGATTGCTCACGCCGCGACCTGCTGTGTGACTCGGCCGCCGCTTACCTCTATCCGGGCAACATCAAGATCATCGGAGCCGGGGATCTGATCGAGCTCGGTCGTCGTCACGACGGATTGGCCTGCCGCGGTGATCCTTGTGACTAGCCGCTGGCGGCGATCGGCATCTAGCTCACTCATCACATCATCGAGCAGCAGCAGCGGCGTGCGGCCTCGCTCCTGTGCGAGGACCTGTCGCTCAGCCAACAACAGCGCCAGCAACGCGACGCGCTGCTCTCCCTGCGATCCGTAGACGCGCAGCTCGCGCCCTTCGCGGCTCAGCAATAACTCATCACGGTGCGGTCCGTGACCGCTGAAACCGCGTTCTAAATCAGAGCCGCGACGTTCGGCCAACTCGGCCACGAAGGAAGCGACGTCATCGGCCTTGCTGCGCGGGCGATAGCGGATCTCAAGCCCGCCGGGTAGCCCCAACTCGTCTGCGATCTCCTGAGCCGGCGGTCCAACTAGGTCAACTGCGCGTTGCCGTTCCGCCCGCAAAGCGAGGGCGTGACGCGCAAGTTCCAGGTCCCATGTATCTAGCTCGCTCGGATCAACGCCGTGATGACGCACCCTCGCCAGCAAGGCGTTGCGCTGCGCCAGAGCTTGTCCGTAGTCTCGGCGCAGCGATGCCCGAGCCGGCCAGAGGCCAGCAACCAGCTGGTCCAGATGATCCCTTCTCAACGCCGGCGTCCCCTTGATCAGCTCTAGGCGGTCAGGCAAGAAGACGCAGACCAGAGGCCGGAACGGCACATCGATCAGGCGGTCAACTGGCCCCCCATCGGCCGTCACGTGGCGTGGCCGTCCTGGTTCAAACCCGACCGCTAACTGATGCGACCCTAGGTCACCTTCGAGCTCCAACTCGACGCGGGCGGCCTCTTGATCGAAGCGAACAAACTCACGCTCGTTAGAGGTCCGGCAGGAGCGGCCCGTACAAGCGAAATAAAGCGCCTCCAGCAAGTTTGTTTTGCCTGCCCCATTAGCGCCGTAGATGACCGTTAAAGAGGCGCCTAACGTGATCTCAGCATTCTCGTAGCAGCGAACGTCACGGACGCGAAGCTGCCGCACTCGATCCATCAGGCGTTCAAGCGAATCGGCATAATCAGGTAGAGGAATCCGCTGCCGTCTGCCGCGACGATCAGCCCTGGACGTAGAGGGTTAATCAACTTCAAAATGACGTCGTCGGAGGTCGTACTCTCAAGTCCAGCGACCAAGAACTCCGGATTGAAGCCGATTTCCAATGGTTCGCCGGCGAACGGTACCGGCAGCGTGTCCTTTGCCTCACCTACGTCAGGAGTCTGCGCAGAGAGCGTCAGTTCGCCGTCTGTGAAGCCAAGCCTCAGTGGCGCGTTCTTCTGCGCCATCAGCGCTATCCGTCTAGCAACGGTGAGGAACTCCTCGGTTGAGATCGTCAGCTCGTGTTCGAAGGCGTCGGGGAGCAGCTGTTGATAATTCGGGAACTGGCCATCGATCAACCTTGACGAGAGGGCAACGTTTCCGATCTCGAAGACGATTTGATTTGACTTAACAGAGATTGTGATCGTCTCTGTCTCGGGCTCCAGAAGCCGCGCCAACTCCTCCAGCGCGCGGGCCGGAACGTTGGCTTCAAAGGACTCCTTCAGTTCGTTATCAAGGGCCGTCTCCTTGACACTAAGCCGGTATGAGTCGGTCGCGACCATGCGCAGCTCTTTGCCGCTTGCCGAGACCAGGACACCGGTGAGAATCGGGCGCGTCTCGTCTCGTGACGCTGATCGAGATACGCGCGCAATTGTCTCAACGAACGCCTCGGCAGGCATAGCGATCTGAGTATCACCGCCGCTCTCGGGAAGCTCGGGAAAATCTTCAAGACGAAGCGTACGAAGGTGGTATTGAGCGGTACCAGACTGAACTTCTACGTCCTGCTCTTCGCCTCGCAGCTCGAGTGTCACCTCGCCGGCGCCTAGCTGGCGAACTACCTCGAGGAGCAGTCTCGCTGGTAGTACCACTGCGCCGGGCTTATCAACAGTGCCGTTCATCGGCATGCGAATTGAAAGATCCGTATCGGTGGCCTGGAGTTCAATGGAACCCTCTGCAGCGGCAATTTTCACGCCAGACAAGGCTTGAATAGCGCTCCGTGTGGAGGCAACTCGCGCAAGCGTCTGGAGATGGTGGAGAAGCTCTGATGTTGATGCTGTGATCTTCACAATTGAATCCTTATTAAAGGTCTAGTTGTAGTAGGAGGTGTTAAAAGCCGTAGTGATTCGAATCGTCCTGCTATTTCCGTCGAAGTTGCACATTGTTGCTTGTCGATAACCGAGTGAGTTTGTCAGCGCGCCCGGTCGGTCCCGTTCTAATTCGTCGTTCTCGACAAGATTTCAACGAGGACTCGCAGATCATCGCGTGCTTCAGGGTCGGCCGAAACTCGCTCGCTAACCCGCCGGCAACTGTTCATAGCGGTCGAATGACCCCGGCCACCAAATGCTGCAGCGATCTTTGAAAGGCTAGCCCCGCTGTGCTCACGAGACAAGAAAATCGCTACTTGCCTCGGCCAGACTATGTCAGCTCTCCTGCTAGCCGAGCAAAGCTCCGCGACGCTGATTGAGTAATGGTCTGCAACCACCTGGCGAATCTGTTCTATAGACGGCTTTTGAGTTGTGGCTAGGGGCGCTTTAGTTGGGAAGAGGCCGTCTAACACTTCTGATGCGAGTTCTTCGTTGACACCTCGTCCTGTCAGCGAGGCGTAGGCGACGATCCTAATTAGCGCTCCTTCGAGTGCCCTGAGATTGTGATCGACTCGCTCAGCAATCAACTCCAGCACCGATTCATCCTCGATCAAAATCTGGTCCAGCTGAGCTCGTGAGCGCAGAACCGCAATCCGAGTTGCGCGGTCTGGTGGTGTGATCTCGGCCACTAGCCCTGAATCGAATCGATCTCTCAGTCTCTCTTCAAGCCGGTCAAGATCGCGCGGCGGACGATCGCTAGTCAGGACTATCTGAGCACCTGTTTCGCGAAGCGCGTTGAAGGTGTGGAAGAACTCTTCCTCTGTCTTCGCCTTAGCCATCAAGAATTGAACGTCGTCAACTAAAACTATGTCGGCTTCCCTGTGGCGGCTCTTGAAGGCGTTAATATCGCCGCCACGCAGGGCAGAAATGAACTCATTAGCGAACGATTCAGCGCCGGTCAGGTGGACGCGGACGCCGTTACCGTGCCGGGTCGCATAGTCGGCGATCGAGTGCAGCAAGTGGGTTTTACCGACACCAGGTGGCCCACAGATGAAAAGCGGGTTGTAGGCGGTGCCTGGGTTCTCAGCAACAGCTAGGGCAGCGCTATGGGCCAGTCTGTTGCCGTTGCCGATCACAAACTGCTCAAAGCAGTACTTCGGGTTTAGCGCGGCTGTGGCGAGCATAGGGTCGTCGCTCGCTGGGAGGTCGGTGCTACCGGGCGAACCAACGTGGACCTCAACTTCGTTGCCGATGACGTTTGCGGCTGAAGATTTCAGGACCTGGCCGAAGCGCTGGCTGATCCATGCTTGCGAAGCAACCGGTGCCTCGAGATAAAGCTTGTCCTGCTCTAGACGAGCAAGCTTGAGCGGCGCTAGCCAGACGTCAAAAAGGCTCGGTCCGACGGCCGATCTCAGTTCGTCGCTGATCTGCTTCCAGGTGTTTTCGGCGCTCGCATTTGTCACTTGTTGTGGGTCCGGTTTACCTTTCTAAACCTGCATTTCTTGCTGCGTAATTGATCAGTGGCCAAGCTATCAGAGGCCAAGCGCCGCGATTCGCCGCAGGCGCGAAGTAGTCCGCATTTGGCGGCAAACGATTTGCAAGCGGCGTCGTTTGCCGGTAGACGGCTATCCTTCTGCGCAAGCAGTCGTCGCAAGGAACTTTTGAGATGAAACGCACCTACCAGCCAAAGAAACGCAAGCGCGCTCGCTCGCACGGATTCCGTGGGCGGATGAGTACTCGCGCTGGACGTGCGCTGCTCAAGCGTCGCCGCGACAAGGGTCGCAAGCGGCTCACCGTCTGAGCGTGGATTCCGCGGCACGCGCACCACGCCGGCGTCCGCGACGGCTCTCGCGTAGCGCTGACTTCGAACGTGTCTATCGCCAAGGCCGCTCGTTCGGTGGTCGTCACTTTGTTTTGCATCTCTTCCCCCGCGCCGATCAAGCCGAGCTGCAGGAAGGGCCGCGGCTCGGACTCAGCGTCTCGCGAAAAGTTGGCGGCGCGGTCGAGCGCAACAAAGTCAAGCGTTTGCTGCGCAGCGCAGTCGATCAGTTGGTCGGCAGCTTCGATCCTTCTTGCGATGTAGTCGTCGTCGCCCGCGACGGCGC
>CAMDLG010000069.1 GCA_945901565.1 Bifidobacterium breve | reverse complement strand
GGAGTGCGCCTGATCGGGCCGAACTGCCCCGGCGTGCTCTCGCCGGGCAAGGCCAACGTGGGGATCATCCCGGCCTCGTTCTTCAAGGAAGGGAACGTCGGCGTGATGTCGCGCTCCGGCACGTTGACCTACCAGATCGGCAACGAGCTTGCCCAACTCGGCTTTGGTAACTCATCGATCGTCGGGCTTGGCGGAGACCCGATTCCCGGGACGAGCTTCATCGACGTGCTCGAAATGTTTGAGAACGACGAGCAGACCGAACTGATCGTGATGAGCGGCGAGATTGGCGGCGACGCCGAAGAGCTGGCCGCCGAATACATAGACAAAAACGTTACAAAGCCGGTAGTTGGCTACATCGCCGGTTTTACTGCCCCTCCCGGCAAGACGATGGGCCACGCCGGCGCAATCGTCTCCGGCTCAAAGGGAACGGCCGCAGCAAAGGCAGAGGCTCTCGAAGCAAAGGGTGTGCGCGTTGGGCGCACACCGACGCAGGTCGCTGAGATCGCCGCCGAAATCCTTGGCGGCTGAAATGCGCGCCAGCCGGTAGCGTCCGCCAGACGATGCCAGACGATCAGCCAGGCGACGCACGCGACACGCTCAGCGCGATCGAGCGACGGCTACGCGATCTTGAATCCAACCTGCGCAGCGGCGCCAGCAAAGTTGACGAGCCATCGAGCCCGCCAACTTCTCAGCAGTCGGCCCCCGCTGAGGGTCCAAAGCTCTCGCGCGCGGGAGCCTTGGCGATCGCCGCTGGTCTAGTAGCGGTCATCGCCGCCGTGGCGATTGCTCTACTCGTCGACTCCGGCGCAAACAGCCCTAGCGGCGGTGCTTCGCAGGAACAGATAGCACTCAGTACAGGCCTCGGGTCAGGTGACGTTGCCCGCGTCCTCACAACGCTGAAAGGCGCGCGGCCAGCGCGCGGTGACGCCGCCGCCGAAGTCTGCGTCGCTAGCGCCGCGGCGGCGCTCGTGATCGTTCAACCGAAGCAGCGTACGGTCGGCTGCGATGGACTTGAAACGCTGCTCACGGTGAGTGCAGCGGCGAGCGGCGTGGCAGCCGCTAACAGCGGTTCGCGGCCCTGCACCCGCGCCTCCAAAGTCGACAGGCTGCAGCGCCGACGGGCCAGCAAATCGACGCGCAAACGCGCTAGCCAGAGCGAAGCAGCGGCAGACGGAGCAAAGCGAGCCGCTGAGGCTCTCGGAGCATCGCCTGCGGCGACGATCGCAGCTCAGCGCAGCGCAGCGGCGCGCGCCGGGTCGCGGTTTGACGCCAAGCGTCAGCTGCGGCTGATCGCCGTCCGCGACGCGAGCCGTCGCTGCATCGCACCGACCGCCGCCAACCTGCGCAGCGGCCGCTACCCGTTGACGCTGCGCATAGCGCTGCTCGCCCGTTCCGACAGCTCCTCCAGCCCTGCCGTAGAGGCGGCGCTCCAGCAGCTGCGTAAGGCGCTCGGCGGAGCGGTCCCAGTTGAAGCCGTCGTGAAGGCTGGCTAAGGCCGTAAAGCAGTAATGAGGCGCGCTAGCGTAGATTGCAGCCCATGAGCGACACGATCTCTTTTGCACGCGGCGCACCTTCACTCGACATCGTCGATGTAGAGGGCCTCAAGGCCTCTGCGCTGGAAGCACTCAGCGAAGACCCCGGCGGCGCGACCGGCTACGGCGCTGCATCCGGTTACGGCCCGCTGCGCAGCTGGATTGCCAAGCAGCACGGCGTTGACGAGGATCAAGTCGTCGTCACGAATGGGTCGATGCAGGCCGATGCCTTCCTCTTCGACGCTTTGGTCTCGAAGGGCGATTCAGTCGTCGTCGAACGGCCGACCTATGACCGCACACTTCTTGGCCTGCTGGAGCGGGGCGCCGAGGTTGAGATGATCGAGCTGGAAGCCGACGGGATCGACACCGTGGCGCTGCGAGCAGCGCTTGAGGCTGGGTTACGACCACGCTTCGCTCACATCATCCCTAACTTCCAGAACCCAGCCGGATACACGCTCAGCGAAGCCAAACGCGGCGAGCTGTTGGAGTTAGCCGAGCAGTACGACTTCCTGATCTTTGAGGATGACCCGTACATCGAGATCCGCTTCAGCGGCGAACCGCTCCCAACGATGCTGTCGCTCGACGGGCCGAGCGGAGGACGCGTCGTTTATGCCTCTTCGTTCTCAAAGACAGTCTGCCCCGGCATCAGGGTCGGCTACCTAGTTGGCCCGCGCGAGCTGATCGCGCAGATTACAAAGGCCGCCACCAACACTTACATCTCGCCAGACATGATCGCGCAAGCGATCGTCTACCGCTTCTGCGAATCGGGACGGATCGAAGAGTCTGTGAAGACCGTCAGCGCAGCTCTGAGCGAACGCGTCGCCGCATTGACCGCGGCGCTGGACCAGCACCTCCCGGAGGCCGAGTACAACGCGCCTGAAGGCGGTTACTTCATGTGGGTCGAGCTGCCAGAAGGAACCGACGTCGCTGCGCTTGAGAAGGCTGCTGGCGAGCGTGACGTGGTCTTCGTGAAGGGCGCGGACTTCGTGATCGAGGGCGCTACCAACCAGTTGCGACTCGCTTACTCCGGCGTCACGCCAGAGCAGATCAGCGAAGGCATCGAGCGGCTCGCCGACGCCTACCGCTCGCTCTAGTCAGCGTCCGTAGCGCTCGCTCGACATCACCAGCTGCTCAGGTAGCGCAGTGCGCTGCGGCGGTGAGGGGTCGGCGATAACGGCGACCGTCTCGGCGACGCTGCGTGTGACGATGCACTGCTCGCCAGCTTCACTGAGCATTACGACCTCCTCGTCGTCGGAGCTCTCCAGCGTCCCCTTCAGGCCCGGAGCGAAACCAGTGGCCTTGAGGTACTGCAGCAGATCTTCGGCCTCATTTTCGAAGCGCAGGATCTCAACCTTTGCGCCAACCTCGACGTCAGCCAGCGGAACGCCCTGATGGCGCGTGCCGCCCTCAATCGGGTGGCCATGCGGGCAAGTTGTGGCGTCGCCGATCGCCGCCAGCATTCGCTCCTCCAGGACCGGGCTCATCGCGTGCTCAAGGCGCTCGGCCTCTTCGTGGACCTCATCCCAAGGAATTCCGAGGACGTCGGTCAGGAAGCGTTCGATCAGGCGATGGCGGCGTACGATCTCATGCGCCTGGCGGTCGCCGTCTTCGGTGAACGAGATCGTCTTGTCGGCGGCGCGCTCGATGTAGCCGTCGGCCTCGAGCCGCCCAAGCATCTCGTGGACCGTCGGCGGCGCTAGCTGCATCGCGCGGGCGACATTCGCGCCGGTCATCGGCAGCCCGGCCTCGCGCAGCCAGAAGATCGACTGCAGGTACTCCTCCTCAGCGACGCTGGCTTGTGACTGGGACATCGGATAATCCTACCGCGCAAAGGCCGCAAGCGGCTAGGCTCGCGGCGTGGAGATCTCACCTGGCACGCGAGCATTCATCACCGGCGCATCGCGCGGCATTGGCGCATCGCTAGCCGCGGCGCTGGCGGCGCGCGGCGTAACCGTTGGCCTCGCCGCACGCTCAACCGAGCAGCTCAAACAGCTAGCCGACGACCTGCCCGGCGAGCACTACGTACTGGAGTGCGACGTGCGCTCGGACGAATCGGTGCGCGAAGCGATCGAAAGCTTTCACCAGCAAGCAGGCGGGATTGAACTGCTTGTCGCTAACGCAGGGATCACGCATTACGGTCCGTTTCGCGACGAGCCACTGAGCAACGCACTTGAGATGAGCGAGATCAACTGGCATGGGACGCTACGCACCGTCCACTACGGCCTCCCCTACATGCTCGACCGCGGCCGCGGGCAGGTCGTAGTGATCAGCTCAGGCGCGGCGCTTCGCTCATTCCCCTGGGCGGCAGTCTATGGCGGCACGAAGGCAGCCCAGAGGCTCTTCGCTGAGGCTCTACGCCATGAACTAAGCGGCACCGGCGTGTCGCTAACAACGATCTACCCCGGTGAAATCGAAACCTCGCTCCACGACCATGAGCGCGAGACGATGCCCGACTGGTACCGCGGCAGCGATGCTGCGCCGCCGGCGGAGCTAGCCGCAAAGATCATCGAAGCGGTTGAAGCCGACCGCCGCGCCGTCTACTTCCCACCGATCGTGCGGCTCCTGCAGCTGGTCCATAACATCAGCCCGAAGACTGGCGACGCGATGCTGCGACGCCTTCGTGGCGGCACGGCAGCACCGCGCAAAGACTGATCGGAGCCGCAACATTCGGCCTGCAGCAGTGTTGTTGAGGGCGTGACCTTAACTCCAGCCAAAAGCGCCCTGCCTACCGGGCTGATAGCTACGGCGGCCTCGCTGCTGTTGCTCGCCAGCGCCGGCTGCGGCGTCTCCTCGGCGACGGTCGTACACAGTTCGACGGCGAAGTCGCTCGGCAGCCACCGCGCGAAGCTCGTCGTCGCCGGTGACATCGCCTGCGCACCGGGCACCGTCGAAGCAAACAATTGCCGCCAGCAACAGACGGCAAACCTCACTAACAGCCTCCACCCAGACCGTGTGCTCGTACTGGGCGATCTGCAATACCAGACAGGCACGCTCGCGGCCTTCAATGAATCCTACGATGCTTCGTGGGGCCAGTTCCGCTCAAAAACTTTTCCAGTCCCCGGCAACCACGAGTACGCGACGCTTGGCGCCAGCGGCTACTACGACTACTTCGGTTCGCTCGCCGGCGACCGCACGAAAGGCTGGCAGGCTCAGACGATCGGCGGCTGGCGAGTAATTGGACTGAACTCCAACTGCTCAGCCGTCGGCGGCTGCGAGAACGGCTCAGCCCAGTCGAACTGGCTGGCTAACGACCTGAAGAACAACCCCAAGCGCTGCACGATGGCTCTATGGCATCACCCGCGCTTCAGCACCGGTACTCACGGCGACAGCACGGCCGTTAGCAACCTCTGGGCGCAGCTGCAGGCAAAATCGGCGGAGGCTGTCTTCGCGGGCCACGACCATGACTATCAGCGCTTCGCACCGCTGACGAGCAGCGGGAAGCTCTCCAGCAAGGGGCTGACGAGCTTCGTTGTCGGCACCGGCGGGCGATCGCTTTATCCATTCAGCGGATCAACTCCGGCGCGCCGCGCAGCGATCGCTGAATACGGCGTTCTTCAGCTCGATCTGTACAGCCGCGGCTACCGCTGGGCATTCAAGACGCTGGGCGGCAAGACCGCCGATAGCGGCCGCGCATACTGCCGCTAGGCTTCAGCGATGCCAAGCGACGAGCGAGCAGTGCTCGTGGCCCCGGATTCGTTCAAGGGAACATTTCGCGCTAGCGAAGTGGCCGCGGCGATCGGCCGGGGCCTTGAATCGAGCCTCACAGCTGCACCCGACCTGATGCCGGTGGCCGACGGCGGCGAAGGAACGCTCGAGGTTCTCCTTGTGGCGCTCGGCGGCGAGACGGTCGGAGTAGACGCGTGCGATGCGCTGAGGCGCCCGATCAAGGCCGGTTTCGGGCTAGTCGAGGACGGCGATACGGCGATTGTCGAGACTGCGCAGGCGATCGGACTGCCGCTAATAGATCAGGCAGACCGCGACGCAGAGGCGGCAAGCTCTTATGGCGCCGGCCAACTTGTCGCCGCTGCCGCAGCGAGCGGCGCCTCGAAGGTAATCGTTGCGGTCGGCGGCAGCGCCAGCAGCGACGGCGGCGCTGGCGCCCTCGAGGCGATCAATGACGCTGGCGGGATTGGCGAGGCTCAGCTAATCGTCTGCTGCGACGTAACGACGCCCTACGAACTGGCGGCCGAAGTTTTTGGGCCGCAGAAGGGCGCCGACGCCGAGGCCGTGACCCGGCTGACCTCGCGGCTCGACGAACTCGCGACATCGTTCAAGCGTGATCCGCGCGGCGTTGAGCTAACCGGCTGCGCAGGAGGCCTGTCAGGAGCGCTTTGGGCAGAGTTTGGTGCGAGCCTCGAGCCAGGCGCAAAGTTCGTCCTCGCAGCGTTAGACGCCGATCAGAGGATCAACAGTGCACGCGCTGTGATCGTTGGTGAAGGTCGGATGGACGAGACGACGCTGGAAGGCAAAATTGCTGCCGAGATCGCGGTCCGCGCGCGTCAGGCCGGTGTCTCCTGCCACGCTGTTGTGGGTAGCAATGGGCTGGGAGCGCTCGATCAGCGAATCCTCGATATCCAAGCGATCATCGAAGCAACGACACTGCAAGAGATCGAATCTGCCGGCAAACAATTGACCGAGTACCTCTAAGCCGGTTATGGGGTAGTTGAGCAGGATGACCCAGGCGTCACGCTCATCTTTCAGCCGCGCCGCGCCGCGCCGCGCCGTCGTCGTCGGCGCTGGCTCGTTCGGCACGGCCGTCGCGCTGCTGCTGGTGCGCGCCGGAGTTCGTACGACATTGCAGGCTCGTACTGCAGCGCAGGCAAGCGAGCTCCAGCGCGACGCTGAGAACCGCGCCTACCTGCCTGGCGTGCCGCTGGCGCGGGAACTGCGGATCGAAACAGCGGCCGATTCGTTGGAGCGGGCAGAGCTAGTGCTCCTCGCAGTTCCGTCGAGCAGCATCACCGAGGTGATCAGCGGTCTCAGCGATCGTGGTCTCAGCGAAAATGCGGCGATTGTTTCGCTGGCAAAAGGGCTCGCCGCGCCGACCGGCGCCGTGACCTCGGCGATTACCAGCTCGATCTACGGCGCCGATCGCGTCGCGGTAATCGGCGGACCGGCGCACGCCGATGAACTCGTCCACGACGGCGGTGCCTTGGTAGCAGCGTCTACCGACGAGCAGCTGGCAGCGGTGCTGGCAAAAATCTTCACGCGCGGCGGCGTTATCTGCGAAATCTCGAATGACCCGATCGGCGTTGAATACGCGGGAGCAGCAAAGAACGCTGCCGCCTTGGCTTCCGGAGCGACAGAAGCCCAGGGCCTAAACGCTGCCGGCGCAGCAGCCGGCCACATCTTCCAAGAAATCTGGCGGCTCGCAGAGTCGCAGGGCGCCAAACCAGAGTCGATGATCGGACTGGCTGGGACAGGCGACCTTGTGGCAACCGCGCTAGCCCCCGGCAGCCGCAACCGACGGGCCGGGGAGCTGCTGGGCGCGGGGGTACCGGCGGCCGAGATACCAGGTCACGTGGGCCAGGCGGTCGAGGCCTTGGAGTCGGTACCGCTGTTGGCCAATGCGCTGGCCAACGCGGGCCTCGACGCGCCTGTCACGAGCGGCCTCAGCGCTCTTATCTCAGGTGATCTGAGCGTCGACGGCTGGGTTGGCCTCGTACGCACATCTGTGTCGCCCCCGGCGCTCTGGCGACGGCGCGTACGGCCGGGCTTCTGGGCACGGCTCTGGGCCAGACTTCGAGGTTGATAGGCCGCTTCACCGCGCCGGAAGGCTCAGGCGCCGCGTAGCGTGCTGAGGATCGCTTCGTAAACCCCTGCGCCGTGCGACTCCTCGGCAACGCGGACGTTGTCATGGCCGGCCATCGCTTCGGCAAGCTGCGGATCGCGCTCCAGCGCGTTAGCGACAAACCAGAAGCTGCCAACTGTTGTCGCTACACGCAGATCTTCGCGCGAGTCGCCGATCGCGACGCACTCATCGGCGCTATATCCACGCATCCGCTGATGCGCAGCCACTGCGTGCGCCTTCGAGACTCCACGCGGGCGCAAGTGATAAGCATGAACCGCAGGCAGCTCGGCCAGCGCCGGTGAACGGCGGCGGACGGCGCCGTTATCGGTCAGCTCCAGCTCCTCATGACCATTTTCCGCGAGGAAATGATCTGCGGCGCTGGTGTCGAGCAGGCCGCGAAGCAGGTGCGAAACCTCACGATTGGTGTGCCACGGGTCGTGCACCTCCAGGCAACCTGAGTACTCCTCAAGTAGTAGAGCTGGAGCGCCGCTGTCAGCAATCTGCTGGTGGATCGTCTTCTCGCTCGGCTGCCAAGTGCCTGTAAGCCAGTAGGTCTCGCCTTCCATCACAACGCCGGCGCCGGTCTCGAAGATGCAGCAGCCTTGACCAAAGAGGCGAGCGTCCTCGACCGCGACGGCGCGGCGCCTTCCAGACATCACGACGACCTCGATGTCGGCTCGCAGGCAGGCCTCGATCGCCTTCGCGCCAAGCGTCGCAACCTCGCCGTCTGGCCCCGCAAAAAGTCCTC
>CAMDLG010000068.1 GCA_945901565.1 Bifidobacterium breve | reverse complement strand
GATCGGGCGCATCGAGCAGCTCTACCCCTTCCCTGAGGGCGACATGCGCGAGCTCTTCGCCCGCTACCCGAACCTCGAAGAGGTCGTCTGGGTTCAGGAGGAGCCGCGCAACATGGGCGCGCGCGAGTACATGTTCCCGCGCCTGATGCAGATCCTCCCGGAGGGCTTTGAGCTTGGCTACATCGGCCGGCCGGAGCGGGCCTCACCGGGAGAGGGTTACCCGGCTGCTCATAACGCGGAGCAGCAGCGCATCCTCGCCGACGCGCTGGATCCTCAGATAGAGGTCAGCCCGTTCCCCGATAAGACCCCCGGCGAGCGCTGATCAGACGAGGTGTGGAGCCAAAGCGAGATCACGCTGGAGCCGCGTCCGCGCGGTGTTCACCTCGTTACTGGCGAGGTACTGGAAGCGTTAGACGAGCTGGAACTGCTCTCAATTGGCCTCTGCCATCTCTTCATCCGCCACACGTCGGCGTCGCTGACGCTAGGAGAGAATGCATCGCCCGATGTGCGCGACGACACGCGCAGCTGGCTCGACGCTGCCGTCCCCGAAGGCTTCCCTTGGACACACACGATGGAAGGCGCCGACGACATGCCGGCTCACATCAAAAGCATGATCACCGGCCCATCGCTGCTGCTCCCAGTCAGCGATGGCAATCTGGCGCTAGGGACCTGGCAAGGGATCTACCTCTGTGAACATCGCGACCACGGTGGTTCGCGGTCGCTCGTCGCCACGCTAAGCGGCGAGAGCTCCTAAGCCCTAGCTCAGCGGCCCTTCCAAACAGGTTCACGCTTCTCGGTGAAGGCAACCGCGCCCTCTTGCGCGTCTTCGGAACCAAATACTGGGCCGGCGATCTCCATCTGCTTGTCCCAGAACTCTTCGTCGGTCCATTCGCGGCGCGCTTCAAGGATCTGCTTCGTAGCGCGAAGTGCGAGAGGCCCGTTGCAGGCGATCTGCTGAGCCAACTCAACCGCCGCGTCGAGTGCACTGCCGGGCTCGGCGAGCCGGTTCACAAGGCCCAGCTCGTAGCCGCGCTCGGCAGAAATTGGGTCACCGGTGAGCGCCATCTCGGTCGCAACGTTCAGTGGAAGCTTGCGCGGCAGGCGCAGCAGTGAGCCGCCGGCGGCGACGAGTGAACGCTTGACTTCTGGGATACCTAGCTTCGCTCCCTTGGCAACAACGAGCATGTCGCAGGCCAGCGCGATCTCAAGGCCGCCAGCAACTGCGAAGCCTTCGACCGCTGCGATCAGCGGCTTCAACGGCGGCTGTTGAACGATCCCACCAAATCCGCGCGTCGGGTGCCATGGAGTTTCGCCGGAGGCAAAGCCCTTGAGGTCCATCCCAGCGCAGAAGCCTCCGCCAGCGCCGGTCAGGATGCCGAGCGTCAGCGTGTCGTCGGTGTCGAGCAGTTCGGCTGCGTCGCCAATTCCGTCGGCGACTGCCTTGTTCACGGCGTTGCGCTTGTCGGGGCGGTTGATCGTGATGATCAGGATGTTGTCGCGGCGCTCTGTGAGGACCGCGCTCTCAGTGGATTCAGACATAGCCACACTCTATGACGCATCACCTATTTCGCGCTCGCCGCTATAGGCTTGAGGCATGTTGATGGTTGCCCGTGACGTCTACCAACTGCCGCTAACGCCGCGTAGCGGCGTGAACGCTTACCTCGTCGGCGATGTGCTGGTCGACTCTGGCTACCCGCTGCACACAAAGAAGCTGCTTCGTGAGACGAGCAGTCGCACGATCCACGCGCATGCTCTGACTCACGCCCACGCCGACCACGCCGGCGGCTCGAAGAAGCTTAAGGAGATCATGGGGATCCCGGTTTGGGTCGGTGCTAGCGACGCCGAGGTGCTGCGCAGCGGCCGCGCCGAACCTGGCGAAGTGCCTTTCGGCCGCTCCGCCCTGAAGAGCTACATGAAGTTTCCAGGCGTAGAACCGGACCGTGAGCTGCGCGAAGGCGACCAGCTTGCGGCAGGCTTTGTGGCCTTGGAAACGCCCGGCCACAGCCCCGGCCACCTTTCCTACTGGCGCGAGGAGGACGGAACGCTGATCTGCGGCGACGTCTTCTTCAATATGAGCCTCGCGACGACCGCCGTGGGGCTGCACATGCCGCCGGGCTTCTTCACGCCGGACCCGGCGCGGAACCGCGACAGCGCCCGCCGCCTTGCAGCGCTAGAGCCGAAGTTGGTGCTGTTCGGTCACGGGCCGCCGCTGCGCGACCGGGCCGCGCTGAGCGCCTTCGCGGCGACTCTGAGCGATTAGCCGTCAGGGCTGAAAGAGCGTTAGATCAGGCTCGCGCTCGCCGCGCACGACCGCAAGGTCAATCTCAACGCAGGCGATGCCGCGATCTTCGGCCAGAGTGCGCGCCTGCGGCTTGATCTCCTGCGCTGCCAACACGCCGCGGCAGTCGGTCATCGCCGGATCGCGGCGGATGAACTCGAGGTACCGAGTCAACTGCTCTACCGACTCCAACGTCGCTACGCGCTTGATCTCCACGGCCACCCAGCCGTCGCCCTCGTCGCGGCACATCAAGTCGACCGGGCCGATGTCGGTGGGCCACTCGCGGCGCACTAAACGGAAACCCTCACCACAGAACTGCGGCGCCTCGGCGAGAGCTTCCTGCAGGTGCGCCTCAACTCCGTCCTTCTCAAGCTCAGCAGCCTCGCCCATGTCGTGCTCCACGTCGGATATCAGCTCCGAGATGTGGATCTCGAGCCGATCCTCGGTCTTACCGGCGCGCTTGCGAACCGTGATCCGCTCCCGCGGATCGCCGTGGTGCTCGATCACGGTCGGCGGCGTCATCCAATTCTGCGGCTTGTACCCGCCGCTGTCGGCATGGACCATCACCGAGCCGTCGTCTTTCAGCATCACCAGTCGCAGCGCCTCTGGAAGCACGGTGTCGAGGCGGCCGGTGTAGATAACTTCGCAGCGGGCAACGAGCAGACGCATTGGCGCCGAGACTAACGGACGCGCCCTTCAGGCCGCCGGCAAGGCGCGCTGCTGCTGGGCGAGCAGGGCGTCAAGCAACAGACTTAGCTCACCGTCCTCGGGCTCCAACTTCAGCGCCCGCTTCGCAGCGTCGATCGCGTCGCTCGTTCGGTCGCTCCTCGCGAGCGCGTGCGCCAGCCTCGACCAGGCAACGGCCGAGTCGCGCTGCAAGACGGTCGCCTGCTCGCAGGCTGTCAGTTCGCCGCCAAGCTCACCGGCCAACTGATTGGCGAGTGCTAGGTCGAGCAACCCCTCGACCGTCGGCGCCAGCTCGCGTGCCCTCTCGAGTACCTCGATCGCCCGCTCCGTATCACCGGTGCGCAGCGTCAGGCGGCCGATCCGCTCCCAGGCGTCGGCGTCACTAGGCGCCAGTGCAGCGGCCCGCTCGGCAGCCTCAACGGCCAAATCGAAGGCCCCCATCTGTTCGTAGATGCGCGAAGCAAAACGCTGCGGCGCTGGCCGCTCTGGTTCTACCCGCGCCCAGTCACGGACGCTGCGCGCCGCCGCAGGAAGATTGTCGGCCTGCCAGAAGGCGAGCGTCATCAAGCGCAGCACAGCGCTGTTGTCAGGGTCGGCGTCGCGCGCGTAGATCAGGCGCTGAGCCGCCAGTTTGTAATCCTGCTCAGCGAGCGCGTGGCGCGCAGCAGTCATAAAACGCTCAACACGATCGGCGCCAGGATCAGGCTTTGAGAAGTCGACAAACTGCAGGCTGCCGGCCGGGACGGTTCGGATACCAGGTTGGAAGCTAACCCGCGCCCACTGCTGGATCTCATCGTCCTCGCCTGTGAAGTAGATCCCGCTGACGGTTCCCACGCCCCACTCTGGATAGGAGAGGCAGCGCGCGTAGCGATGGACGACGGAGTGGTCGGGTACCTGAGAGGAGAAGGGATCGTTGACCTTGCGGTCCTTGTCAGCCTCTTGGCGGCGCTGCTCAGCCTCCCATGCGCGCTGCCCTTCCTCGGCGCGCGCCTTGCGCGCCGCAGCCGCGCTGACCTTGACGGCGCTGGCACTGACGCGGCCGCCGCGCAGCGTCTCAGCGAGCTGCTCTAGCTGATCGGCGGCCCTGTTGATCGCCTGCAGGTGGCGCTCGTGAGCGGCCTGCTTGCCGGGCGGCGCTAAGTCCGGATGCCAGACCTTCGCTTGGCGGCGACGCGCTAGCTGGACGTCGCGCTTATCGAATGGCGGCGTCAGCTCCAAGAGGAGCGTCGACTGCTCGATGTCAAGCACATTGGACATACGGAGTAAACGCTAGTCGATCAGCTTGCGCTCCATCGCCGCGATCGCCACTCGCCACATCAGGAGCCCGAAGATGATCAGGAAGGAGAAATTCCAAACATCGGCCCAGCCCTCCCAGCCAAATGCCGCGTGGCGGACGAGCTGCACGCAGTGGAAGAGCGGGTTGAGCTGTGCCAGCGCTTGCACCCAGCCCGGCAGCCCCGTCAACGGGAAGAAGGTGCCGGCGACAAGGAAGAGCGGCGTGATCACGGCACTGGTGACGTAGTTGAAGTTCTCAATCCCTTTGAGCCAGCCAGCGATCGCCACGCCGGTACAGGCCCAGCCGTAACCGGCGACGAAGTTGATCGCCGGGACGGCGAGCATCCCCCAGCTTGGGCTGAGGCCAAAGACGAGTCCGACGAGCAGCGGTGCGCAGCCATAGACCGATGCCCGCATCGCCAGCCAAAGCGCCTCGCCGGTTACTAACTCCTCGGTGTCAACCGGCGCAGCGAGGATCGCGTCGTAGGTGTGCTGGAACTTGTACTTGATGAAGGTGCCGAACATCGCCGGGAAGATGCTCGAGAAAAGGACCGCCGTGGCGACCGTGCCGGTTGCGACAAAGTCGATGTAGTTGTAGCCGCCGACGACCGAAACGAGCGAACCGAAACCGAAGCCAAAGGCCAGCAGGTAGATCGTCGGTTCGACCGTCGAAGAGAAGGTCGTCGAGCGCCAATAGGAAGAGAAGTTGATGATCTCGCGGACCAGCACACCGCCGATCGCGGTCCGTTCAAGGCGGCCCGGATCACGCTCTTCTAGCGGCAGCGTGGTCACGAGATCTCCTCGCCAGTCAGCAGTACAAAGACGTCCTCAAGGTTGGCCGGCCGGCGCTCACCGGCAGGGGCGCGCCCGGCCGCATCGTCGAGCCCAAGGACGGCGATCGAGGTTCCCGTGCGCCGCGTCGGAAAGCCCTCCTTCACCATCTCGGCTTCAACCTCAACGAGCCGCTCGGGCGATCCATAGATCTCAACGGCGTCGCGTCCGGCATGCTCGGCGACAAGATCGATCGGCGCACCGACGGCCACGGCTGAGCCGTGCGAGACGATCGTGACCGAATCACAGAGCCGCTCGGCCTCCTCGATGTAGTGAGTTGACATCAGGATCGAAACCCCTTCGCTGCGCAGCAGGTCGATCAGCGCCCAGAGCTCTTGGCGCACCTGCGGGTCGAGGCCGACGGTCGGCTCGTCGAGCAGCACGAGCTGCGGCTGGTGGATCAAGGCTCGCCCGATCAGGAGCCGTCGCCGCATTCCGCCGGATAGCTCGTCGACCTTTGAGTCGCGGCGCTCGCGGAGGTTGGCGATCTCGAGGACGCGCTCAATTGCAGCCTTCCGCTTCGCCTTCGGCACCCGGTAGAGGTGCGAGAAGACGACGAGGTTCTGTTCAACCGTCAGGGTCGTGTCGAGGTTGTCGAGCTGCGGTACAACGCCCATCCTCGCCCGCGCCGCCTTCGAATCACCCGGCAACTCGTGACCGAGCACGGTTATCTGGCCATCGTCAGCAATTGTCTGCGCCGTCAGCATCCGCATCGTCGTTGATTTTCCCGCGCCGTTGGGACCGAGCAGGCCGACGCAGCCTCCATCAGGGACTATCAAATCCAGCCCATTTACAGCCGTAATTTCGCCGTAGCGCTTTACAACGTGGCTCAGCTCGAGTGCATTAAGCGGTGATGACACGCCGAAAGGATCGCAGCCCGCTCTATCGTTCATCGCAATGGCTCACCAATACATCTTTACGATGCACAAGCTGACGAAGTCTTATCCGCCGGATAAGACGGTGCTCAGCGACGTTTCACTCTCCTTCTACCCGGGTGCCAAGATCGGCGTTCTGGGATACAACGGCGCCGGCAAGTCGAGCGTGCTGAAGATCATGGCCGGCCAGGATCAGGACTACCGAGGCGACGCTGAGCTGGCCGCCGGAGCGAGCGTTGGGCTGCTCGAGCAGGAGCCGCAGCTCGACCCTGAGAAGGACGTCAAAGGCAACGTCGAGGAGGCTGTCGCTGAAACCCGCGCGCTGCTCGACCGCTTCAACGAGCTGGCTGCCAACTATTCGGATGAGACGGCAGAGGAGTTCGGTGCACTACAAGCCAAGATCGACGCCGCCGATGCTTGGAGCCTTGACACGCAGCTTGAATACGCGATGGACGCGCTGCGCCTACCGCCGAGCGATGCCGACGTAACGAAGCTCTCGGGCGGCGAGCGCAGGCGCGTGGCCCTCTGCCGGCTTCTATTGACGGCACCCGACCTACTGCTGCTCGACGAGCCGACCAACCACCTTGACGCCGAGTCGGTTGGCTGGCTTGAGCGCCACCTCGCCGAGTACAAGGGCGCCGTCGTCGCCGTTACACACGACCGTTACTTCCTCGACAACGTTGCCGGTTGGATCCTCGAGCTGGACCGCGGCCGCGGCCTCCCCTACGAGGGCAACTATTCGAGCTGGCTTGAGCAGAAGCAGGCGCGCCTGATGCAGGAAGGGAAGCAGGAGAAGGCGCGTCAGAAGACGATCAACTCGGAGCTTGAGTGGGTGCGCGAAAATCCCAAGGGCCGCCGCAAGAAAGCCAAAGCGAGAATCTCCAACTACGAGGAGTTGCTGGCGCAGGAGTCGGCAGTTCAGCTCGATCAAGTGCAGATCCACATTCCGGCTGGCCCACGGCTCGGGGGAGTTGTCGTTGAAGCGAAAGACTTGAAGAAGGGTTTTGACGACAAGCTGCTGATCGAGGATCTGAGCTTCTCGCTCCCGCCGGGCGGAATCGTCGGCGTTATCGGCCCCAACGGCGCCGGCAAGACGACGCTGTTCAAGATGATCACCGGCGACGAAAAGCCTGACGCTGGCGAGCTAAAGATCGGCGAGACGGTGCAGGTCGCCGCCGTCGACCAGAGCCGCGACGCGCTCGACGACAACAAGACCGTCTGGGAGGAGATCAGCGGCGGCGACGAGCAGATCATGGTCGGCGAGCGCGAAATGAACTCACGCGCCTACACCTCGTCATTCAACTTCAAAGGGTCCGATCAGCAGAAGAAGGTCGGCACGCTCTCGGGCGGCGAACGGAACCGTTTGCACCTAGCGAAGGTGCTCAAGAGTGGCGGGAACCTACTGCTACTCGACGAGCCGACCAACGACCTCGACGTCGACACGCTGCGCGCACTCGAAGAGGCGCTGCTCAGCTTCGCCGGCTGCGCCGTCGTGATCTCGCACGATCGCTGGTTCCTTGATCGCGTAGCGACACACGTTCTGGCCTTTGAGGGCGACTCGCAGGTGACCTGGTTTGAAGGCAACTTTGAGGCCTACGAGGAGCACCGCCACGAGCTGCTCGGCGATGAGGCCGACCGACCTCACCGAATCAGCTACAAGCGCCTGACGAGGGACTAAAGGCCAGTCGCGATGCTCGAGATCTCGCTTTTCACCGACCCAGGCTGCCCCTGGGCCTTCTCGGCAGAACCGTTCCGCCGCAAGATCGAATGGCTATACGGCGACCACGCGGCCTGGGAGCTCGTGATGGTTGGCCTCGCCGAAGACCCCGCCGAATTTGAGGCGAAGGGGCATACGACGGCAATGATGGCCGCCGCGAAGCAGATCGCTGCCGCTCACGGAATGCCGATCGACAGCAGCGAGCGCGAGCGGCTCACCGCGACGATGCCGGCCTGCCGCGCCGTCGTCGCCGCGCGCCTTAACTCCCCGGGCCACCAGCAGACGCTGCTGCGCGCACTTCAGGTCCGTGGCTTCGCCGGTGAACTGAGCGACGCGCCAGCGACGATCGCCGCCGCTGCAGCCGACGCCGAAATCGACGCCCATGATCTAGAGCAGTGGTCGATGGAACCGGAGACGCTTGAAGCACTCGCCTCAGACATGGCCCGGGCACGCAACCCGCTACCGGCAGCGCTGGTGCTGGACG
>CAMDLG010000067.1 GCA_945901565.1 Bifidobacterium breve | reverse complement strand
CCCGTGCAGACAGAGTATTTTGCCTTGGAGGGGCTGGCAGGCCTGCTCGACACGCTCAGTCTCGTGCAGCGCGAGCTGAACCCGAGGCTCGTAGTCGCCGGAATGCTTCTGACGATGCACGACGGCCGCACGCGTCTTTCACGCGACGTTGAGCGCGAAGTGCGCGAGCACTTCCCTGACCTGGTCTTTGAAACGGTCATCCCGCGGAACGTGCGCGTCAGCGAGGCACCCAGTTATGGGCGCCCTGTAATCCATCACGATCCGCACTGCGCGGGGGCTGAGGCGTACTTCGCACTCGCCCAGGAGGTAGCAACCCGTGGCTGATACTGGAATTGGACGTGGCCTAGCCGCGATCCTTGAACTTCGCCCAGAAGACGGTGCGTCCGCGCCGGAACTGCGCGAGCTAAACGTCGAACTAATCTCTCCGAACCCGGATCAGCCGCGCCGCCGTTTTGACGAAGAGGCGCTGGTCGCGCTCGCCGACTCGCTGACCGAGCAAGGGGTACTACAACCGGTCCTCGTGCGCCCAGTTGCCGGCGGCACATATGAACTTGTAGCCGGCGAACGCCGCTGGCGAGCCGCGCAGATGGCGGGGCTCGAGCAGATCCCGGCGATCATCGAACAGCGCGATGACTCGGAGGCGCTAGAGGCCGCAATCGTTGAGAACATGGCGCGCGCCGACCTCAATCCAGTCGAAGAGGCACGCGCCGTCGCTGCGCTTGTCGAAGAACTCGGCATGACAAAGAAGGCAGTTGGCCGCCGCGTCGGCCGGAGCCGTTCAGCAATCTCGAATCTCTTGAGGATTCTTGATCTGCCCGATTCGGTGCTCGAAATGCTTGAAGACGGCTCGCTCAGCGAGGGCCACGGCCGTGCACTCTTGCTGGCTGAAGACCACTCCGGCCGCAAGCGCCTGGCGCGCTCAGCCAAGCAGGAGGGATGGTCTGTGCGCGTGCTCGAGGATCGCGCTCGCAAGGCGAACCAGAGCTCGCCCGCGAAGAAGGGAAAGAGTAAGCGAGACAGCGGAGATTTCCACCCGGATCAGCTCGACGCCTGCGAACAGATTGCACGGACGCTCGGTGAGGCATTCGGCCGCGAGGTCAAGGTTCGTCCACGCGGTGCTGGGTACAAGGTTGAGCTGACGATCGAGGACGGCGCCGACGCCGACCTCGTCGCTGGCTTGATCTCTGCGCGGCGCCTCTCCTGAGCGCACGGGCCTGCCTTCGCTCGCTATCCTGACCAACCCGCGGGCGATTAGCTCAGTTGGTTAGAGCGCGTCTCTGATAAGGACGAGGTCCCAGGTTCGAATCCTGGATCGCCCATAGTTTCCCCGCGCTTGCAGCCGGTGCTCTATCAGGCGCGCTTGTGCTGTTAGCCGAGCAGGTCTTTAAGGCCCTTGCCAAGCGAGCTGAGGCCCCAGAGTACGGCGAAGAGCGAGATGATTCGTAGGCCGTTACGTTCCAGCCAGCCTGAGAACCGTTCAACTCGGTCTTGGGTCTTCTCAGGGTTGATCAAGTAGCCAATCAGCGGCACTTCGGCGAGCATGAACATGATCAGGTTGAAGACAACGACGAGGATGATCGCCTCGACTGTCGAGTAGTCCGCCTCGGTGATGTCGGCCAGCGCGAAGAGGTAGAACGGGCCCGGCAGGTTGAGGATCATGCCGGCGACAAGAGCGAGCACGACGGAGCCGCGATCGAGCACACGCACAGCCCACGGGTCCTTCGCCTCCTGGACCTCGCCGTGCTTCTTGATCTGCTTGGCCTCTTTGCGACTCTTGCGCTTTCCGCGCCAGTCATCGATCTTTGCGCGGCCAGCTTTGCTGCCGGTCAGCCAAGCCAGCGCGAAGGCGAGAATCGCAGCACCAATCTCAAAGAAAGGGTCGGAGTTGCCGCTCGACGAGCCGAAGTTTGCGTCGCTGCCGGCTATCTGGAGCAGCGCCAACCCGACCCCGATGCTGACGACCATGCCGCCGATGTAGAAGGCCAGCAGCAGCGCCGCCGGGCGCTCGCGCGTGAGGATTACCGATACGCCAGCCAGCAGCGCTGGAAAGAACGCAGAGCCAACCGCGTATAGAAGAATCTGCGCCACGGCTTTAGATTATCCCGCGCCGCTCGGCGCCGCGGACCGGGGCTACTTGCTAGCGCCCTTGGCCGCTAGGTCCTCGAAGTACTTGTCGCCCTCGATTGAGATGTTTGGCAGAATCCGGTCGAGCCAATGTGGCATGTACCAAGTGCCCTTGCCGAACAGGCTCATCGTCGCCGGCAGCAGCACGCAGCGCACCACCGTCGCGTAGATGATGATTGCTGCCGCCGTGCCGACGCCGAACTCCTTGACGATTGGGTTGCCGTTGATCACGAAGGCGAGGAAGACGCAGGTCATGATCAGGGCCGCTGCACTGACGATCTTGCCGGTAGATGCCAAGCCCTCAACGATCGCGCCCTGCGGATCCTTCTTCGCAAGCCACTTCTCGCGCACTGAGCTCATCAGGAAGACGTTGTAGTCCATTGAGAGCCCAAAGAGGACGGCGAACATCATCAGCGGTACGTAACTGACGACTGGAATTGTCTCACTCAGCCCGATTAGCGAGGTCCCACGTCCGACCTCAAAGACGGCCGTCGTGACGCCGAACGCGGCGGCAACCGTAATCAGGTTCATCAACGACGAGATCAGTGCCAGCCCGAGCGCACGGAAGGCCATCGTCATCAAGATGAATCCAAGCAGCACGACGATGACGATTGTCAAGACCAGACGGTCCCCGATCAGGGTTGCCAGATCGACATAGCTCGCTGTTTGACCGCCCACGTAGGCGGTCAGAGAGGTGCCCTTGGTGGCGTCAGGGATAGTCGTGTCGCGCAGCGTGCTCACCAAGTTTGACGTGGACTCTGAAGAGGGTCCAGTCGTCGGCGTTACGGTGATCGTCGCCGCATTGCTGTCGGAGTCGACAGATGCCGGAGAAGCCGACGCCACTCCGGAGGTTCCGGCCAGTGCCGTCGTCAGATCGCTGAGCTGCGTCTGAACGGTGCTGCTGTCGGTTGAGTTGATCGCGATCGCGATCAGGAAGCCGGCGTTAGCGCCGACGCCGAAGCCTTCATCGAGCAGGTCGTATGAGATCCGCGCCTGCGTGTTGCTTGGGAACGAGCCGTTGTCCTGCTGGCCGAGGTAAAGCTGGTTGATCGGGTAGGAAAGGAGACCGAGCAGGATCACCGAGAGGATCAGCGCGACGATTCGGTGGCGCACGATCGCCTTGCCCCAAGCTGTCCAGCGGGGGGATTCCACGGTTCTTTCCTGCTTATCGACCGAGAAGCCCGGAAGTGAGAGGCGATCGAGGCCCTTGCCTGCGATTGCAAGCAACGCAGGCATCAGCGTCAGCGCCGAGAGCATCGCGAAGAGCACCGCAACGGCCGCTGAGTAGCCCATCGCTGAGAGAATCGGCACCTTGACGACGGCTAGGCAGAGCAGCGCGATCATCACAGTTGTGCCAGCAAAGACGACCGCTCCGCCTGCAGTCGCAGTCGCGCGCGAGGCGGCCTCCTTGTAGTCGAGTCCCATACCGACGTGCTGTCGGTGGCGACTGACCATGAAGAGCGCATAATCGACTCCAACACCAAGCCCGATCATGATTCCGAGCGTCGGTCCGATCGGTGGAACGTCGACCACTTGGCCGAGCAGGTAGATGCCTGAAATTCCAGCGATCAGGCCGACGAGAGCCGTGATCATCGGCAGCCCCATCGATACGAGTGTGCCGAAGGTGAAGAGCAGGATAATCATCGCAGCACCGATGCCAACAATGATGCTCAGGTCCGTATTTGGATTGGAAACAGCGTTACCGACATAACTGCCGACGCCAACCGTCAGGCCGGCCTTTGTGGCGGGCTCGGAGAGGCTGACGAGGTGGTTGCCGTCGTCGATCGACAGATCGGAGGGCGAGTCCTTGATCGTCACGCTGATGATCGCGATCTGTCCGTCCTTGCTGTTCAGCGACTGTGACTGCGTTGTCGTGCCAAGCGGGCTGACGACTGAGATGACGCCCGAGTCGTTCTGGTAGTTGGAGACCGTCTCGTTGATCGCATCGGTGTACTGCGAGTCGCTGATTAGGTTGCCGCCTGGCGCGCCGAGCACGACAGGGATTGAGCCGTTAGCGGCGTCGGGCCAGCGGTCGTTGAGAAGGTTGGTTGCGTCTTGGCTGCCGGTGCCGTTAAGCGTGAGGTTGTTCGAGGTGGTCCAACCGAGCGACTTGGAGCCCGCCAGCATGCCGGCGGCGATGATTATCCAGGCGATAACGACGACCCAGCGGTGCTTTGTGCAGAAGTGACCGAGGGCATAAAGGACGGGTGTCATTAAAGGACTCCAGAATTAGAGGAAACTGCGAGCCGCGGTAGCGCATCAGGAAACTAGACCGTTGCCTAATGAGCGGGCGGTAAACCTCAACCTACCTGATAACTACGTCCAGGGGTAGGGACTTTTCGAAACGACGTGCGTTGTACCGCCGCCGAACCGCGAGAGGCGGAACGGTTCAAGCAGCGGTGAGGAGCGATGCCCAAGAATCTCGCGCGCCGCTTCGCGCCCAACGGCAAGCATCTTGAAGCCGTGGCCTGCGTCGAGGATTGAGTAGACGTTCGGCCCCGTCCAGTCGGCGACCGGGTAGCGATCGGGCGTCAGCGCTAAGACGCCGCCGTTGGGGTTCGAATCCCACTTGTCACCAGCGCCACGGAAGCGCTTCAGCGCGAAGGCCAGCCCGGAGGTGAAGAACTCGCTGAGGTCATCGCCCGCCACCTGCTCCGGGTTGTCTGGCCCGTATGGATCGACGACGAAGTCTGGGCCCATCTTCAGCGGCAGCCCGCCACCGACGATGCCACCGCCGGTCATCCCCATGCGGAAATAGATTCCCCACGGCTGGTCGGTGAGCAGTTCACCGTCGCGGTCGGAATAGAGCGGTTCAGTGTGGTCGAAGTGGACTACCGGCGCCGCGCGGCCAGCATTGCCGGCGAGCCCTACCCCAGGTAGCACGTAGTCGCCTTCGCGCGCCAGCCAGTACTCGGTTAACGGCGCCTGCTCGGCCTCGTCGCCTTCCCCGAGCGTTACTACCGGATCGAGCCCTTGCATCGCCCACCACTGGGGAGCCCAGAGCCCGGGGGCGGCGAGCACCGCCTCACAGCGAATAGTGCCGGCGCTGGTGATCACGGCACTCACTTCGCTGCCGCTGTAATCGAGGCCGGTGACCTCGACGCCTTCGAAGATCTGAACGCCCGCTTCGCGCGCCTTGCGCGCTAAATTGCGGACCGTGCCGATCGCGTCGGCCCAGCCGCTGCGCTTCTCGTGCAGAACGGCTTTGACGCCGTCACTGTTGACGTCGGGCCAGAGCCACTCGAGGTATTCCCGGCAGTCCGAAGCGCCGCTCGCCAGCTCCGATTCGAAGCCGACTGCGCGCTGGCGCTCTGCAATCGCCTCGAGGTCCTCGCGCTGAGCTTCGGGTACTACGGCGAGGTAGCCGACCTGATGGAAGCCAAAGCCTTCGGCGTCGCTCTCAAAGATTCCAACCGATTCGGAGATCACCTCGGTCATCGCCTCGGAGCGATAGTAGTTGCGGACAATTCCGCCTGAGATGCCCGACGCGCCGGCGCCGATCATCGCCTTCTCAAGCACGATCACGTCCGGCTGGTCGCCTTTGGCGGTCAATTCCTTCGCGAGATGCCATGCCGCCGAGAGGCCGTGGACTCCTCCACCGATGACGATGAAACGCGCCACGTCGGGCAGCTTGATCGACGGCATCTGCCGATCCTACTAGTGCTTCCAGCTTGCACGGCGAGGCGAATTTGTGGTCTGATGGTTCCGTCAGTCGGCCGTCGTGGCCGACCGCGCCGATCTTCAGGAGCGTTATTGATGAGCCACGATGTAATCGTCTTGGGGGCCGGGCTTGCTGGCCTCAGTGCCGCCCGTGATCTCGCTCTGGCCGGGAGCGACGTCGTCGTACTCGAAGCGCGCAATCGCGTCGGCGGCCGCGTCGAACAGGCGACCCTCTCCGACGGCAGGGTGGTGCAGCTGGGCGGCGAGCTGACCGGCGAGTTCCAGCACGCCTATCTGGGCCTGGCTGGCGAACTTGGGCTTAAGATCGAATCGAGCTACGTCGAAGCGACTGGTGAAGACAGCTACGACATGATCGAGGGCGTTGTTCGCGGCGACTGGATGACGGCCGAACAGCGCGCCAACCACGATCGCGTCGAGGCCAAGTTCTGCGAATTGGCAGCAACGGTCGACCCGGTCGACCCCTGGTCGCATCCCGATGCTGCGCTGCTCGACAACACAAGCCTCGCGGACTGGCTGCGCAGTGCGGGTGATGGCGATGAAGCGGTTGTGCGTGAGCGCGCGCTCTTCCATCTCGGCCTCGCTGATGGTTCTCCAGAACGGCTCTCGCTGCTGGCCGAGCTGCGCAAACAGGCGGCGGCTGGAGCAACCGGTTTCTATGACGACGTTTGCTGGGAAGGGCTGCGCGTGGCCGAAGGATCGGCCAGTGTCGCGCTGCGGATGGCCGAAGAGCTAGGTGAGCGCGTGCGGCTCGAGGCGCCGGTCGCGAAGGTCTCGATCTCAAAGAGTGGCTGCAGCGTCACGCTCGTCAACGGTGAGCAGATCGAGGCCGACGCAGTGATCAGCGCGATGCCTGTCGGGCCGCTACGTGACATCGAGATCAGCGGCGTATCCGAGCCGCGACTGAGGTCGCTCGCGCGTCAGCGCAGCGCCGTCACGGCGAAGTTCGTCGCCGGCTATTCCTCGCCGGTATGGGAAGAGGTCGGTGCCAACGGCCTCGCCTACGGTGAGGGCTTGGTTGGCTCTTGTTGGACGCAGGCACCGCCCGCAGTTGTTTCGGTGCTGATCGGCCCGGAGCGGATCGGAGTTCTGCTGGCTGCAGCCAACGACGACGAGATCTGCTCCGACATGACGCAGGCGCTCGCGCGGATTTACGGCGATGGGATGCTTGAGCCGCAGGAAGTCTTCTACCGGCCGTGGGGCGTTGACCCCTGGACGCAGGGCTACGTCACGCAGTGGCGCGTCGGTGACGTGCTCGGCGTCGGGCCTCTGCACGGCACGCACGAGCCGCCGTTCTACGTTTGCGGTTCGGACCAGTGGGTCTGCGGCTACATGGAGGGCGCTGTTCGCACCGGCCGCGGCGCAGCCGCTGCGGCGCTGGGACTCCCGGCACCCGAGTTCGAACCGGTTCCAGGTCGATGAGCTTCGAACACCTACTCGCACCGCTGCAGATCGGGCCTATTGAGATCCGCAACCGGATCGTCTCAACCTCGCACCAGACGAGCCTCGTCGCTAACAGCTTGCCGACCGACGACCTTGTCGCCTACCAACAGGCTCGCGCCGCCGGTGGCGCCGGACTGCTCTCGGTCGAGGCCAGCGCGCCGGACCCTAGCGGCCAGCTCAGCGATCATCAGATCGCCGCCTACCGGCCCGAGGTGGTGCCGATGCTGGCGAAGATTGCCGACGCCGTCCACGGCGAAGGGGCAAAGTTATTCATTCAGTTCTGTCACGGTGGCCGCGAACAGATCACCGGTGGCTACCGCCCGCCCGCGTTAGCGCCGTCGGCCGTTCCAAGCCCTCGGTTCCACACCGAAGCGAGAGCGCTGACAAAGGGCGAGATCGACGAAATCGTCGACGGTCACCGGATTAGCGCGCTCAACGCGCGTGAGGCAGGACTCGATGGGATCGAAGCACTCGCTGGCTACAACTACCTGCCAGGGCAGTTCCTCTCGCCGCGCGTAAACCTGCGCGACGACGAATACGGCGGTGACCTCGAAGGCCGGATGCGCTTGTTGGTCGAGATTCTGCGAGCGATGCGCGAAGGGATCGGCAGCGACCGTGCGCTGGGAGTTCGGATGACGGCCGACAGCGTCACCGACGCAGGCCTGCGCGCGCCCGAGGCGCTGGAGGTCTTCGAAGCGCTCGGCAAGCTTGGACTGATCGATTACGTATCGACTTCGATCGGCGACTCTTCGAGCTACCGCGGATCGACATGGATTGCTCCGCCGGCGCCGGTCAGCCACGAGACGATCGCTGCGCTCGCAGGCAGCGTTCGTGAAGCTGTCGGCCTGCCGGTGATCGCGACGACGCGGATCACCGATCCGGAGGTCGCCGACCTGATGATTGCCCGCGGCGTGGCCGACGCGATCGGAATGACGCGCGCGATGGTCGCCGACCCGCAGCTTGCGAACAAGGTTGCTAGTGGCCGACTCAGCGAGATCGAGCGCTGCACCGGTTGTAACC
>CAMDLG010000066.1 GCA_945901565.1 Bifidobacterium breve | reverse complement strand
GCAGGCGCGGCTTCGATACCGAGCTCATCGCAGATGAAATCGTCGACCTTCTGTTCGCAGTACCAGAGAGGTACCTCGTAGATGTCATTGACGTCTTTGGCCGAGATGACTGCTTCGACCGGAAGCGAAGCGAAGAGCGCGATCTTCTTACGGATGTCGACCGAGAGTTCACCCTCGCTTCGGCAGAGGAGCATGTCTGGCTGAATGCCGATCCGGCGAAGTTCGTTGACCGAGTGCTGCGTTGGCTTCGTCTTTAGCTCACCGGCGTGGCCGATGTAGGGCACCAAGGTCAGATGGATGAACATGCAGTTGCGCCTGCCAACATCAACCGGGAACTGGCGAATTGCTTCGAGGAACGGCAGCGACTCGATGTCGCCGACGGTTCCGCCGATCTCAGTGATGACCACGTCGACGTCACTGGTTTCAGCGATCAGCCTGATCCGCTGCTTGATCTCATCGGTGATGTGCGGGACAACTTGGACAGTCGCTCCAAGGTAATCGCCGCGCCGCTCGCGGCGAATCACCGCGTCGTAGATCCCACCCGCGGTCACATTCGACGCGCGCGTCGTGTTCGAATCGGTGAAGCGCTCGTAGTGGCCGAGATCTAGGTCCGTCTCCGCTCCGTCCTCAGTGACGAAGACCTCACCATGCTGGTAAGGGGACATCGTGCCGGGATCGACGTTGATGTATGGATCAAACTTCTGCAGACCGACGGTGAGTCCGCGCGCTACGAGCAGCCGCCCGATCGAAGCAGCAGCGATTCCTTTTCCAAGAGATGAGACGACGCCGCCTGTGACGAAGATGTGACGGGGCTTACGTTGAGTATCAGGCACGAGTAATTCTCCCTAGTGAGTCTAGATGACGAAGCCCCGGAGTGGCCTCTATCAGCGAGTTGATTGAACGAACTTCTCCGTAGATGGTGAAAATTGCGAGCACAGCGGCGGCGACAGCAAGGCCGGTGACACCCAAGACGAGTACCAACCAGAGCCCAGCAACGACGCCGATCAGGTTCGACCCGCTGTCGCCCAGAATGCCTCGCTCGCGCAGGTCGAGCGCTCCACAAACGAGGATCGGACCGACCCAGAGCCCAAGGCTCAGCAGCGAATCAAAGCTCCATGCGGCGATAACACAACCGGCTCCGACAATGATGAAGCCCTTGACGGAGCGCCCAGGACGGAGGTCGAGCAGATTGAAGAAATTTGTCGCGAGAACGATCACAACTGCCGCCAGGAGGAAGCGCGTGATTGAGGGCTGAGTTACAGCCGACCAAGCAAGCGCTACGCCAAGCGTCCCGACCGCTTTTAGCACGCCGGTGCTGAAGCTCCCCTTCAGCGCCGCTCCACCGTGACCGCGCCAGCCGCGCGAGCTACCAGCGAACGCGTCGTCCGCAATTCCGAGCGCCGCAACGCCAAGGATCAACGGAAGCCCGACAAGATTGAGCGTGTTCGCGTCGACGAGCCCAGCGAGCAGAGCGAGCGGGATAAGCGCCGTCAGCGCGGCTGCAGTTATCAGTAGCCCGAGCGGGCAGGGAAGCATCTCGCCGCGGTAGTTGGAGCGAAGATGACCACCCTCTGAAAGGAAGCTGATTAGCGACGGCGCGATGGCCAAGGCGAGCAACAGAGCGATGATCAAAGGAAGCACTTGCACTCGGGCAACCTAGCGAGCGGCGCGGACGAGCATTTGCCGACACCGCGGAGCTTCGCTAACGTTGAAGCGACTCAAGCGACAGGAGATCCGATGAGCAGCGACGAGCCAGTTCAGCCAGTAGAGATGAGCGACGAGCAGTGGCGCCAGCAGCTCGACAGCGAATCATTTGCGGTACTGCGCGAGGCCGCAACTGAGCCTGCATTCACTGGCGCCTATCTGGATGAGAAGGGGGTTGGGATGTTCCGTTGCAAGGGCTGTAACGCCGAGCTCTTCTCGTCCGACACAAAGTTTGACTCGGGCACTGGCTGGCCGAGCTTCACCGACCCAGTTGTCTCCGACGCAGTGACGCTAGTCGACGATGACTCACACGGCATGCGCCGCACCGAGGCTTGCTGCTCGCAGTGCGGCGGCCATCTTGGTCACGTCTTCGAGGACGGCCCGGGCGCTAGCGGCCAGCGGTGGTGCATCAACTCTGCAGCGCTCGATTTCGAAGAACGTGGCTAGTAGCTAACGCGCCGCAGCCTCGGGGCCGGGCAGCAGCGCGCCGGCGTTGGCGCCATCACCGAATGTTCCTTCGGCCCCTGCCAAGGTGAGAACCAATGCTGCCTGCCCGGAGGTCTGCTCAATGTTGTCGACGCTCGTTAGCTGGTGGTCCTGATACCAAATGATTTGCGTTGGCAAGGTTCCGCTGCGCTGAACGCCGACGACCGAGATCCGGGTCGTCGTTAGGCCCGAAACCAGCCCGCCTTCTAGCGCGTTGGTGTTGGCGGCGCTGTCACCGCTCAGTGCACGAGGGCTCCGCGCCAACACGACAGCGTCAAACGGACCGAAATCTCCGGCACGACTGCTGAAGAGCGCACGGGCCTCACGCCGCAGCAGCGCCCCTCCCAGGACAAGCTGACGACCGATCGTCCGTCCGAACGCTGGCAGCGAGCGAGTGCTGGTGTCGAGCTGCGCAAATCGTCCGTTGCCCGCTGCGTCCGCCAAGGCCACGAGATCAGGTGGCTCGCGCAGCGCCAACGTCCCGGTTAGCTGACCTCCGCTCCCAGCCAGCGCGCGGCGCACGTCGGCGGCAACTTGGTCGCTGGGCTTACCGAGGAAGATCAGCCCGACTTGGCGCCCCTGGAGCTTTCTCGACACGACGAACGGATATGAGTCGCGCACGTAGCGCCGCTCGCCCGATAGCGCAGCGGCGCTTTCCTGCTCCTTGGCCTGCGCGCTGCGGACGTCGTCGCGCAAACTGGCGCGAACCTGTTTCTCAGCCGAAGAGACCAGCCCGGCGTCACCAATTGCAACGCCGAGCAGGACGCCGACCGCCAACGCGACTAAGACCGCCGCAAGCGAAACAGCGTGGTATCGAAAATCGAACATCGCAGCGACCCTAGACGTTCCCGCCGAGCAGGACGCGCAGCTTTATCCAGAGTAAGTCAGCTACATCGCGAAGCCCGGGCGTGACGAGGACGATGACGACGAACGCCAGTAACCCTGCCGCTAGGACGATCACAGCCGGCGAGCTGCCCGGAGAGGGGCGGTAGAGCCGACTAACACCCTTCGCGTCAACGATCCTCTCGCCTAGGCGCAGACGGGTCAGAAATGTAGATGACATCCCTTGACGGCTCTTGTCGAGAAATTCAACGAGGTTGAACTGCGACCCGACCGAGACAATCAACGATGCGCCCTTCTCGCCTGCGATCAGCATCGCGATGTCTTGGCTGGTTCCCGGCGCGGGCACCGTCTTGTGTTCAAGCTGAAGGCTGTCGAGAAGTTCTCGGCCCGGCGCCCTTCCATCCGGATAAGCGTGGACAACTAACTCAGCGCCGCTCCGTAAGCTCGCCTCCGAAGCGGAATCCATGTCGCCGACGATCATGTCTGGCTTGAAGCCCTCTTCTAGGATCGCGTTCGCACCCCCGTCAACCCCTACGAGAACCGGCCGCATGTCGCGAATGTAAGGCCGCAGCGCTTGGAGGTCAGCCTGGTGATTGACTCCCCGCACAACGATCAGTGCGGGCCGATCGCGGAAATCGGTGTCGAACCTAGGTAGCTCGATCTTGCCAGAGAGCAGGTCCTGCTCTTCGACCATGTGCTCGACCGTATTGCGCGCAAAGGCTTCGAGCGCGCCACCGATTTCGCGGCGCCGCTGAGCATTGGCGGCGATCACGATTGCCGGAAGCTGCTCCTCCCCGGCTACCAACATCTCGCCCCCTCGCCAAACTTCTCCGCCTCGTAGCTCCAATCGATCGCCGTCCCGGCAAAGGTCGAAGAGTGCGTCGTCAGGCAGATCGATCAGCCGTATACCGGCCTCGATCAGGAGTAGTGGCCCCATGTTGGGATATTCCTCGGATCGTGACGGGTGGCAGTTGAGCACGCCCGCAACCTCAGCGCTGATCAGGTCCTCGGCTGAAACTCGATCGAGATCTTGATGGTCTATGAGGGCGATCTCGCCGGGATGAAGGGCGCGGACGAGCTTCTTTGTTCTCCGGCCACGCCGTACTGAACCGCTCAGCGGTGAGGGTTGGCTCTTTTGTGAGACGGCGGCCATCGGACTGCGAGTTTAGGCGCGAAACGAAGTTTGGGCTAGGCGGCGCTTCGCAGCTCGCGTGCGTGACGCAGCGCGGCGCTATCATCTTGCTCGGCTCCAAGCATCCGAACAAGCTCACCAACGACCTGCGGTTCCCCCAGCTCGGTGACCGTCGTACAGACAGGGTCGGTCCCGGAATCCTTCTCAATTGAGAAGTGCCGCTCAGCCAGCGAGGCGATCTGAGGGAGGTGCGTGATGCAAACGACTTGGCGATCTTCGGCGAGGTAACGGAGCCGTTCGCCGACGACACGGGCTGTTTTGCCACCAACACCAGCGTCGATCTCATCGAAGACCAGCGTCGTCTTCGAACCGTCATTGGCGACCCCGAGGAGCGCCAGCATCACGCGGGAAAGTTCACCGCCTGAAGCGATTTCCCGCAGTGGGCCGGCAGCCACGCCGGCGTTCGTGGCAATCATGAACTCCGCGGCGTCCCCGCCCGTCGGGCCGCTCTCGCGCTCGCTGAGCTCGACCGAGAAGCTGGCGCCGCCCATTGCCAACTCATCGAGCCTCTTGCAGAGCTGATCGGCGAGCTTCGGCGCCGCCGCCGCGCGCGTCTTCCTGAGAGCCGAGACCAGCTTCTTGCTGTCAGCTACAGCCTCAGCCAGGTCGCTCGACGCGGCTTCAATCGAGGCCTCCGCGTCCGAAAGCAACGCCAGGCGTTGCCGCGACTCTTCGGCGTGAGCAAGGACGCTGGCTACCGAGCCGCCGTGCTTTCGCTTGACGCGGTCGAAGAGCGCCAGACGCTCCTCTGTGGCTTCGAGGCGCCCTGGCTCAACGCCAAGCGATTCGCTGTAGCGGCGTAGTTCGGCTGCTAAGTCATCGGACTCGATCACAAGCGACTGCCAGCGTCCGATTAGCTCGTCGAGCTGCTGGTCGATGCCGCCAACTGCGTCGAGCCCCGCCGCGGCGGCGGCCAAACTGGAGTTGACTCCTTCCTGCTCCTCCGGAGCGAGTAGCTCGCAGGCGGAGAAGGCCGCGCTTCGTAGCGCTTCGACGTGTGCCAATTTTCCGCGGACCGAGAGCAGCTCTGATTCTTCGGATTCGCTGAGCGCGGCTTCGTCGATCTCTGCGAGCTCGAACTGCAGGAGGTCGAGCTCGCGTTCGCGGGCGCCATCAAGCTCCTGCAGCTCCTCCAGCCGCTGTTGCGCGGCGATCACGCGTTGGTGCGCTGCTGCCATCTGAACCCGACGCGCCCGCTGATCGGCTCCGCAGAAACTGTCGAGAATTTCTAGCTGCGCTGAGGCGACCGTCAGCTTGCGGTGCTCATGCTGCCCATAGAACACGAGCATCGTCGTGGCTACGTCGCGTAGCTCTCCAACTGTTGCTGAGCGGCCGTTGATCATCGCCTTGCTGCGCCCTTCAGCGGCGACGCGGCGTGCTAAGACCAACTCTTCAGCGTCGGCCGGGATCCGCTCCCCTAGATGCGAGCGCAGTTCATCACTTAGTGCGAACGCACCTTCGACGTAAGCCTCCGTTGCACCTGGCCGAACTATGCCGTTGCGCGGCCGCCCGCCAAGTAAGAGATCGAGCGCCTGCGCGAGAACCGTCTTGCCGGCGCCAGTCTCGCCCGTCAGCACGTTCAGCCCCGGCGCCAGCCGCAGCTCAGCGCTCTCTATCAACAGAAGATTCTCGACCCGGAGCTCGTGTAGCACTGCTTTGGTTTAGCAGCGCGCGGGGACGGACCGGGCACCGCTAGGCGCCGATTAGAACTGCCTTAATGCAGATGCGTTTGGCGTCGTAACCGACTCACGACGAAGCTAGCCGACCGAATGTTTCGCGCAGCCGTCTGTAGAAGCTCGAATCGACCGGCAGTCCAAGGATCGCCGCGTCGGGGCTGAACCGCGCTGTCACCTGGTCGCCTGGAGCAATCTCGGCTCTGGGCCTACCGTCGATCGACAACTCAACCGGATCGTGCGAACGGTTGTCGACCGTCAACTCGTCTTCTGGGGCGATCACGAGCGCGCGGGCTGTAAGAGAGTGCGGCGCGATAAACGAGACGACGTAGCCCTCTACACCCCATGCCATCACGGGCCCGCCATTAGCCAGGTTGTAACCGGTAGATCCTGCAGCCGTAGCAACGACGAGTCCATCGCAGCGAACACTTCCAGCCTCCTCGCCTCCGACCGCATAGGCAAGCTGCGCCACTCGGTCTCCCGCTCGGCGCGTGATCGCAACGTCGTTGATCGCCAACGCCGAGCTGTCGCCGTAATCGACCGTGATGCCGGGCAGCGAGAGCCTCTCGAAGTCGCCGCCGACGACGCGCTCCAACCCTGCCGACAGATCGTCGCGCGAGATAGCCGCCAGAAAACCGACCTCGCCGAAGTTAACGCCGACAACTGGGACGCCGCTGCCAGCGTAGGCACGAAGTGCACGCAGAACCGTGCCGTCGCCACCTAAAGCGATCGCCAAGCCGGCATCGCGGTCTAACTCGGCGTTCAGCTCAACTCCTGGGCCCGCCGCAATAGTTGGATGCTTGGCTGTCTCATCGGGGTCGAGGCGCACGTCGAGACCCCGGGCCTGCGCGAGCGCTATCAAGTGGCGAAGCGCATCGTCGGTCTCGCCCGGGCGTGCGTGGGAGAAGACTGTGATCGGTCCGTTGATCGCGGCTGAGGTCATACGGCAGCCTCCTCGATCGCTGCATCGAAGTACTGAAGAGCAGCGCTGTGACCGCCCTGCGCAAGATGAATGAAGCTCTCTTTGTTGCCTTTCGGCCCCGGCAGCCCCGACGCAGCGAAGCCGATCACAGAGGCACCACAGCGCTCCACTGCGAAGTTGGCAACCAGCGAAACCGCTTCACGGCGCAGACTGTCCTCGCGGACCACGCCTCCCCTCCCGACACGGTCGCGGCCGACCTCGAACTGCGGCTTGACCATCACCAGCGCGTCGAAGTTCTCCGACGCGCACTCCAGCAGTGATGGCAAAACCTTTGTCAGCGAGATGAACGAAAGATCGGCCGTTATGAAGTCTGGACGGTAGGGCAGCTGATCGGGGTCAAGATTGCGAGCGTTGGTGCGTTCCACCACGTGGACACGCGGGTCCTCGCGTAGGGACCACGCCAGCTCGCCGTAGCCGACGTCGAGCGCAATCACCTCGGCGGCGCCGTTCTGGAGTAGACAGTCGGTGAAACCTCCTGTAGAGGCGCCAGCGTCTAGCGCAAGCCGAGCCTCTACATCGACGGAGAGTTTTGCTAGAGCGTTCTCCAGCTTGATCCCGCCGCGCGATACGTAACGCGCGCGCTCGGTTATCTCGACTTCAGCGTCAACCAAGACCATCTGACCGGGCTTCGCGATGCGGGCGCCCGGCGCCGTCAAGCGCACGTCCCCAGCCATTACGGCTGCGGCCGCACGCGAGCGCGACGGGAAGAGCCCGCGCTCCGTCAACATCGCATCGAGTCGCATTCTCTCGGCCATCGTGCGCTTAACGCTACCGGGACTGAGAACGAAGCTGCATTATTCTGTGCCTCTTGCAATCCCGTGGATATAGGACTTGTACCAACGTGCGGTCATCTAGCGTCCTACTAATCACTGCCAAGGTGCGCCGGATTTAGCGTGCCCTACGCGACGCGTGACCCGTGCGGCGACCGTCGAGGCGGCAACGCTGGTAAAGCGCCACAACAACCACTCTCCAAGCTGAAAAGCTTCGTGCCCTAACGGGCGCGAAGCGGACGGCTTAACAACAAATAGTTAAATGGCTAAAAAGCCCGGACCGGCCTCACTCGGAGGGTGAGGAGCCTGACGTTCTGGTCCTGCCGGTCGCTCCCGCCGTCGTTTCCAACGAGCTGAAGGAACGCGTAGTCCGCATACCACCACGACGACGACCAGTAGTAGGTAACGGCCAACCCACCAACAGAAGAAATATCAAGCGCGTCGAGCTCACCCAGTGAGGGCAGGAACCAGCCGGTGACGACCACACCATAGGGGTTCGGTGCGTAGGTTGAGGCGGCAAGCGCAGCAGGAGCCGAAAAATCGCCGCTGGGATCAGGGCAGGCATCCATAATCGCGGCTGTGTTCGCAAAACCAGAACCAATACCAGTGCCGGCAGCACCCGAG
>CAMDLG010000065.1 GCA_945901565.1 Bifidobacterium breve | reverse complement strand
GTCCGGACTTTCCTCGAAGGGTTTTCTCTCCCCCCGCGACTGTCTGGCGTACGCGAGAGAGATTAGCGGGCGAGCTAGCCCAGAACTGAGTGGCAGCTGTCACATTTTCCGGCCACCGGGCGCGGCCCAGTCTGGACGCGCGGCATCATTGCCGCGCCGCAGACCGGGCACGCGACCGAATGGTCGGCGTGAAGGCCCTCCCATACGCCGACGATCATCTCGTCGAGCGTGAGCCCTCGAGCGCCCACAGCAGCGGTGCGACAGCCGCTACCGCTTGGGCGCTCCCTGCGAAGCGGTGTGAGCGCTGTGGCGCTCATCGCACACTCCGGAAGAGTCCAACGACCCGCCCGAGGACCTGAACGTCCTTCGTGCGGATCGGTTGCATTGCCGGATTCTCCGGCTGCAGTCTGATGTGATCGCTCTCGCGGAAGAAGCGCTTGACGGTCGCCTCGTCGTCACCGACCATCGCGACAACGATTTCGCCGTCGCTGGCGTCGTCTTGAGGGCGAACGACAACGAAGTCGCCCTCGAGAATGCCTGCGTCGATCATCGACTGGCCCTGGACGCGGAGAACGTACTCGCCGTCCTCGCCGCCGGCAGCGGCCGGGACCTGGACGTACTCTTCGATGTTCTCTTCAGCAAGGACGGGAGAACCGGCGGCGACCGCGCCGACCAGCGGAAGACCACGCGGCGTGACCTTGTCGAGCGCGCCTTGTACAGCGGCACCGGCGCCGCGCGTGGCACGATCGAGTAGCTCCATTGCGCGTGGCTTGGTTGGGTCACGGCGCAGCACGCCGAGCTTTTCCAAGTTTGAAAGGTGGGCGTGGACGGTTGACGACGAGGCCAGACCGACGGCCTTGCCGATGTCACGGACGGTTGGTGGGTAGCCGTTGAGATCGGAGTAGCCCCGGATGAAATCGGTGATCTCTTGCTGACGCTTCGTTAGGTCCACGGTGTTCCTCGCTTTGGATGGCTATCGAACATGTGTTCGTAACAGTAGCGCGCTTTCTGGACGGAACTTCTGAACGCGCGAAAACGCTGTATTCATCGGATATCAGCGGTATCCCGCGCGGCCCCTTCCACTGCTATCCTCGCGCCTGACCGCTTGACTTAAGAGCGGCGACCCCCGGCGCCGGTGGCGGGATTGGTAGACGCGCCAGCTTGAGGGGCTGGTGGGCTTTTGCTCGTGGAGGTTCGAGTCCTCTCCGGCGCACTCATCCGACGCCCCGCCTGTGCGGGGCGTCGCTCGTTGCGGCACGGTCGGTGACTCTGCGACGATCAGCCGATGGACTACGACTTCACATGGCGCGACGGCGAGCGAACGGTCCGCTTCGCGCGCGGCGCGATGATCGAAGCGCCGCGGCTGATCGGCGCCGACTTCACCCTGATCACCACGGCGCGGGCACGGGCCGAGCATCCAAACCTTGAACTCGGCGCGGAGCAGGTGATCGAGATTGGCCCCGGCTTCGTCGACGAGATCGCCGGCGACATCTTGGCCACTTCGGCTCTAAGCACGCGGATCGTGGCACTCGGCGGCGGCCGCGTGATTGATACCGCGAAGGCTTTGGGCGCCGCCGCCTCAAAGCCGACGCTCGTTGCCGCGATCCCAACGACACTTAGCGCGGCAGAGATGACCTGGGTCCACCGCCAAGCTCGCGGTGCGCCCGCTGGCAGCGGCACGATGCGCCCGCAGCTCGTGATCAATGACCCGACCGTCAGCGCCTCGCAGCCGATGCCAGACCTCGCTGCCAGCGCCGCCAACGCGCTGGCCCACGCAATAGAAGGGGCAGTAACCGGCGTCGCCAGCCCGGTGCCAACGATGGCCGCGATCCGCGCTGCCGTGCTGCTGGCCGAAGGACTCCCCGAGGAAGGCGAGCCGCTGATTGAGCAACTGGCGCTAGGCGCTCTCCTTTCCGGCTACGCGATCGACGCCAACTGGTACGGCATCCACCACGTGATGAGCCAGACGCTAGTTCGCAGCGCTGGAGTAAGCCACGGCGATGCGAACGCCGCAATGCTGCCTGTAACCAGCGCAGCGCTGCGCGAACGACGCGTAGAAGAGATCGCCGCGATCGACGAAGCGACAGGCGTTCCGGTCGAAGAGCTAGCGCGCCGCTTCGCACGCCGCGCGCAGGCCGAATCACTGCAGGCGATCGGCGTTGACGAAGCGATCCTGCCGCAGCTTGCCGAGATGGCAAGTCAGCGCAGCGAACTGGCATTAACTCCCCCACCAGCCGGCGCCGACGAGCTACTCGAGCTCTACCGCGCCGCTTGGTGACTGCAGCGGCGAAATCTAATTGGCGAAGCGCTGGTTCAGCCGAGCTTGACGAGCGCGATGATCGCTAGGACCCAGATGATCGTCAGACCAACCGTCCAGCGATTTAGGTTGCGCTCGACGAGTGAGCCGCCACCGAGTGATCCCTCGCCGGTACCGACGCCAAAGGCGCCGGATAGGCCAGCGTCCTTGCCGGAGTGCATCAAGATCAGAAAGATCACGACGACCGACAAGATTGCAACGGCTGCTGTTAGGAACTGTGTCATCGCAGGCGATCTTAGCGGCCGGCAGGCTCCGCTGCCCCCTCTTGCGGCTCTGAAGGCGTCAGCTGATCTAGCTCGTTGAGTATTTCAACCGCCTCAGCGCGCAGCTCACGGTCCAGCCCGCGCCACTCTTCGTCGGAGAGTTTGCCGGTTCGCTGATCCATCTCGAGGTCACGGATCTGGCGATATTTGGCATCGCGCGAGGCTCGTAGGTCGGCGATCCGCCCTTCGTCGCGGCGGTCGGCTTCGTCGGCGACGCGTGAGCGCAGCGGCTGGCCGACGAACCAGACGACAAAGAGCAGGATCGCGATGATGATGATTGGGGCGATGACGGTCACGAGAGTCAGCTTAAGCGGCTAGGCGCGGCCTAGATCCTGCGCAACTCGCGCAGCTTGACGGGCACGGACTCGGTCGCGGACGCCGCCGACCGCTGGCCATGCAGCGATCAGTCCACCGAGGAAGACAATTAGTGCGCCAATCCAGATCCAGAAGACGATCGGCGAGACGATGATGCGGAACTGCGCCGGAGGCGGATTGGAGCGGTAACGAGTGACCAGCCCGTTGAGCGCCGCGGCAAGGAAGATCGAGCGTGCCTCTGGATTAAGCCCTGCGCCGGCTGCCTTCTCAAAAACCTTGTCGCCTCGACGGACGATCGGCATCAGCGACGAAATGTCAGGCGTCTCGGCAATCCAGAGGTCCTTTGTCACACCGGCCTTCAGGCCGATCTCACTCGTCGACTCACCTGCGAAATAGGTACTGACGGCGCCAAGCATCGGTCCATTAGCCGGGTAGTAGCCACGGTTTGGGTAGAGGTTGGTTACGAACTTGCCGTCCTTCGTCACGCGTACCTGCGAGCCAAGCGTGATCCGCTCGAGTTTGCCGCCGCGCTGCTCAATCTTCGCGACCGGCTTCACGTAGTTGAAGGTGTAACCGGCGACGACTACTTGCTGCCCTGTGGCGAGCCGCACGTCGCGGACGTCTTGGAAGCTCGACGAAGCGGCGAGGCCAATGAAGAGCACGGCGACACCGATGTGGACGATGAAACCGCCGTAGCGGGCCCGGTTGCGAGCCAGCAGCAGGCGAAATGCCGCGAACGGCCCTTCCCCCGTCATCGCTTGACGGGCGCGAGTGCCGCGCCACAGCTCCTGCACCGAGACGGCGATCGCAAAGGCGCCAACGACGAACATGATCATCGGCGCAACGTCGCCATTGCCGGGGCTGAAGATCACACACCAAGCCGCCACCAGAAGCGCAAAGATTGCCGGCCCGCGCAGGCTGCGCCAGAGCCGCGGCCAACTCGTCTTGCGCCAAGCGATCACAGGCCCGATCCCCGAGAGCAACACAAGAATCAAGACCAAAGGCACTGTGTACTGGTCAAACCAAGGCGGCCCAACGGCCTCCTTGTTGCCGGTCAGGGCCTCAGAGATCAACGGGAAGAACGTACCCCAGAGGACGACAAAGGCGATCGCCACAAGGACGAGGTTGTTGGCGAGGAAGGCGGACTCACGCGAAAGCAACGAATCGAGCCGCGACTCGCTCTTGAGCGCGTCGCCGCGGCGCGTGATCACGAGATAGACGGAGAGCGCGATCATCGTGACGACGAGCGCCGTGAACGACCAGGCGATCGTGTTGCCCTCCTCGACAAAGGCGTGGATTGAGTCGAGCACGCCGGAGCGCACGAGGAATGTGCCGAGGATCGCCAGTATGCCGGTGGCCAGCACCAGCGAGGCGTTCCAGATCTTCATCATCCCGCGCCGTTCCTGAATCTTGACCGAATGCAGGAAGGCGGTGCCGGTAAGCCAAGGCAGCAGTGAGGCGTTTTCAACCGGATCCCAGGCCCAGTAGCCACCCCAGCCAAGCTCCGAATAAGACCAACGCGCGCCGAGAATGATTCCGGTGCCGAGCGCGAGCCAAGCGGCCAGGGCGTAAACACGCGTAGCGCGCAGCCACTCGGCATCGACGCGCCTAACGACCAGCGCACCGACCGCAAAAGCGAACGGAATCGTGAACAACGTATAGCCCGAATAGAGCATGATCGGGTGGATCATCATGCTCGGGTGACGCAGCAGCGGGTTGAGGCCAACGCCTTCAATCGGGGCTACCGGGACGGTCTCAAACGGCGATGCGCTGAACAGCATCACGGCGGTGAAGAAGGCGCCAAAGCCCAGTAGTACGGCGGTTGCGTAAGGAGCCACGTCGCGCAGGCGGCCGCGCAGCATCACAACGCAGAGCGACGACCACCCAGCGAGCAGCGTCAGCCACAGCATCAACGAGCCCTGCTGCGAGGACCACATTGCTGCGAGGCGGTAGTACCACGGAGTAGTCGTGGATGAGTGCGTTGCGACGACCGTGTAATGGAAGTCGGAGGTAAGGAAAGCGAACTCCGTGATCAGGAAGGCGATCAGCGCGAGGAGGAAGAGCGCGTAGAGCGCGCGCCGCCCGGAGCGAGCCATCGATTCGCGGCAGATCCTCGCCCCGACGAGCGAGACGACAACGCCGAAGAGGCAGCAGCCGAGCGCAAGAATCAGGCAGGCCTGGCCGACGATCGCCACTCAGGCCTCAGGAATTCTTCGCGTCGGATGCAGGTGCAACCGGCTTGGACTCTCGGAACTTCGACGGGCACTTCGTGATCAGCGTGTCCTTCTCGCCGACAAACGAATGCGGCGGCGCTGCGGCGCCGGCGGAGCGCACCGTGATGATCACTTCGCGACCTTCACGGAATGGATCAGGGACCGCGCCGACATAACGGACGGCGACAGACTTCTTATTTGTGCGATCGCGGACGCGAAAGCGGATCTCATCACGCGTGCGAACGACCGAGCCGTCAACAACCTTGCCCGTCAGCTGGTAGCTCTCGCCAGGGTTAGTGGATGCAAGCAACTGGCTTGGCTGGACGGCGGTGCTGGCAGCCGAGAAGCTCGTATAGGCGAGCGCGCCGACCAGCAGAACGGCGCAGCTGAGCGCCACAACCATCCGAACGCGACGTTTACGGGCAGGATCCATCTACTCTCAGTATCGCACGATTATCCGCCAATTAGAGCCACGGGACTAACGCCGCTGCGCCTTTATTCGAGCCGATTCAAGCGGCGGACGAGATTCGAACTCGCGACCCTCAGCTTGGGAAGCTGATGCTCTACCAACTGAGCTACCGCCGCAACGAGGCAAGGATACCGGCGAGCGCCGCAGCCACGCGGGCGGCCCTCTAGCCTTCAGCGCAGAGTGAAGCGCCCGCGCCTTATCCCGACGATCGTTGTTCTGCTGACAGGCGGGCTGATTGCGCTGCTGATCTACGGGGTCGCCAATACCGGCTCTGACAGCTCGCTCGACGCAAAAGTGCAGGCCGGCGAGCTGCCGCCCGCGCCCGGGGCCACGATCGCCTTGCCGAAGCTAAACGGCAAGGGCACAGTCGCGCTGGAACAGCTGCGCGGCAAGATCGTGGTACTGAACTTCTGGGCCTCTTGGTGCGAACCGTGCCGAGCCGAGGCGCCGGTGCTGATCAAGGCGCAGAACGAGCTAGGCTCGAAGGGAACCGTGCTGGGAGTTAGCTACAAGGACTTCGCCGACGAGTCGCGCGCCTTTGAGAAGAAGTACGGGATTAATTATCCGACTGTGCGTGATGACCGGCTGGAGCTAGCGCCGCTCTTTGGGACAACCAAGCTCCCGGAGACCTTTGTGATTGACACCAAGGGGCGGGTTGTCGCAATTGGCCGCGGCCAGCTCGACCAGAAGTTCCTCGACGGTGCCATCGATCGCGCGGAGCAGCAAGGCTGATGCGGCGCGCGCTGCGCACGGCAGCCTTCTGCCTGCTGATCACCTTGACGCTCGCCCCAGCGACCCCGGCCCTAGCGCAGGTCTCCTTTCCGGACATCGAAGACGAAGTGATGTGCGACACCTGCAACGTGCCGCTGAACATCGCTGAGTCGCCGCGCGCCGACCAACTACGCCGCGAAATCAACAAGCTGATCGCGCGCGGTGAGACGAAGTCACAGATCAAGGCGACGCTACGCGAGCGCTACGGCGCTCCGATCCTGGCGCTGCCACCGGCCTCGGGCTTCAGCCTGACTGCCTACCTCGTGCCGATCCTCGTCGCGCTCGGATTGCTGCTGCTAGCAATCGTGCTGCTACGGCGCTGGCGGCGCAGCGGCCGCGGCGCCGACAGCGAGGAGCCGCCGCTAGCGGACAGCGATTCAGCGCGCCTCGATGACGAATTGGAGAGGTTCGGCCGCTGATGGCGATCCCTCTGGCAGCGGCCGACACAACGATCCTCGCGGCCTTCGCGATCGGCTTTGTCTCCTTCATCTCACCCTGCGTGTTGCCGCTGGTGCCGGGCTACCTGTCGGCGATCTCCGGCTCCAGCATCGCTGAGATCCGCGCCGGCGAAAACCGCCTTAGCCGGATCCTGCTGCCGGCGCTGATCTTCTGTCTCTCGTTCACGGTGATGTTTGTCGCGCTCGGGATGACTGCAACCGGGATCGGCTCAACGCTGCGTGACCACCAACAGACGCTGAACACGATCGCGGGCCTGATGATCGTGCTGCTCGGCATCTTCTTCATGGCGACGCCGTTCGTCACTCGGCTCAATAAGGACTGGCACCCCGACGCGCTGATCAGCCGTGCCGGCGCGGGCGGGCCCGTGATCGCCGGCCTTGCCTTTGCGATTGCCTGGACGCCGTGCGTTGGCCCCACTCTGGCAGCGATCCTCGCCGCCGCCTCAACCGCGGACAGCGTCGGTAACGGCGGGCTGCTGCTCTTCTTCTATTCGCTCGGCCTCGCAATCCCATTCCTGCTGATGGCGATGGCCTTCGACAAAGCGACGGTCGCCTTTAGCTGGTTGCGCGATCGCTACCTCGTGATCACCTTCATCTCCGGCGCGATCTTAATCCTGATGGGAATCTTGATCCTCAGCGGCGAACTAACGCGCCTAAATGTTGAAGCGCAGCAGCTACTGAACTCAATCGGGCTCGACTTCCTCTACACGATTTAGTCGCGCGTCATCGACTGCGGCGCGGTTACGCCCAGCAGGTCGAGCGAGCAGGCCAGAACCTGGCCGGTAGCGGCGCAGAGTCTCAGCCGGAAGTCGCGCTGCGCCGGCGGCACATCGAGCACCGGGCAGTCGCGATAGAAGGCGCTGAAGGCCTGCGCTGTCTTGTGGGCGTAGTCGGTAATGCGGTGCGGCGAGCGACGCGCGGCTGCGTCGGCGACTTCAGCCGGGAACTCAAGAATCCGCCGCGCCAGCTCACGCTCGCTGGCGTGGAGTGGCTCTTCCGCGCCGTCCGCCGGGCCTTCTTCGCTAGCCCCGCGGGCGAGTATCGAAGCGATCCGCGCGTGCGCGTATTGGACGTAATAGACGGGATTCTCAGCCGACTGCTCGCGGGCCAACTTAAGATCTAGCTCCATCGTCGTTTCGTGCGAGCGCTCCAAAAGGAACCAGCGCGCTGCGTCAACGCCAATGTCCTCGATCAGCTCATCGAGCGTCACGAAGTCTCCTGCGCGCTTGCTCATCTGTGCGCGCTCACCGCTATCAACGAGATGGACGAGCTGCATGATCACCAGCTCAAGGCAGGCCGGGTCGTGGCCCAGCGCCGCCACTGAAGCTTCCATCCGCTTCATGTAGCCGTGGTGGTCAGCACCCCAGACGTCGATCATCAGATCAAAGCCGCGGTCGAGCTTGTCTTGGTGGTAGGCGATGTCAGAAGCGAAGTAGGTTTGCTCGCCGCTTGAGCGCTCGAGAACACGATCTTTGTCGTCCTCAAACTCGGTCGTCCGCAACCAAAGCGCGTCGTCGCTGGTGTATGTGCGGCCGTCACGGTCGAGAATTGCCAGCGCCTTCTCGACCGGCGATGGGCTACCGGCGTGCAGCGTCGTTTCGTGAAACCAGTCGTCAAAGACAACGCGTAGCCGAGCAAGACTGCGCTCGGCCTCGGCGACCATCAGCTCTACTGCCACGCGTGAAACCTCGTCGACTGGAAGATCAGCGGCTCCTGGAATTTCGGCTGCGAGGCCGACGATGTATTCGCCTTGGTAGCCACCTTCCGGCGGTTCTTCGCCGCGCGCCCTGGCCTGCACCGACGTGCCGAGCGCGCTGATCTGTGAGCCGGCGTCGTTGACGTAATACTCGCGCTGGACTCTGTGACCGACGAAGCTAAGTAGCCGCGCCAGCGAATC
>CAMDLG010000064.1 GCA_945901565.1 Bifidobacterium breve | reverse complement strand
CCGGTAGAGCCAGTTGGGCTCCAGACATCGGCAACATCGCTCAAGAAGGTGAGCGGATCCAGCTGCAGGTTGATCTTGGTGTCCGACGCGGCCAGCCCCGGCCGCTGGATGAGCGCGAGCAGAAGGGCCGCCAATGACAGCCCAAGTGGGATCGCAGCGTGCTTAAAACGGGCAAGCAAGGCAGCTGAGCATACCGGCGCTGTGGGCAATGCAGGTAGGCTCCAACGGCGAATGCAGCAATCCCGCCAAAAGTCACATAAGTCTTCGACGTCGCAGGGGGTACAGCCTTGAGCGCGACTTCGGGGCGCCCCAGTATCAAGCAGTTCGCGTTTCTCTCGGCCGGTGGACTAATCCTGCTTTTGCCAACGGCTATCGCGTTCTTCTCGGGCGGATTCTTCGCCGAGGCGCGGGCTTGGGGACTGATCGCTGCGTGGGCCGCATTTCTCGTGGTCGCAGTTACCGCGCCGCAACCGCTGCCGCGCCAACGACCCGGCCAACTGCTGCTTGGCGGATTGGCGCTGCTCGCCCTGCTGACCGTGCTCGAGCTCGGTCGCACTCCGGCCGAGGCCGCCGCTGTCGACGACCTTCAGCGCCTCCTTTTATACCTCCCGTTCACCGCAGCGGCGATAGCGACGTTCGGATCTACGCGGCTACAACGCTGGACTAGCCCAGCGCTCCTTACTGGGACCGTCGTCGTCTGTGGCTACGGACTATTGGGCCGGCTGGTGCCAAGCCTCGTGTCGCAGACGATTAATCCGCAGGCCGATGGTCGACTCGATCAACCCGTGACCTACTGGAACGCAATGGGGATTATCGCCGCGATGGGGATAATCCTCGCGGTTTATCTCGCCGCCGATCAGTCGCGAACGCGCCGCGTCAACATTGTGGCCGCTGCCGCAATTCCCTGGCTTGCAGCAACGCTGGCTCTAACCGTCTCCCGCGGTGCAATAGCGGCGGCTGTAACTGGCGTGTTGGTACTGATTATTGCGTCGCGCAGTACCGCCGCGCTGCGCACCGCAGTTCTCGCTGGATTCGTTGTAGCTGCCGCAGCGCTAGCCACCTTCCCGCTACACGCGTTTAGGGATCCAAGCGCCGGACTTACGCCCCGAATAGCGCAGGGTCTGCTGATGACAGTCGTACTAGTCGTCCTATCGATTATTGCGGTCCGCGTCCAGCGCCGACTCGCCACTATTTCTGATGTCGAGCTCCGTGTCGCCGCAGTGAGATTATTGATCGCGGCAACCGCGATAACAGTGCTGAGCGGCTTCCTCCTTGCTTTCAGCAGCGCCACCACGACTAACCAAATCTCCATAAAGTCGAGCGGCGGTAGCCCTTCAAGGCTGGTCTCGGCGCGGAGCAGTCGCGGCGCTTACTGGGACGTTGCACTGCGGTCGTTTCGTGCGAACCCGGCACTCGGCAGAGGGCCAGCCAGCTTCCGTGTGGAGTGGCTACGCGAAAGACCGTTCCCTGAAGCTGCGCGAGATGCCCACTCGCTCTACATCGAAACCGCGGCGGAGCTTGGTCTGCTGGGACTGCTCGCGCTCCTGCTCGTCTTCAGCGGCGTCATCCTTGCGGCCGTAAGGGCTTGCTCCGCGAATCGCGCCGCAGCTGCCGGGCCTGTCGCGATCATGGCGGCCTGGGCGCTGCACGCGGGGTTGGATTGGGACTGGGAGATGCCCGCGGTCTCGTTGATCGCGCTGGCCTGCGCTGCGTACCTGTGCGCGCTGCCAGCTAGTGCTGGGAGTGGAAGGCGGGACTAGGTCTCAGCCACCGGCTCCTCGTCCTTGCGAGGCTCCTTGAAGCGCAACGCCGGCCTCTCAATGAGGTAATACGTCAATTCTGCGAGAGGTAGAACTACCAAGGCCGTTAGGAGCGTTGCGGCAATCGCGCGCAGCGCCAGAGAAAGCCCACTGGCGAAGAGGTCACTCTTCTCCACAACGATCACGGTGATCGCCATGTGCCATAGGAAGATGCCGTACGAGATCAATCCAATGAACGCCATCACGCGGTTCGCTAGGAGCCGTTCGGGTAGCTTGAAACGTCCCTCAGCAGTCCCGAAGATCGCAATTGATGCGAGTAGTCCAGCGACAATCGCGGTCGCCACGAAATAGACTAAATCGGTCGCAAGATTCGGATTTCTGAAGCCGTTCGCTGTCGCCGGCGCGACGATTCCAAGCCCCACGTAGACAATCAGCGCTAGCGCGGCTAACGGTAAGGTTCGGCGGCCTATCGCGGCGGCAATAGCGTCGGCTCGGGGGACTCGCCCGGCGCACGCGCTGATAACCGCTAGGGCCATCCCGACCGCGAACCAACCTGCGTAGGACGGAAGGCTCTCAACGAAGCGGGCGTTACCCGAGGGCACCGTGAGGGCACGCAGGACGAGCGAGAGTGCAGCAATCGTCACTAATACTGTGAGCTCGCGCCGCATCCGCCGAGGAGCGTCGTTCCCCCCAAAGAGCTTGCGGGCAATCAAGGCGTAGATCGGCAGCGCTATGTAGAAGGCAACCTCGATGTTCAGGCTCCACGTCTGCACTAGACCGCCGATACGGATGAAAGGCGAACTCGAATAGGTGTGCACAAAGAAGTAATAGCGCCACCAATCTTGCGTGAATACGCCGGTCACGACGTCGGTTTGCACCAAAGCCAGGACTGTCAAGACGACCCAGTAAAGCGGCACGATGCGCAGGACGCGTCGTCGAAAGTACCGCAAAGTTGCCATTGACTTACCTGAGAAGTCCGAAGCGATGAAGGGTCGGTAGAGGAGGAAGCCAGAAATCACGAAGAAGATCGTGACGCCCATATCGAGGTTGGAGAAGAGCGCCCCAACTCCGCCCTCGCGGCTAACACCAACGATGTACGAAACATGACTGAGCACAACCGCCATCACTGCGATCGCGCGTAATCCGTCGAAGAGAGGGAAGCGCGGGTTGCCAGGCGGCGGCTTGACGACGTTTGGGACGGTCGTTGCCATTAGGGAACCTCAAAGAAGAGGGGGTCTACTTTTAGCAGTTGCTTCCTAGCCGGGACCCAGCCGGGATCGCCGCTGAGACGATCGAGCAGGTCCATCAACGCCCAGGCCTGAGCATTCTCCGGCTGCTCGGCAGTGACCTCCTTGAGGATCTGATTAGCCTCGGTCGGATGGTGAAGCCCAAAGAGGACGATCGCTTTCGTGAGCCGTCCTGATGTGTCCGGATAGAACGCGAAGCGACGCGACGTCAACGCATCAACTCTCGGGATGGCTTGGCTGAGCGCAACAGGGTCACTGGTGCGATAAATCGCGAGCAATTCAGTCTGCGCGTGCGCCGAGCGTACCCACGCCAGCCCGAGCAAAATGCCCGCGCATGCAAGCACAGCTAACGCGGCCCGCAGTGGGGTTGAGGCGTCTTGAGCACTCACCATCGGCACAGTCTACGGCGCTCTAGCGTCGCAGCACCAGAACCTCGTACGGGCCCGAGACTATCTCGCGTCGATACTGCCTATCGATGTACCGATCGACTAATTCGGACTTGTTAGAGATCGCGGGTAAGTCGGGTTCCACCCAGTCTGGCTGCAGATCGGTCCACCGAATCACCACACGCGGTTTTGTCCAGCCGAGCACCTCGACGGTCTGACGCTGCACTGCGGGTAGCTGCTCCAGCTCCAGGTCAGCGCTGCGTGGATTGGGACGCTGCATCAGCACGTATAGAAGAGGCGCCGTTACGCGCAGCGGATTGGCCGGTGCTGGCATTACGAAGATTGGCTGCCCGGGTCTCGTGAGCCTCTGCACGGCTGAGGCGATAACAGGTAAGGAGCGTGCTTCGCGCGGCGTCGCTCTGACACCGTCGGCGACCGCTAAGTCAACCCTCTCCAATGCAGGAGGGCGAGACAACGCTGAAAGGCGATCCCCAAGTGCTTCGGCTCCGACTAGACCCCAGCAGGCCATTAGGCAGACCGCCAAGGCAGCCAGACTGCGGGAGCGAACGCCACCGCGCCACCAGACACCGACCAGCAGCGGGGCCAGTATCGCGACAACAACCGCGAGTGGCTGCAGATGATAAGCATCCGGCCGCGAGACCATGTAGTAGGAGTAACCAAGTCCCAGCACGAAGAGTCCGGTAGCTAAAGGCCGGCTGGCATGGTTACCCCGCCACGTGACTGCGATTAAGAGAGCCGCAGTGGCCAGGGCGATCAGCAGCAGGAGCGGGACCTGATCGGCGAGCACGTCGTTTAGGTCGGATGCGAATGAGCCAACGCTCGAAGATCGGATCGGCAGATCAGAGATCCAGACGAAAGGCAGGCGCCAAGCCTCTGCGTCACGTAGCGCTTTTCCAACGAGCGCGTCATAGAGGCCAGCTGGGCTGGACGCAGCTGCAAACGGCAGATAGACCACAGTCACCGTTAAAGCGCCGCCAATAATCGCAACCGCTACTCGTTTGAGTCGATCGATCGACTCGGCGGCAAGCAGCGCTGCGGTAACCGCGATCATCGCGAAGAAGCCCGCGTCTGGGCGCCAGCTAGCGGCGAGTCCACATAGAAGGCCAGCCAACGCTGCGCGGCGCAGCGGGTTGTCGGCGCGGACCACCGTTGACGCGGCCGCTAGTGCCAGCAACGACGCAAGGACCGCGAAGCTGAAAGGGTTAGCGCTGGCCGGCTCAGAGACCGAGAGAATCGCCACCAACCATGCGGCTAACGCCCAGCGGATTCCGGCCCAGCTGCGGACGAGCAGAAACGCAGTAATCGAGATCGCACAGTCCCCTGCGACGCGTACGAGTCGCCAGTCAAGTAGAGAAGGGCCGTCGATCGCGTGGAAGAGAGTGAGCAGGTAGGGCTGCGTTGGCCCATAGGGCCAAAGGAAGTCACGGTAGGGAACCTGTCCAGCGACAATTCGCTCAACAGCCTGCAGCATCACTCCTTCATCAAGCCCATCGATCCGCCGCAGGACAGTGAACCCGGAGATGACCAGTGCGGCGACGGCTAACACTGTCACTTGCAACGCCAGACGCATACGCTCGCTGCGACCTCCGTCCAGCGCAGAGACACTTGATGAAGCCGCACTCACGCAGTTTCCTCCGCAACGGGCGCGAGGTATCCGCGCAGCTCTGCCCAAAGGGCCCGCTCGCGGCGCCAGTAGAGAGCGACAAGCATCAAGCCCCACAACAAGAGCTCTGCGATCACCCAAGCAGCGCTGCGATCTGGTCCAATTAAGACGCGCATCGCGAGAATCACGGCGCTTGCGGCGATGAGCGGAAGCCCGGCCCCAATCGCGAGCTTGGTGAGGCTGACCCCGGGCAGAAGATCGCCAAGGTAGCTGCGCCGCACGACGAGCATCGCGAACGACGCGACGACGCGTCCCGCTACCAGCCCCCAGACCCCGAAGATCAAGAATCCCGGCACAGCGAGGATCAAGAAGGCGAAAACTAACACCCAGGTTTCAACTGCTTGCGGCGCCGACCGTCCGTTGGCACGAAAGAACGAAAACCAGTTGTAGCCAATCTGCTGCACCGCGGTAGCGAGAGCCATCCCGATGATCAGTGGGATCGCCAGGTTCCACTCACTGCCGAGTACATAGTTGACTAGGTCTCCGGCGAAGAGCATCAGCGTCGCGCAGAACGGTAAGGTCCAGACGAGCGTCAGGCGGTTCGACTTTTCGAAGAGCTCAACCAGCGCGGCGGTCCGGCCGGGGATCGCGCAGATCGCCGGATAGATGGTCGTCGCGACGATCTGATCGGCCCGGTCGGCGTAACGACTCAGCATCACCGCGACGGTCATGAAGCCCGCCCACGCAAGACCATTTGGGATCCCAACGAGCGCTATCTGGCCCTGCGCCATCACCAACATTCCCAGTGAAGTGAGGAAGATTGGAGAGGAGAACCTCACGTAACGGCGCCAGGCCGTCGTGTCGCGGCGAAATCGCAGCCGATATGGGCTGATGGCTATTGCTGCGGCGATTCCAACGAGATTGCCCGCCAGTGGTCCGATTACTAGTGCCCAGACTCCAACGCCGGCCGCAGCCAAAGGAACAGTAACGGCGAATGTCACAACTGGGATCGATGCTTGAAGCAGCCGCAGCCGCAAGAACTCCATCCCGCGGAAGAAGATCCACTGAGGCGCCTGCAGCGCAAAGGCGATAGGTAGATAGGAAACCGCGAGGCATAGAGGCAGTAGCTCCGGCTGCCCGTAGAGGAGCGCGATGATCGGAGCTGACAGCGCGATTAGGAGCGCCGCCCCTATCCCGATCGCAAGTTCTAGCGAAAACGCCGCCTCAAACTCGGCGCGCTGGTCAACCGAGTCCTGCTGGACAAAAGCCTCATCGATCCCAACACGGCGCAGCTCGACGATTGACATTGCTGTCACCGTGACGATGCCGTACAGCCCGATCGCGGTAGGACCGAGGAGGACGGTGACGATCAACCCTTGGAGAAGGACGATGCCCTGGGTTCCGCCTAGGAATACGGCGTTTAGTACGCCGCCACGCGCTGTCCGTGAACGTAGTTGACCAACCGGGAAGCTAAGCCTCGCTTCGCCCGCGTCATCGGCGGCGCCAGGCGTTGGTGGGATAGCTCTACCTGTCATTTCGGCTGCTCCTTCAAACGATTCAGACGAGCACCACGGCTGCCGCATTAACCACTCGAAGCATACGGCCTAGATCAGCTACGAATTTGCCCGCGCAGCGGGAGGCCGCGGCGACGAGTGCGCCGTGCTTGCTGATGCAGGGGCACACTGGCCTTGCGCGGCTCGACTTGCTCTAGTGCAGCGGCCACGCTGGCCGAAAATGACTCACGGAATCGCTCTGGACTGAAGAGCTGCGATTGTGCAACGCAATCGGTTGATTCCAATCCTTCGGCGCCTCCCGCTTCAAGCACGGCTCCGAGCGACGACGGGTCGGGGGAATCGAAGAAGACGCCAGTCTTCCCCTCAATCAGCGTCTCCAATAGGCCGCCCTCACGCAGCCCGATCACGGGCCGGCCAGAGGCCTGCGACTCAACGGCAGCGATCCCAAACTCTTCCGTCGCGGCGACGACTAGAGCGCGCGCGCCGCTCAGCAGCGTGGCGGCTTCCTTATCGCTGACCCTTCCGGCAAAGCGCACGGTCGGGCCAGCAATCCGTTGCAGACGCCGGGCATCGGGCCCGTCACCGGCGACGATCAGCGGGAGACCAAGACGCGAGAAGGCTCGCACGGCGACCTCGATCCGCTTGTGGGCAATTAGCTCAGAGAGGACGAGGTGGTATTCACCGACCTCGCTGGGCGCAAACCGCGACACCTCGACTGGTGGGTACACGACGTCGGAGCTCCTGCCGAAATAACGTTCAATTCGACGCTGCGTGGTCTTCGAATTGGCGACGTATGCATCGACGCGCTGCGCGGCAATGAAGTCCCACTGCCGCCAGCGATGCAAGATCTGGGAGAGGACAGGCCGGACAGCAATGTTGCGAGCTTCGAGCGTCGCATCGCGTTCGGTCCACGCGTACCGGAACGGATTGTGGCAGTAGCTGACGTGCACCGCCGATTCGTCGGGAATCACGCCGTGCGCCCAAGCTGATGAGCTAGAGATGACGAGGTCGTAGCCGCGCAGGTCCAACGACTCGATTGCTGCGGGGTAGAAAGGCAGGAGCGGGCGAAAGTTCCTCGCCGTGGGCTTCAGGCGCTGCAGCCCCGATGTGATCACGTTCCGGTCAGAGAAGCGCCCTCGCGTGCCCTCTTCGTCGTAAACAGCGGTAAAGAGATCAGCCTCCGGAAACATCGAGCAAAGCTCGAGAAAGACTCGTTCAGCGCCGCGAAGATCCAACAGAAAATCGTGCACCAGCGCTATGCGCAGTTTCTGTCCTATCAGCGTTTCGTACACGAGGCTGGGACAATACCGCAGATGAGCTCGTCAGATGCCATGCGCCGGTCAGCTCTGGATGTTCTAAGTTCCCTCTGAGATGCGGGTCGCAATAGATGCACGCCATCTCGGCCGCGGCCGGGGAATCGCCCGCTACGTCGAGCAGATGCTGATCGCGTTGGTCGATCTCTTCCCTAATGATGAATGGGTCGCAGTGGTTCCCGGCCATCGGCCTGTTTCAGTTCCGAGCGGCGCTGAGCTGCGGCGCACACGGCTCCCCTCGCGCCCGCTGTACGCAGCGGCAGCAATCGGCGGGCACCCACGCCTCGATGAGCTCGCCTCAGGCTGTGACGTCTGCTGGATCCCTGCTCCGGCTCCGATTGCACTCAGTGCAGGGAAGCCTTACGTGCTGACCCTCCATGACCGAAGCTTTGAAGCAGATCCATCGCAGTTCACCCGCTACGAGAGAATTTGGCACCGTGTGGCTCGGCCACGGAATCTCGCCGCGCGTGCAACCGAAGTCGTCGTCATCAGCCAATCGTCACTCAACGACCTGGTCGCTGCAGATTGGCCGATCGACCCGGCGCACACGACAGTTATAGGTGCAGGCGCATCTCCTAGCGTCGCTCCGGCGCGCGGGGTTCCCGGCTCAGGCAGTCGCACACACCTCTTGTATGTCGGAGCACTCGAGCCCCGCAAAGGCATTGAAACACTCAGCACGGCGATCGAGAAGATGCGGGAAGAGGGGCTCGAAACGCCGGTTGTCGTGGTTGGTGAAGGTCGGCTCGCAGGCTTACTTGACGGGCTGAGCGGAGTAACAGCCCTCGGAAGACAAAGCGACGCTCAGCTCGCTGCCCTCTACGCGGACTCGATCGCTCTCGTTGTCCCGTCGAGCGGTGAAGGTTTTGGCTCGCCATCGGTAGAGGCGGCGACGCATTGTGTTCCATCGGTAACCACCGACCTACCGATCTTTCGCGAGACGCTGGGTGCGGGACACCTAAGCTTCCCGGCAAACGACGCGTCAGCGCTAGCGGCTGCGCTAATTCAGATTTGTCGTGATTCGCGACTTCGTGATTCTCTCGGGGACGCCGCCGCCGCCGCCGTCGCGGGGCGCACTTGGCCGACTGCCGCTGAGCAAC
>CAMDLG010000063.1 GCA_945901565.1 Bifidobacterium breve | reverse complement strand
GAATCCGCTCCAGCCGCGGCTCTGCCTGCTCGTCTACGTGCACCATCGCCGCTGCGACGGCCGGATGGTGCTGCGCAATCGCGCGCTGCATCTCATGCGCGACGGCGCGGTAGCTGGGGTGCCCCTCGCGGCCTGAACGCAGTTCGATTAGCTGCATTGCCTCGCGCGCGTTGCAGTCAAGGATGAACCGGATCCGGTAGCCAAGACACAGCGCGTAGGGCGCGCTGTCAGCGTTACCAGTGTCGGATAGGCGCTGGTACTCAGCGGCCGATGCGTCAAGGCCGCGCTTGTAGTCGTCGGCGACTCCGGCCTGCTGCAGCTCGTCGGGCACACCGGCACCAAGCTCTGGGCCCAGGGTCTGCCACTGAACGGTGAGCATCCGGTGGCGGTGAAGGTCGCGGAAGGCGCCGTAGTCAGCGACAACCTCACAGCGATAGCGAACCGCCTCGAATCCTCGACCGGGGCGATGACGACGGTTCGCGCGAGCACCAACGAAGTCGCTCAGCATTGCTGCCCGTTCGTCGCCGCTGAGCCGCTCGATGGCGCTGCGAATTGCAGCCTCGCTGGAGCGCGACTGCTCGAAGATCAGCGCGCAGAGCAGATCCTCCTCAGTTCCATCGACGTGCGTCAGCTTTACCGACGGGCCAGCGTCGTTGTCATCTCCCCCAGCCAGCTCCAGCCGCTGTGCCCAATCGCTGCCAGCGGCGGTTCGCTTCTCTAGGTAATCGATCCACTCTCCGCCGCGATCGGCGCGCTCGACCCGCGAAACGAAGCTCGGCATCACCTGTTTCAGAGTCGCCAGCAGCATCTGGCCGTAGTCGCGGGCCTCGGGCAGCGGGTGCGCTAGCAGGTGAAGAATTAGCTGCTCGTAGGTTTGCCCAGAGGCAAAGATCCCCATGTGCGAGAGCGAGCTGGCCGGCAGTAGACCCCGCAGCAGATCGAGAGACTTGGCCTCGATCGCCCGCGCGTGAGCACCATCTGAGACGCCGTCAGCGGCTGGGAACTGATCCGCGGCCCAAGCTGAAACAGCAGGGATCGCTGACGAATAGGTGCTGAAGAGACTGTCCATCGTCTGCTCGTACTGCGCGCCAAGCTCAGCGGAGCGGTAATAGCGATAACCAAGGCCGGGGACCTCACCGTCGTAGCGGATGTAGCGCGTTGACTGCTCAAGATATGACGCCAACCGCGGCCTCTGGAGGATCTTCGTCATCACGTTCGAGACCCATTCGCAGGCGAGATGCGCGCCGCCCAGCTGCGCCACGGAGTCGTCGCCGTAACCGAGGAAGATCGTGTCGTACAGCTCAGAAGCGCGCTTTCCTTCATCGCGCTCCCAGTCACCGCCGGACTCGGGCAGTGAATCGGCGAACTCATCGAGGAAGAGGCGCCGCAGCGTTCCGTTGTAGCGCGAGTAGCGGGCGAAGAGCGCTCCTTTGACAGTCTCAGGCAGATTGACGAGTGCGAATACGGGCTCGTCGAGGTTCGTGAAGTGTGGCTCTAGGCGGGCCGCTTCGGCCGGGGTAAAGCTATCGATCGGGTAATCCACGGAGGCGAACCGTAGCGCGCCGAGCGGCGCTAAACGGGTCGCCTCAGCTGAGGCCGAGGCCGCGCGCGGCGCTCGCTACAAGGTTGAATACCGGCTGCGGGATGATCCCGAAGACGATCACAGCGGCTGCCAGCAGAACAGCAACGGCAGTTAGCTCCCAGCCAGCACGGGCGCCCGTAGCGTCGGCCTCGGGAGCACCTCCGGCGAGCACAGGTACGCCGCTTGCCGCGTCGGTCCCGGGCTGCGTCTCACCGCGCCACATCGTCGCTACAACCGGCAGGTAGTAGGCCAGCGAGATCACCGAAAGGACAACCAATACGGCAACGAGCCAGGCGTAATCGCCCGCTGCTGCGGCCTCAACTAGGCGCAGCTTGCCCATGAAACCTGCCGTAGCGGGTATGCCAGCAAGGCTCAGCATCGAAATTGTCATCGCGATCGCGAGAGCCGGCCGCGACGTGCCGAGCCCGCGCAGCGCGGAGATGTTGTCACCCTCGCCCGTCTCCCGCTCGCGCGCGATTACAACGGCGAACGCAGCGAGGTTGCCGAAGCTGTAGAGGATCAGGTAGGAGCAGATCGCTTGAACACCTAGGTCGGTGACGAGGACGAAGCCGACGAGCACGTAACCGGCCTGGGCGACCGAGGAGTAGGCCAGCATCCGCTTCATCGATGGCTGACGCAAAGCGCCTACATTGCCGACGACCATCGTGATCAGCGCAATCGCAATCCAGATCGGACGCCAAGCCTCGATTGCTGGCCGCAGCGCCACATCGAATAGTCGGATGATCACGCCGAAGGCAGCGGCCTTGGTCGCTACCGACATAAACGCCGTGACCGGCGTCGGGGCGCCCTCATAGACGTCTGGCGTCCACTGGTGGAACGGCGCGAGCGAGGCTTTGAAGGCGAAGCCGACCGTGCACATCGCGACCGCCGTCAGGAAGAGTGGATCGGTCGCAAGGCCGTTGCTGCTGATCGCAGAAGCGATATCGCTGTAGCCGGTCTGGCCCGTTGCGCCGTAGAGCAGCGCGAAGCCGTAGAGCACGGTTGCTGAGCCGACCGAGCCGATGATCAGGTACTTGAGGCCCGATTCCAGCGAGCGCTCCTCGCGCACGCGTGAGGCACAGAGGATGTAGAGAGGCAGCGAGAGCAGCTCCAGCCCGACGAAGGTCATGACGATGTCACGCGAGGAGACGAGGACGAACATTCCTGCAGAAGCAAGCAGCATCAGCGCGAAGAACTCGCCGTGCGCGATCTCTTCGGCGGCCTGATCGCGCCAAGCGAGCAGCACCGCGACCACACCGCCGCCGCAGATTACGAGCATCAGGATCAAAGTCAGCGGATCGAGCTGCAAGGCATCCTCGATCAGCACGAGGTTCTGCCCCCAGAGCGCGATCACGCAGCCGAGCGCAACGCCGAAGGTCGCGAGGCTGAGTAGCGGTACGAGCTTCGTGCGGATTCCGCGCGGCCCCGCCAGTCCGACGATCAGCACGATGATCGCGCCGCCGAGCAGCGCTAGCAGAGGCGATAGGCCGGCCCAGTCGATGTAGGGAGCCGCCGGAACGGTTGAGGCAAGTGGCATGCTCATCGCCCGTTCCCTGTCGTGCTTGCCGTAGCGGCCGACGACTGCGCCTGCTCCGTCGCGCTAAGCGCAACGCGGGTACCGTCCTGCGCGGGGCGCAGGGCGAACTGCGGGTAGAGAGCAAGTGCGATCACGACCAACATCAGTGGCACCACGACGAGCGCCTCGCGCAGCGTCATCTCGAACGAGTTGACCTTCTCGCCAACGCGGTGATGCATTGCGCTGATGTAGAAGCGCAGCGAGTAGAAGGCTGCCAGCGCTACGCCGATTGCGGCGATGAAGGCGAAGGTCATGCGGCTCGTGAAGGTGCCGAGGAGGATCATGAATTCACCGACAAAGTTGGCGGTACCTGGCATTGCGAGGAGCGCAAAGCTGAAGACGACGAAGACAGCGGCAAATGCCGGTGCTCCCTTCGCAATGCCGCCCATGTCAGAGAGCTTCTCGCTGCCCCCAGCGCGGCGTGAGAGCATCGCGACGACGAAGATCAGGGCGCCGGCAACGATCGCGTGGTTGGTCGCCTGGAGCACCGCGCCGTCGGCGCCTCGGCCGTTGAAGGCGAAGATCCCGAGCACAATGAAGCCGAGCTGAGCAATCGATGAATAACCCAGCACTAGCCGCGCACTATCAACCGTGAAGGCCATCGCTGAGCCGTAGAGGATCGAGGCCACGGCGACGATCATGATCAGCTCCTGGTACCGGACGGCGGCGTCCGGGAATAGCGGCAGCGCGATCTGCAGGAAGCCGTAGGCGGCAACCTTGCTGAGGATCGCCGTGAAGACGGCGAGCACCCCGATCGGCATGTTCGAATAACCATCAGGCATCCAGCCGTGGAACGGGAATGACGGCATCTTGATCAGGAATGCGAGTGCGAAGGCGAGGAAGATCCAACCCTGAGCCGTGCTGCCGAGCGGAGTTTTTGCAAGCTCTGAGAGAAGGAAGTTTGGCTCGCCACCATTCGCCGCCATCACGCCGGTCGTGATCGCGCCGACCAGCATCAGGAGCGAGCCGACGAGCGTGTACATGAAGAGCTTGAGCACGGCGCGCGTGCGGTCAGGGCCGCCCCAGATCACGATCAGGAAGTAGAACGGCACCAACATCAAGTCGAAGAAGACCACGAATAGGGCTAGGTCCTGAGCCATGAACGCACCCATCACCGCTGTCTGCGCGAGCCCCATCAGCAGCGCGTAGATACCCGGCTTACCGCTGTCAGGCTCGTCGATCAGCGTCCACAGCGCAGAGGCCGTGAAGATCACTGCCGTCGTCGCGAGGAGGACAAGGTTGAGGCCGCTGACTGCAAGCGCATAGTGGATTCCGATCGAGCGGATCCAAGTGATGTCGGTGACGTACTGCATGCCGCCGGCGGCGCGGTCGTAATCGACCAGCAACGTGATCGCGTAGGCCAGCACCAGCAGCGCGCCGAGCAGCGAGATCCAGCGCGCAAAGCGGCTTGGCAGTAGCAGCGCCAGCAGCCCGGCAGCGGCGGGGAGCCAGAGGATGATTGAGAGGTGGATCGTCACAGTCCACGCACCAGGAAGTAGAGAAGAACGATTGAGAGGCCGCCAATCACGAGCGCCGCGTAGCTGCGGATCATGCCGGTTTGGATCGCCCGCACGGCCGCCGAGCCAGCCTTTACGAGGCCCGACGTGCCACCGATTATCGCTCCGTTGATCACTACCCGTTCAAAGCTGTCGCTTGCCCACTGACCGATCCAGACGACCGGCCGCACGACAAAGATCGAGTAGAAGTCATCGAAGTACCACTTGTTGATGAAGAGCTTGTGCAGCCACGGCAGGCGCGCCTGAATCGCTGCCGACGTGCCGGGCTTGCGGACCCAGATCCAGTAAGCGCAGGCGAGGCTGACAATCGCGATCACCGACGAGATCAGCAGGCCGAAGGCCTCAAGGCCGCTGTTATCGGGCATGTACTCGACGATCGTGTCAGCGAAGGTCGGCTGGAGGAAGTCGCTGATCACGTTGGTAACCCCGAACGGAAGCTGAATCACGCCTGCGATAACCGCGAGGATCGCCAGCGGGATCATCGCGTAGCGCATCTGCCAGGTCGTCTCGGCGTACTTGTGTTCCTTGCCTGGGAAGCCAACCTCGGAATCCTCGACCTCCTGAGTTGAGGGGTCGTCCTCGTCGCCGGTGTGAGGGTTGGTGTGCTCCGCCGGGTGGTAGGCGTGGCCGGTGTCGATCACCACCTGAGCTTCCTTGCAGGGCTCGCCCCAGAAAGCGCGGAAGATCATCCGCCATGTGTAGAAGACGGTGAAGGCCGCGCCGACGTAACCGGCAACGTAAAGCGCCCAGTACCAGCCGCCGCGCGCGCCAACCTCAAAGAGCAGCGTGTCCTTCGAAAAGAAGCCCGAGAAAAGCGGGAAGGCTGATAGCGCGAAGCCGCCGGCAAGGAAGCAGGCGAAGGTGAAAGGCATCGCTTTGCGGAATCCGCTCATGTTGTTGAGCGACTGATTGCCGCCCATCGCCGAGATGACTGAACCTGCCGCCATGAAGAGCAGCGCCTTGAAGAAGGCGTGGGACATCATGTGGAAGAAGCCGCCGACGTATGCGGCGGCGCTGACGCCCATGATCATGTAACCGATCTGCGACATCGTCGAGTAGGCGATTACGCGCTTGAGGTCGGTCATTACGAGGCCGATGCTGCCGGCGATCAGCAGCGTCAACGCACCAACGATCGCTCCAACAGCGGCCGCGGTTGGAGCCCACTCGAAGAGCACGTGGAGGCGGCCGATTAGATAGACACCGGCGGTGACCATTGTCGCTGCGTGGATCAGTGAGCTGACCGGCGTCGGGCCTTCCATCGCGTCCGGAAGCCAGGTCTGGAACGGGATCTGCGCCGACTTGGCAAATGCCCCGACGAGAATCAGCAGCATTGCGATCACTAGCTCAGGCGCATCCTTCTCAAAGGCCGTGTGCGCTCCCGAGAAAAGTTGGCCGTAATCGAGCACGCCCATCGTCTTGAAGAGGAAGAGCGTGCCGAGCACTAACCCAATGTCGCCGATTACGTTGATTACGAAGGCCTTGATGCCGGCCGCTGTAGCCGTGTCGCGGCGGTACCAGTAGGAGACCAGCATGTACGAGGCGGCGCCGACGAAGGCCCAGCCGATGATCAGCAGGACGAGGTTGCCTGCCAGCACCAGCAGCAACATTGAGAAGACGAAGAAGTTGAGGTACGCGAAGTACCGCACGTAGCCCTCGTCGGTCTGCATGTAACCGGCCGAGTAGAGGTGGATCAGCGTCGAGACGCCGGTCACGACGAGGATCATGAAGGTCGAGAGCGGATCGACGTAAAGGCCGAGCTGAATCTTTACTCCGTCGACATTGACGAGATCCCAGAGCGAAGTCGTCTCAACGCGCGCGTTAGAAGGCAACGCCTGCAGCTTGATCAGCGTGAGCACGGCGAAGACGAAGGCCAGCGCGATCGCCAGTGTGCCGATCGTGCCAGCGGCGCGCGGTGAGAGCTTCTTGCCGAGCAGCGCGATCGTCAACATCCCGACCAGCGGGCAGGCGAGCACTAGCCACGGAGTTAGAGAGATGCTCATCCGTGCAGCTCGCTTAGTTCGTCAACGTCAACAGGCAGACGGCGGCGGTAGAGCGCGACGATGATGCCGAGCCCGATCGCTACCTCGCAGGCAGCAATCACCATCACGACGATCGCGAATATTTCGCCGGCGCCATTGCCCCACATCCGCGAAAAGCCGATCAGCGCGAGGTTGCCCGCGTTGAGCATCAGCTCGAGGCAAAGAAGCACGACGAGCGGGTTGCGGCGGATCATCACGCCGGTAGCGCCGAGCGTGAAGATCATCGCTGAGACGATTAGGTACCAATTGACGCTCATCGGTCGTCCTCCGCGGCGGCTCGTGCCGGCTGCTGCAGCTCGCGGCCTTCGAACTGAGGATCGGGCAGCGGCGCAGTCACGCCGTAGCCAGATACGCCCTCAGCCATCGAGCCGGTCGCAGCCGGACGTGGGAGGTCAACAACGCCATGACGCGGCGAGAGGTTGCCTTCATCTTCGGCGATGCCGCCCCGCCTGCCAGCCAGTGCCACGGCGCCGATCGCAGCAACGAGCAGCAACATCGACGCCAGCTCGAATGCCAAGAGGAAGTCTGTCAGCAGCAGCTCGCCGATCTGCTCCGGCGTGCCGTAATTCGCTGTCAGCGCGATGCCCTCGGTCCCCAGGGCGCTGAGCCCCGTGCCGAGGACGGCTATCGCAAGCTCAATGAAGATCGCGCTGGCAAAGCCAATCGCCAATGCCCGCTGGCGTGTGCCGGCCCGCCAGAGTGGCTCTGGGTGATCGCCGCCGCCGACGTAACCGACGACGAAGACGTAGAGCACCATCACGGCGCCGGCGTAGACGACGATCTGCGCGACGGCGACGAACTGCGCTTCAAGCAGCAAGAAGAGCAACGCCAGAGCGACTAGGTGAACGACCAGCGAAAGAACGCAGTAGAAGGGGTTGCGCAGCACGACTACGCCGACCGCTCCGGCCAGCGCAAATCCAGCAAAGATGAAGAAGAACAGGAAGGTCATCGTCGCTTGCTGCTACTCCCCTTCCGCCCTGAGCGGCGTGCGCTCGATCGGCTCAGCCAGCAGCATCTCTTTCGTGAAGATCAAATCCGAGCGGTTGGCGCCGGAGAGTTCAAACTCGTGGCCCATCGTGATCGCGTCGAACGGGCAGGCAATTTCGCAGTATCCGCAGAAGATGCAGCGCGAAAGGTTGATCTCATAAACGGCAGCGTAACGCTCGCCGGCTGACACGCGGTTCTCTGGCGTATTTTCAGCGGCCACGACGCGGATACAGTCAGATGGGCAGGCAGCGGCGCAGAGCGAACAGCCGACGCACTTCTCAAGGCCGCTGTCTTCAAAGCGGTGCAGCTGATGGCGGCCACGGAAGCGCGGGTAGACCGGAATCTTCTCTTCTGGGTACTGAATCGTGTCGACGCCCATCCGCAGCTGACCGAAGGTCGTCTTCAAGCCGCGCAGCGTCTCGCCAAAGGCGCGGTATAGCCCACCGGCGCCGCCGGCCTTTTGCGGTCCGCGAACAACCTCGATTACATCGTCTTCTGGGTTCCAGGGCATCTTCAATCTCCTAAAAGGCGACGACAATGATCGCGGTTACAAGTGCATTTAGCGTGGCCAGTGGCAGCAGAACCTTCCAGCCCAGCGACATCAACTGGTCGTAGCGCAGTCGCGGCAGCGTCGCGCGGATCCAGATGAAGAAGGTGACGAAAGCCAGCATCGTGCCGATCACAATGAAGGGGGCGACCCAGTTTGGTGGGTGGATCCCAAACGGCAGCAGCCAGCCGCCGAGGAAGATCGCCGTGGCGATTCCCGAGACGACGATCATGTTGAGGTACTCAGCGAAGAAGTAGAGCGTGAACTTGCTGCCACCGAACTCCGTGTTGTAGCCGCCCGTTAGCTCGGCGTCAGCCTCCATCAGGTCAAACGGCGGGCGGTTGGTCTCAGCGAAGCTGGCGACCATAAAGACAACGAAGCCAAAGAACTGCGGCACGATGTACCACATCCCTTGCTGCGCTTCGACGATCCCTGTCAGCGACATCGTCTGCGCTGTGATGATCACGCCGACCAGCGCCATCCCTTGCGGTACCTCATAGCTAATTAGCTGCGCGGCGGCGCGCATCGAACCAAGGAACGAGTACTTCGATCCTGATGCCCAGCCGCCGAGCATCACCGAGTAGAAGCTCACCGCACCGAATGCGAATACGTAAAGCGGACCGATGCTGACGTCGATCCCGTAAAGCCCAGTGGCCGTGCCGAAGATGTCGACTACGGGGCCGTAAGGCACCAGAGCCAAGGCGCCAAAGGCCGCCGTGATCGAGAGGATCGGCGCGAGCGTGAAGAGCCAGCCGATCGCCGTTTTGGGGCGGAAGGGCTCCTTGCTTAGCAGCTTGATGATGTCGGCGATCGGCGTCATGGCGCCGTAGAGACCAACGCGGTTTGGGCCGTAGCGGTTCT
>CAMDLG010000062.1 GCA_945901565.1 Bifidobacterium breve | reverse complement strand
AGCGAGATCAAGCGGCTCAGCGGCCACGCGCCGCGTCACAAGGCCGGCGACAGCCTGTCGGCGCGCAACCGCTTCCCCGGCGTCGTTCGTTCAGTCCAGGTTGACGGAGTGATGGCCGTAGTCGAGATTGAGGCGGGGCCGCATCGCGTGACAGCCGTGATCACTCGTGACGCAGTCGAGGAACTTGGCCTAGCGCCCGGTGTTGCCGCTACCGCAGCGGTGAAGGCCACCTCGGTAATGGTTGACCGCACCGACCGATGAGCGCTACTGCCCCGCTGCTGGCTCCCTCGCAGCTAGCGATGCGCTTCGACCGACGCGAGCTGGCCGGCGCCGTGGCCGACCTTGGTGTGCTCGTTCCAATTGCCGCCGCACTGATCATCAAGAACGGACTGACGGCAACGGCCGTGCTCCTGCCGGCGGGAATCCTCTACCTGATCGTCGCGTTCGCCTTCAGGCTGCCGATCCCAGTCCAGCCGCTGAAAGCCTTCGGAGCGATCGCGATCGCAAAGGGGCTCGGTGCGGACGAGATCGCCGCGGGCGCGCTACTAATGGGCGTAATCTTCTTCACGCTCGGCGGCGCCGGACTGATCGACTGGGCCGGACGAGCGTTCCCTAAGCCGCTGATCCGCGGCGTGCAATTAACGGTCGGGCTGCTGTTCCTGAAGATCGCTTGGGGACTCGTCTGGACGGCTCCAAAATCGTTCAGCGATGCAACTGCCGATCCGTTGATTCTCCTCGCACTCGCGCTAGTTGTCTTGGCCGCAGCGATGGCCCTGCGGAAGCATCTGATCGCCCTTGTGCTCGTAATCCTTGGACTGGCAATCGCGCTGGTCCGCTCCGGCGCTGAGATGAAACTCGGGCCGTCGGGGCTACCGCTGCCGGACTTGAGTGGCGCGGCCTTCGCCAGCGCGCTCGTTGTGCTCGTAATCCCCCAGTTGCCATTGACTTTCGCCAACTCCTGCCTAGCGACAGCCGATGCAGCAAAGGTCTACTTCGGACCGGCCGCAAAGCGCGTCAAGCCAGGGCGCCTGGCGATGACGCTTGGCGCCGTGAACTTGCTGGCCGGGTCGATCGCCGGAATGCCTGTCTGCCACGGCGCCGGAGGCCTCACAGCGCACCGAGAGTTTGGCGCCCGCACCGGAGGCGCTCCGCTGATGATCGGCGGCGCTCTTGTTTTCCTCGCCGTCGTCTTCGGCGCAGGAATGGCAGTTCTGCTCAGCGCCTTCCCTCTGCCAATCCTGGCCGGCATGCTTGCCGCCGCCGGGCTCCTACACATCGGACTACTCCGCGACCTTGAAGGCGGCTGGGCCTGGACGCTGGCCCTCCTAGTAGGGCTGATCGGCTTCTTCTTCAACCTCGCGATCGGACTAGCGATAGGGCTGGCTCTCTGGTGGGTACCGATTGGCGTTGCCCGGCTTCGCGCGCGCGACTCCTAAGCAGCGCAAACGCAATACCGTTAGCGCCGATGCCGCGGATCCCTTTCCCTGACCCAGAAGCGCTTTCTACCGACACGCAGCGCGCACTCGCCGCATTGCCCGACCTAGGGATCTTCCGTCTGCTGTCGCTCGCCGACGACGCCTTCCCCAAGTTCATCGCGCTAACCGGCGGGCTCTGGACAGATGCAGAGTTGTCGCCGCGCCGACGCGAGCTTGTGATCCTGCTCGTCGCACGGCTTCTGGACTGCGAATACGAATGGTTTCAGCACGTTGAGGTCGCGCGGATCTGCGAGATCAGCGACGACGAGATCGCTGCGATTGACGCGCTTGACCTTGCAAACTTCAATGAGGACGAACAGGCGATCCTTGAGCTGGCAAAGGTCACGCTCGAGCGAAGCCGCCCCTCCGACCCGCAGCTAGCTGCGGCGCGCGCGGCGCTGAGCGACCGTGAAGTGATCGAGCTACAGCTCGTCGTAGCGATCTACTCGGGGCTCGCAGCCGTCATGGCCGGACTAGATCTTGAGCTCGACGAACGGAGCGGGGCGCACGACCTAACGCGCGACGAGCGCGGCCCGCGGCTCGGTGAGTAGCTGCAAGCGGCCAGCCCCGGTGACGCTCCAGCGCAGCCCGCGATACCCTGCCTGTCGCGGCGAGATAGCTCAGCTGGTAGAGCACACGACTGAAAATCGTGGTGTCCCGGGTTCGAGTCCCGGTCTCGCCATCAGGCAAGCAGAACGACCGGGCCGCTAAGAAACGCTCAGCGGTCCATCCACTTGCCGCGGTCCAAGGCGCGCAGCACGTAAGGAACCAGCGTGCCATTGAAGAGTGGCGTCAGGTGGCTCTTATCGGACCGCACCAGCACACCGCCGATCACTGGGAAGCAGCTCGTCTTGTCGCAGTAGAAGTCGGTCAAGTCGATTACGCCGACGCTCGGCCGGTTTAGGCGCGCGGCAGCAACCGCGGCGGAATCAGGGCGGCTATCGATCACCGAGGAGCGTGGGATTGCGCAGGCCGTACCTGCCGGCTGTTTCTCGTTTATTGCGCGCTCCACGCAGTCCATCGTCTCGGCTGGCTGCCTTGGGTTATCGCGCAGCACGACGATGTGCTTGATGTTCGGCGGCAGCAGGCTCCACTGTTCCTGGTAGCCAGCAACATCCTCCTCAAACTTCTGCTTCGTCGTGAACTTCGGAACTAGCTGCGCGACAAAGAGCGTGTCGAGACCAGGCTGGGCCGCAAGCCATTGCGGCAGAGCCTTCTTCCAAGCGAGACAGTCGGCGCTGTTGACCCCAGGCTTTGGATAATTGGCCGTGCTGAACGGACAGCCTTTCATCGTGGCAGCCGAGACACGCCATCGGCGCTGATCGGCGATCATCGTGAAGCCTCTGCGCCAGCGACCGGCGTGACTGTCGCCGATCAGCGCTACCTGGCGCTTAGCCTTGTCGGCAGGCGGGCCAAAGGTGCAGCCTCTGACCGTCCCTTCATGATCGGCGCCTTCCTTGGGGCACGCCGAGACGTTCAGCGTGCCGATGTAATCGCGCTTCAGCTCCAGCGGCGTTGGTGTTACCGCCAAGCGCAGCTTCGGGTTGGTGCACGGTTGATTTTCAGGGTCACGCGCGGCGGCGCCGAAGCAGCGCTGAGGGCTTGCGAAGAGCTGCTTTGTTGCTAGCGCGTCGGAGTCTTCACGCGCTGTGAGGACGGCGAGCGCCGCAAAGGTCGCGAGCAGCACCGTGCCTGTACCGGCGAGCACGAAGGCGAAGCTGCGCCGTGGGCGGTGCGAGGCCAGCAGCGGCCCGGAGCGCAGTGGATCTTCAACAAAGCGCTTTGAGAGGGCTGCTAGAAGCACCGTTAATGCCAGCAGCCCAAGTTTGATTGGAGTACTAAGGCCGCCCAAAATCAGGAACGGCGTGAGGATCAGCAGCGGCCAATGCCACAGGTAGATCGAATACGAAAGGTCTCCTACCCACTGCGTCCCTCGCAGGCTCATCAATCGCAGCGGTGACCAGCGGCGATCCGGGCTGCCGGCCCAGATTACGAGCAGCGTGCCGGCGATCGGCAAGATCGCAGCAGCGCCAGGGAAAGGCGTCTTCGGCGTGTACGCGAAAGCCGCCGTGAGGATCATCGCGATTCCTGCCCAGGAGACAGCAGCGCGAACTCCCGGCCAGACAGCACTGGTTGCCATCAGCGCCAGCAAGCCGCCGGCACCGAATTCCCAGACCCGCGTTGGCGTCACAAAGAAGGCCGCTGCTGGATCATTCGCGGTGTGCCAGATCGAGTAGCCGAGGCTGCACGCAGTGAGCAGCATGAGAAGCACGGTGATCGCGCGGCGGCGAAGCAGCTGAGACCCCTTGCGGACGAACACCATCGCCACGATGATCAGTAGTGGCCAGACGATGTAGAACTGCTCCTCTACCGACAACGACCAGTAGTGCTGAACCGGTGAAGGGCGGTTCTCTGCTCCGAGGTAATCGACTGCCTCATGCGCGAGGTTCCAGTTCTCAACATAAAGCGTGCTTGCCTGAATCTCCCGGAAGAACTGGTCCCAAAGGTTGAGCGGCACGATCAAGAAGGTCGCAACCGCACAGAACAGTAGTACCAGCAGGGCAGCGGGAAGGATGCGGCGTGCACGCCTCGCCCAGAAACCCGAAAGCGAAACTCCTCCGCTCTTGTCAACTTCGCGCACCAGGTGGCCGGTGATCAGGAAGCCCGAGATCGCGAAGAAAACATCGACGCCGATGTAGCCGCCAGGGATCACTGACGGCCAGTAGTGGAAGATCACGACGGCGGCAACAGCAAGCGCGCGGAGCGCCTGAATCTCAGGTCGCAGTATCCGCTTGCTGGCTCCGCCTACGGCGTCAGGGCGCGTCGGTTCGTTGGTTGGAGAGTCAGAGATGAGAGGTGGTCGCGGAGCGTCCGCTGAGATCGCAGGTCGGTGAACTTAACTTTAGCCAAGGCTTAGGCAGCTCGCGCCATCTGCGGCTGCCCAATCAGCCCGCTGCTAGCAGTTCGGCCACCCACCACTACTCTCATTGCATAGCCTTCCTAGCTCGGGACGCACCGAGCGGGAGGCAATCTTTTTATGGCCACACGCAATGACATCCGAAACGTCGCGATCATCGCGCACGTCGACCACGGCAAAACGACGCTCGTTGACGCGATGCTGCAGCAGTCCGGCGCCTTCCGCAAGGGAGCCGAAGTCACGGACCGCGTGATGGATTCGATGGACCTCGAGCGTGAGAAGGGCATCACGATCCTCGCCAAGAACACTTCAGTGCGCTATGACGGCGTCAAGCTGAACATCATCGACACCCCCGGCCACGCCGACTTCGGCGGCGAGGTCGAACGTGGCCTCTTCATGGTTGACGGAGTCCTACTGCTCGTTGATGCCAGCGAAGGGCCACTGCCACAGACCCGCTTTGTGCTCCGCAAAGCGCTGGAAGCGAAGTTGCCTGTGATTCTCGTCATCAACAAGATCGACCGCCCCGACGCACGCGTCGATGAGGTTGTGCATGAGGTCGAAGAACTTTTCCTCGACCTCGACGCCGACGAGGAGCAGATCGCCTTCCCGATCGTCTACACAAACGCCAAGGCAGGCACCGCGTCGCTCAACCCCGAAACCCAGGGCGACGACCTGAAGGCACTGATGGACCTCCTCGTCGAGACGATCCCTGCGCCAACCTTCGATCCTGAAACTCCGCTTCGGATGCTCGTCACCAACCTCGATGCCTCCGACTACCTAGGCCGCCTCGCGATCTGCCGCGTCTACGACGGGACCGTTAAGCGCGGCCAGCAGGTTGCCTGGTGCCGCCGCGACGGCACTGTCGAGAAGGTCAAGGTCACCGACCTGTTTGTCACCGACGCGCTAGACCGCGTCGAAGCCGAGGAGGCTGGCCCGGGCGAGATCGTCGCCGTTGCTGGCATCCCTGAGGTGACGATCGGCGAAACCCTGGCCGACCCCGACGACCCTCGCCCGCTGCCACTGATCGCGGTAGATGAACCAAGCCTCAGCGTCACAATCGGTATCAACACCTCGCCGCTGGCCGGCAAGGACGGATCGAAGCTGACCGCCCGCCAGCTCCTAAGCCGACTCGACGCCGAGATGGTTGGCAACGTCGCGCTGCGCGTCCTCCCGACCGACCGGCCAGACTCATGGGAGGTGCAAGGTCGCGGCGAGCTCGCCCTAGCAATCCTCGTTGAGCAGCTTCGCCGTGAAGACTTTGAGATGACAGTCGGGCAGCCGCAGGTCGTCACGCGTGAGATCGACGGCGTGCTGAGCGAACCGGTTGAAGAGCTGACGATCGACGTACCTGAAGAGCACGTCGGCGCCGTTACGCAGCTACTCGCGCTGCGCAAGGGCCGCATGGAAGAGATGGGCAACCACGGCAGCGGCTGGGTGAGGATGGAGTACCTCGTACCGGCCCGCGGCCTGATCGGCTTCCGCACCGAGTTCCTCACCGAAACCCGCGGCACCGGAATCGCACACCACGTGTTCGATCGCTGGGAGCCTTGGTTTGGTGAGCTGAAGACGCGCCAGACCGGCGCTCTCGTGGCAGACCGCACCGGCCCCGTCACGGCCCACGCATGCTTTGCCATGCAGGACCGCGGCACGCTCTTTGTAGAGCCCGGCGAAGAGGTTTACGAGGGGATGATCGTCGGCGAGAACAGCCGCTCAGGCGATCTCGACGTAAACGCCGTGCGCGAAAAGAAGCTCAGCAACGTGCGCTCCTCAACCGCCGACGAACTAGTCCGCGTGATCCCCAAGAAGCTGCTTTCGCTCGAACAGGCGTTTGAGTTTGTCCGCGCCGATGAGGCGGTAGAAGTAACGCCGGCCCACGTGCGGATGCGCAAGGTCACGCTCGACCAAGTGGGCCGCGAAAAAGAAGCACGGCGCTCCGCCAAGGGCGCTGCTCCGCTGGCCGCTAGTTAAGGAACGGGCTTAAAGGCGTACCGCTGCACCGCCGGCTCGGCGCCGACCTTCGGTGCGTCTACCTGTGGATCCGGCGTGAATGCGGCTGCACGAGACTCAGGGAAGCCAGGCGCGCGGGGGTGGTCGCAAACGTTGGCCGGTAGCCGTGACTGCTTAGCTGGGCCCTTGTGGGCTACTGCATCGTTGAAGGCCGCATAAGTGACCGAGTCGAGAGCCGACGGGATATGCCTGACTACACGACCCGCGCATACATCCTGAATCAAGATGTTTGTCGCACCCTTGAGCGACGAGGTCGGCCTGGGGCCGGTCATCGGCTGAACAGTCTCATCGGTCGCGCTGCGAATTGTCGTCCAAGCGGTTGGGTTAGGCGACTCGTCTCGCTGTGCGTTGAGCGCGTTCAAGAGGTTTGAGCCAGCCCGCTGTTGCCAGACGGCTGGCATGCAAGGCTCCAACACGCTGCAGCCGGAGATCAGCGTCGTGCCGTGCTGCGTACCAGCGATCGCGATCACGTCGGTGACCTTCTTGCGCAGGCTCGGCCAGTATGTGAGCGCCCAGCGAGGCAGCACAGCGCCTTGGCTGATTCCAAAGATTGAGATTGGTTGGCGCGCCTGCTTCGCCATCTCGCGGACGCCAGCGACGATGTACTGGGCGGCGATCTGCATGTCGCCGGTCGTCTTGTACGGGAAGTCGACGTAACAGATTGGCCGCTTGCCGTACAGCAGCCCGGGCTTACCGATCAAGTAGGCAGCAGCCCCGGTGTAGCCGGTGCCGGTTACGAGCATCATCGGCTGCTTGCCGCGGCCGGGAATGATCGGGACTGGGCAATGCAGCGAAGCCGCGAGGTTCTGCTTGTTGACGGTCAGCGCTGGCTCACGGTAAGTGGTCTTTGCGCCGGCGCTCGATGCCAATAGGGAGACGGCGAACAGGGCGAGTAGAGAAGTGGTGACTAGGCGACGTGTCGCAGGCTTGATCATCGCGCCAGCTTACTGGTTCGAGGCGCGCAGCCGCGCCAATAACTCAGAGCCTATGATCGGCGTTATGCCTGAAATCTTCCGTACCCCTGATCAGCGCTTCGAGAACCTCCCCGGGTACGCCTACGAGCCAAACTACGTTGAGGTCAACGGAATGCGTCTCCATCACCTCGACGAAGGTGAAGGGCAGCCGGTGCTCTGCTTCCACGGCGAGCCAAGCTGGTCATATCTCTACCGCAAGATGCTCGACCTGCTCGTTGCCGACGGCAAGCGCGTGGTCTGCCCCGACCTCGTTGGCTTCGGCCGCTCCGACAAGCCAACCGATCAGCAGTGGTACACGTACGACCGCCACTGCGACAGCATCAACGCCCACCTCGATCAGATAGAAGGACTCGAGGACGTAACCGTCGTCGTGCAGGACTGGGGCGGTGCGATCGGCCTCCGCTGGGCAATCGAGCACTCCGACCAAGTTGGACGGCTCGTGATCATGAACACAGGAATCTTCACCGGCCGCGTCAGCAAGGGCTTCATGGCTTGGCGCGAATTCGCCGAGAAGACGACCGACCTACCGGTCGGCATGATCATCGAAAACTCGACGACAAGCGAACTAAGTCCGGAAGTAATCGCGGCCTACGAGGCGCCCTTCCCCGATGCGGCGAGCAAGGCCGGAGCGCACCAATTCCCGCTGCTGGTTCCGATCAAAGACGACGACGTCGGCGTCACGGAGATGATGGCAATCCACGATGCGCTCGCCGAATGGACAAAACCTACGCTCGTCGCTTTCTCCGACCAAGACCCGATCTTCCCGTACCCGAAGTCAGGCAGCCGCTTCACTGAGCTGATCCCGGGCGCAGGCGAGCAGGTTCTAATTGAGAACGCCAGCCACTTTCTCCAGGAAGACAAGCCGGACGAGATCGTCGCGGCGATGCGCGCAGCCTTTAGCTGAAGGCGATCACGCTTCGGATGCCGTCTTGGGCTTCCATCAGCTCAAAGCCGCGGTTCACTTCATCAAGCGTGAGGCTGTGCGAGATGAACGGGTCAACGTCGATCTCACCTTCTAGGTAGCGATCGATCAGCTGCGGAACCTGATCGCGGCCTTTCACGCCGCCAAAAGATGACCCGCAGACGCGGCGGCCGGTGATCAGCCAGCGGGGAATGATGTCGAGCGTCTCACCCTTTCCAGCAACGCCAGCGACGGTGCAAAGCCCCCAGCCCATCCGCGCCGACTCGACGGCCTGCTCCATCACCGAGACGAGCCCGGTTGCCTCGAAGGTGTAATCGGCGCCGAAGCCGCCGGTCTCCTCGAGCACACGGGCCACGGTCTCCGGGCCAGCGGTCCAAGTGTCGGTTGCACCCTGACCGCGCGCCAGTTCGAGCCTCTCGTCGGAAAGATCGACGCAGATGATTCGCTCGGCCCCCTGCAGCCGCGCGCCAGCAACAGCGCCGAGCCCCACCATCCCGGCGCCAAAGACGACGCAGGTAGTCCCCGGCTGAACCTTTGCCGTGTATATCGCAGCGCCAAGGCCGGTCGACAGGCCGCAGGCGAAGAGGCATGCGTGGTCGAGCGGCGCATCCTTCGAAATGTTCGCCAGCGCGATCTCCGGCATCACCGTGTACTCAGCAAAGGTCGAGGTACCCATGAAGTGGCGTAGCGGCTCTCCGTCCAGCGACAGGCGTGTAGTGCCATCGGGCAGGTACCCCTCGCCTTGCTTCTCGCGGATCGCGAGGCAGAGATTGGTGCGCGGGTCGAGGCAGTGGATGCATTCGCGGCACTGCGGTGAAAAGAGCGTCACTACGTGGTCCCCGGCCGCAACCGAAGTCACGTCAGGGCCGATCGCCTCAACGACGCCGGCGCCCTCGTGCCCCAGCACTGTCGGCGCGTAGCCGGAAGGGTCAACGCCAGAGGCCGTGTAGAGGTCTGTGTGGCAGACGCCGCAGGCTTCGAGGCGAACTAAC
>CAMDLG010000061.1 GCA_945901565.1 Bifidobacterium breve | reverse complement strand
TCCTGACCGGCTCGGCAATGTCAGCCGAGCAGACCTCATCGGCTCCCGCTCTGGACGCTGAACCGGCCGAGTGGGTCGCGACGCGAGACGCACCTGTAGGCGGCCAAGCTGTCCTCGAAGGCGTGATGATGCGTGGCGTCGGCGGCTGGGCTGTCGCCGTGCGCACGCCGGCTCCCGATCAGGTCGACGCGCAAGGCGAACGGATCGATGCCAACGACCCGCCGCGCGGTGAGATCGTCGTTGAGAGCACCGAGGTCCGTTCGGTACTTGGCCGCCACCGTCTGTTGCGCCTTCCCGTCGTGCGCGGCGTGGTCGCACTCGGTGAATCGCTTGGAATCGGCTTCAAAGCGCTAGGCATTTCGGCGAACGCGCAGCTTCCAGATGAAGAAGAGCCGATCTCAGGGTTCATGTGGGGGCTCACAATCCTCTTCTCGCTCGTCCTATCGGTTGGGCTCTTCTTCATCGTGCCGGTAACGGCAACCAACCTGATCAAGGACCAGCTCGATTCAGCGGTCCTCTTCTGGATCGTCGAAGGGGTCCTGCGAACCGCGATCTTCCTCGGCTACCTCTTGCTGCTGTCAAAGCTGCGTGATCTACGCCGCACCTTTGAATATCACGGCGCTGAGCACAAGACGATCTCCTGTTACGAGGCAGGGCTCGACTTGACTCCCGACAACGCGCAGCGTTTCTCGCGACTTCACCCGCGCTGCGGCACCAGCTTCTTGCTGATCGTGATGATCGTTTCGATCTTCGTCTTTTCGCCGCTCGGGCTGCTGCCTTGGTGGGCTCTGATCGTCAGCCGCATCGTCGGTATTCCACTGATCGCTGGCATCTCGTTCGAGATCATTAAGTTTGCCGGACGCCACCGCACCCACAAGGTTGTTCGTGCGCTGATCTGGCCTGGTCTCAAGCTGCAGCTGCTGACGACGCGTGAACCTTCGCTCGACCAACTTGCCGTCGCGATCGCAGCGATGGAGGTAGTACTTGCGCATGAGAGCGCCGGTGAAACCGCGGCGGATCTAGTCGGCGTTGAAATAGCGGCCTGAGCGCGGCTAGCCTCAACGCTGATGATCGAGTCGCTCGTAACCCAGATAGAGGTCCGCTTCGCTGAGCTGTCACGCGAGATCACCGACCCTGAGGTGATCGCCGATCGTGAGCGCTACGCACAGACCGGGCGCGAGTACAGCCGGCTTGAAGAACCGGCCAAGCTGGCTGAGGCTTGGCGCCGTGCGACCGACGATGCAGCCGGGGCGCAAGAACTGATCGACGAGGGCGGTGACGACGCAGAAGCACACGAGATGTTGACTGCCTCACGCGCACTGATTGAAGAGATAGAGGAGCAGCTGCGCCTCGCGATGGTTGAGAGCGACCCCAACGACGACAAGAACGTAATCATTGAGATCCAAGGTGGCGCCGGCGGTGACGAGGCCGGGCTCTGGGCTGGCGACTGCTATCGGATGTTGACGCGCTACGCCGAACGGCTCAACTACAGCGTTGAACCTCTGGAGACCAGCGAAGGTAAGTACACCTTCGCTGTCAAAGGAGCTGGCGCCTATTCAGTATTCAAGTTCGAGGGTGGCACGCACCGCGTCCAACGCGTGCCGGAGACCGAGTCGCAAGGACGGATCCACACAAGCACCTGCACGATCGCCGTATTGCCGGAGGCCGAAGAGGTCGACATCAAGATCGACCAGAACGACCTTCAGGTTGATGTCTACAGATCGTCTGGGCCTGGCGGGCAGTCGGTTAACACGACCGACTCTGCCGTCCGCATAACCCACAAGCCGACCGGCGTCGTCGTCTCGATGCAGGATGAGAAGAGCCAGCTCCAAAACCGTGAGAAGGCGCTGCGCGTATTGCGCGCACGCCTATACGAACGCGCGATGGCTGAGCAGAACGCCGAGATCGCCGCTGATCGACGCTCGCAGGTTGGCAGCGGTGAACGCTCCGAAAAGATCCGCACCTACAACTTCCCTGACCGCCGCGTCACAGACCACCGCGTCAAGGTCACCGTCCATGATCTCGACGCTGTGCTGGAAGGACAGCTCGATGAGCTGACTGCAGCGTTGGCAGCCGATGAGAAGAGCCGCTTGCTCGAAGCGCAGGCCACGCAGTCCTGATGCGCGGTGTGAGCGTCCGTGACGCGCTGGACGGCGCACGAACGGCGATCGAAGCCTCCGGCAGCGACACCGCTCAGCTCGACGCTGAGCTACTGCTAGCGCACGCCCTTGGCGTTGACCGCGTTGCGCTTTACCGCGATCCGCAGGCTGAGGTGATCGGACCGGCAGTCCGCACCTATCAAGACCTAGTTCGCCGCCGCTCGGTCACTCATGAGCCAGTTGCCTACCTGCTCGGAAGTAAGGGCTTCCGCTCGATCGACTTGGCGGTCGACAGCCGCGTGCTCGTCCCGCGGCCGGAAACCGAGCTGCTGGTCGAAGTAGCGCTGCAGCTGCCGCAGTCCAGCCGAGTGCTCGACCTCGGGACGGGGAGCGGGGCGGTTGCGCTAGCGCTCAAGCAGGAGCGCCCCGACCTAATAGTCGCGGCGAGCGATGTCAGCTCCGCAGCGCTTGAAGTAGCGATCGCGAATGCCAAGAGTCTGGCGCTCGACGTTGAGTTCTTTGAAGCCGACCTTTTAGAGGGGCTAGGCGGCAATTGGGACGCGATTCTTTCCAACCCGCCTTATGTCGCCGATGGCGCGAATCTGCCCGCCGACGTCGTCGCCCATGAGCCGCGCGGTGCACTCTTCGCTGGAGAGGATGGACTCGATGTGATTCGCCGGCTCGTCGTCGCCGCCGCTCAGACCGAGGCGAGTATGTTGGCGCTGGAGATCGGGGCCGGCCAGGCCGCTGAGGTGACGCTGCTAGTCGAGGCTGCCGGCTTCGAGCGGCTAGAGATCCATAATGACTTGGCAGCGATCGCACGCGTTGTCGTTGGTAGGCGATGAGCCGCGCCCTGGCCGCCGAAGATGTCGAGGTTTTTGAGCGCTGCCTATCTGTTGGCGGCGTCGCAGTCTTCCCTTCAGACACCGTCTACGGGGTCGCTTGCGACGCCGCGCAGGTCGAGGCCGTACGCCGTCTCTACAGCCTCAAGAGGCGTGGACTGGAGACGCCTTCGGCGGTGATGTTCTTCGCGCTCGATCTGGCGCTGGCCTCGCTGCCGGAACTTGGAGCTCGCAGTGAAGCGGCGCTCCACAAGCTCCTACCCGGGGCCGTGACCTTGCTGCTCGACAACCCCGCCGGCCGATTTCCGCTGGCCTGCGGCGATCAGCCCGCAACTCTGGGGCTGCGCGTGCCCCAGCTCGACGAGAGGCTCGCTGCGCTCGCTGCGATCAAGTGGCCGGTGCTCCAAAGCAGCGCGAACAGCAGCGGCGAACCAGCTCCGGTCGAGATCGATCAGCTCGCAGAGGAGTTCCGCGATGGAGTTGACCTAGTGCTCGACGCAGGTCCTCTGAGCGGTACTTCATCAACGATCGTTGACCTGCGCGGTTATGAGTTGCAGGGGACGTGGTCGGTGCTCCGCGAAGGGCCCGTGGGGGCCGAAGAATTGACAGAGATTCTCGGCTGAGCGGCGAGCGCGGCGCAACGCCGCTGCGCTATGCGATTAGAATCGCAGAACGATGCCCCAATTTGCCCCCGATTTCCTAAACCGCCCGCTAACCGAGGTTGACCCGCAGATCGCCGCGGTCTTGGCTCAAGAGGTGGGTCGACAGCAGCAGACGCTGGAGATGATCGCATCCGAAAACTTTGTTCCCGAGGCGATACTTGAGTGCCAGGGCAGCGTGCTCACGAACAAGTACGCGGAGGGCTATCCAGGCAAGCGCTACTACGGCGGCTGTGAGTTTGTTGATGTCGCCGAGCAGCTCGCGATCGACCGTGCCAAGGAGCTTTTTGGCGCGGAGCACGCAAACGTCCAACCCCACTCTGGGGCCTCAGCCAACTCGGCGGTCTACCACGCCCTGTTGCAGCCAGGCGACACGTTGATGGGGCTGTCTCTGGCTCACGGCGGCCACCTCAGCCACGGGATGAAGATCAACATGTCGGGGCGTCTCTATGACATCGCGGCCTACGAGGTGAGCCCTGACGATGATCTGATCGACATGGACGCAGTCGCCGAGCTAGCGCGCGAGCGTCAGCCGAAGATGATCATCGCCGGCTGGTCGGCCTACCCGCGTTATCTCGACTTTGAGCGTTTCCGCGAGATCGCTGACGAAGTAGGAGCGTTGCTTCTGGTAGATATGGCGCACTTCGCCGGCCTCGTTGCTGGCGGCGTCCACCCAAGCCCGGTGCCATACGCCGACGTTGTCACAACGACGGTTCACAAGACGCTCGGCGGTCCACGCGGCGGAATGATTCTCTGCCGCGAAGAGCACGCCAAGGCAATCGACTCCGGTGTATTCCCCGGCCAGCAGGGCGGGCCGTTGATGCACGTCATCGCCGGCAAGGCTGTAGCGCTAGGAATCGCCCAGACGGCGGAATTCCGCGAGCGCCAGGAGCGCACAGTCGAAGGCGCACGCGCCGTCGCCGACGCAATCCTCGGCTCAGCCGCGGCGCAGGAGGGCGTCACCGTCCTCACCGGCGGCACCGATGTGCATCTCGTACTTGTTGATCTTCGTGAATCGCAGATCGATGGCCAGCAGGCTGAGGATCGTCTGGATGAGATCGGTATCACCGTCAACCGCAACGCCGTTCCATTCGACCCGCGGCCACCGATGGTCACAAGCGGATTGCGGATCGGCGCCAGCGCGCTCGCGACTCGCGGCCTCCAAGTTGCGGACTTCAGCGAGATCGGCCAGATCATCTCGATCGCTCTGACCGACGAGTTCGAAACTCGCCGCCCTGAATTGGCCGAACGCGTGACAGCGCTCGCCGACAGTTATCCGCTTTACGAACATCTAACCCCTGCTTAGGCTCAATAAGGCGGAGCGCCGCGAGGCGCTTTAGGCTTGCCCGAAGATGACTGAGCACGACGCGATCCTCGCCTTCGTCGTGGCCTTCGTCGTGGCCGTTGCGCTGACGCCGTTGACGGCCCGGCTTGGGCGCCGCGTCGGCGCCGTCGATCAGCCGCGCGAGCGCGGGCTCTCCGAGCATCCAACGCCGCTGCTAGGCGGGCTAGCGATCCTCGCTGCGGTGCTAGTGGCCAGTTTCATTTTTCTTGATCCCGGGGTCACCGACGACGAAAAGATAAGGGGCATTCTCGCTGGCGCGATCATTATTACGTTGGTCGGCGCGCTCGATGATCGCTTTGACCTTCCAGCGCCGGTTAAGTTCATCGGCCAGATCATCGCCGCGACGATTCCCGTGGTCGCTGGGGTCGAGGTCGCCAACATCACGTTGCCGTTTATCGGCGCAGTTGATCTCGGCTCGGCTGGAGCGCCGCTGACGGTTATTGGGATCGTCTTTGTGATCAATGTCGTCAACTTCTCTGATGGCGTCGACGGGCTCGCTGCCGGCGTTTGCGCAATCAGTGCCGTCGCCTTCTCAATCATCGCCTTCGACCTAGGGCGTGGTTCGGCAGCAGTTCTCGCCGCAATCGTCGCCGGCGCTGCAGCGGGCTTCCTTGTCTTCAACTTCCACCCGGCCAAGGTCTTCATGGGTGATGCAGGTTCAAACCTGCTGGGGCTCTTGCTGGCCTGCGTCGCGGTGGAGGGAGCCGTCAAGACGCAGGTCGTGCTGGCGCTCGTCTTCCCGCTGCTTGTGCTTGCAGTGCCGTTCCTCGACACGACCTTCGTCGTGCTGAAACGCCTGAAGTACGGCCGTCCGGTTTACGTTGCCGACCAAAGTCACTTTCACCATCGGATGAACCGGATCGGCTTCAGTCAACGCAAGACGGTGCTTTACCTCTATGCCTGGACGATGCTCGTTGCTGGATTCGCCGTCGCGCTGCGCTTCGTTCCATACTCCGATGGCGCCGGGCACCTCAATCTCGGCTGGTCGCTGGTGCTAATCGCGGCTGGGCTGTTGGTTGTGGCGGCCAGCGTATACCTCGTCTACGTGCTCGAGATCCTTAAGTTCCGCCGGCTTCGCGAGCGCCGACTGCGCCGCACCGACCCGCAGCTCTCAGCGGAAGAACTTGCACGCGACGTCGTCACGAAGCTGGAGACCGGCCAGTTTGATGCCGTAAATCTTGACCAGCCAGACGCGACTCAGGCAGACCCGTAAACCGCTCGAACCCAGATCTCGACCAGCGCGCTGATTAGCTCCTCGTCGGCGGGCAGTCCCTGTTGCAGAACCTGTTGGCTCAGGGTTCCTTCGGTCATCCAAGTGAGGGCGAAAGCCGTTGCCGAGGGGTTGCTGCAGGTCGCAATGCCGGCCGCTTGCTCTTCGCGGATTCTCTGCTCTGTGGCCCCAAGAAACTGCCCGATCAGCTTCTGCCAGTGGGCGGCGACCTGTTCGTCGTAGGCGGCAACTTCGCCAAGCGCCTTCAACAGCACGGCGTGCTCGCCGAACAGTCGCGCGACGTTGCTTAGTGCACGCTCGAGCCGAACCGCAGGCTCACCTTCACCGGACCACCAGAGGTTGGCCTGCTCTAGGAGCAGCTCGTTGACGTCGGCTGTCAGGGCCATCAGCAGCTCGCGCTTGTCGGCGAAGTAGAAGTAAAAAGCTGTCCGCGTGATGCCGGCCTGTGTTGCGATCCGTTCGACCCCGAGGTCGGCGAATGATGCGCCTTCAGAGAGCAGAGCCTCGGTTGCTTCGAGCAGTGCCGCTTCGACCGCGGCGCGTTTTGCGGTCGGCGCGCTGCCCTGTCTCGGTGTAGTTGCCATCGCTGCGAGGCTACCAGCGAACGCGCCCGTCGCCACCATTTTGAGGGGCTTTGAAGGCTCTGGCAGGGTTGTCCTGTAGCCCGCGTAGGGTTCCCCCGATGGCGATCGACCATGGCCCTGAGATGTGGCGAGAGGGCCGTGGCGCCGCGGAAGCGTTCTCGCTGCTGCGTAGCTCGCTCTGGCGCGGCCACGGTGTGGTGCGTGGCGCGGGTCAGCCGGTGATGCTGATCCCTGGCTTTCTCGCGGGTGACCGTTCACTGGCGTTGATGGGTCAGTGGCTACGGAGGATCGGCTACCGCACGCATGGCTCGGGGATCACCGCGCACATCGGCTGCTCGGAAGGGACGGTTAGCGAGATCGAAGCCCGCGTGGTCGCGCTCAGTGAGCGCTATGGCCAACCTCTGGCTTTGATTGGGCAGAGCCGCGGCGGGAGCTGTGCGCGCGTGCTCGCAGTGCGTCAGCCGGATCGGGTCAACCGAGTGATCGGGCTCGGCTCGCCGCTCGTCGCCCAGATGGAAGACTTCCACATGCTGCTGAGGCTTCAGATACGTGCGCTTCAGGGCGCCCAGCGACTCGGCGCGCCGGGGCTGATTGGCGAGGCCTGCGAACGCAGCTGGCAGGCCTACACGTTCGGCCTCGAGCCAACCGGCTGCTGCAGCCAATTTTGGAGTGACCTCGATGAGGACATGCCCGAGCGGACGCTCTTCGCGTCGATCTACTCGCGCAGCGATGGCGTTCTTAACTGGCGCGCTTGCCTCGACCCTGAGGCGCAGCACATCGAAGTCAACAGCTCGCACTGCGGCATGGCTGTAAACCGCGAGGTCTACCAGAAGGTCGGCGAGCTGCTGCAGATGGAGCTGGCCGGCGGAGCGCGCCAGCGGCTGCGCTCGGTTGCCGCCTAAACATCGATCAGCGCCGATTGTGGCAGCCGTTACGAAGTGCACCGGGCACGCCGCAACGCCAGCCGATGCGATACGCTCGCGCAGCTTCCGGCGAGTTTTGTCTCGCAGGAATATCCCGCCACAATGTCCTTAGCAATCACGAACTACTTCGCCTCCGCCATCAGCGAGCAATCTTCAAAACCGACGATGCGCGCCGCCAACGCGGGCATCATGCTGCTCGTCGTGGTCTGCATCTGCGCTCTGATCGGCTACTTGCTCGGTTCGCTAGTTGGGTTGCCGATCGCGATCGGTCTTGCCGGCCTGATTATTGGCCCGATCGTCGGCATTGCCTTTGTCCGCTCCCGTTTCCGCGACCTCTAAGTCGATGCCTTACCTGCGCTACGCCGACCTAATCTTGCTCGCCGCTGCGTTGCCTGTCTTCCTGCTCGCTGGCTGGCCGATGCTCGGCTACCTCGGCGGCGCCTTCGCTTGGTGCGCCCAGCGGGCAGTTCAGGCTTGGACAAATAGGAAGGCGCAGGAGTCCGACAACCCTGCCCGCGTAGCCGGCATCGTGACCGGCTCAATGATCGGACGCGGCTGGCTCGTCGCACTTTCAATTTTCGGCGTAGGGATGATCGAAAACGACGCCGGGCTCGCCGCCGGCGTTCTCTTCATCATCGTCTTTACCTTCTACTTCACGATCTCGATCGCGACGCGGCCGTTTGATCAACCGAAGACAGGGTCGACGGCATGATCAAAGCTCGTCTATTCGCTGTTGCTGCAACGTTTGGCGCCGTTCTCGCCTCGCCGGCTGGAGCATTCGCGCTGAATGTCAATGAGGAGTATCAGCCGCAGGACGAGTTCGCGCTCGATCCATGGATTCCGATTGAGATTTTCGGGATCGACATGTCGATCAACAAGGCTGTTGTTTACGTCGTTGCCGCCGCCATTCTCTCTTGCGTCACGCTGATCTACGTAGGCCACCGGATGAAGATGAAGCCGGGCCGACTTCAAGCTGCCATTGAGATGTATTACGGGCTGATCGAGAGCATGACGAAGGGCAACCTCAGCGGCAAGATGGTCAATCGCTGGTTCCCGTTCCTGGCCACGATCTTCCTCTTCATCTGGTACTCGAACATGATCGGCTACATCCCGCTGCCTACCAACACGCATGAGCCGTTCATGCTCTTCGGGTTTGAGATCCCCTCGTTGGCGCTTTACGCCGCGACCGCGAACATCTCTGTGCCGCTCGTTCTGACGCTCGTCGTCGTGATCAGCTACCACTTCGAGGGCGTTCGCGCGAAAGGCCCGATCAAGTACCTCAAGGGCTGGGTTCCAGCTGGAGTGGAAGGCCCTGCGGCGGCCCCGATCTTCTTGATCGAGGTGATCTCGCAGTTCGTGCGGATCGTCTCGCTCTCAGTCCGTCTTTTTGCCAACATGCTCGCCGGCCACCTGCTGATCCTGTTCATGGGCGGGGGGCTAGTCGTACTGCTCAACTTGGCTCTCATAGGGTCACTGATCCTTGGCCTCGTGACCGGTACGATGGCCGTAGCCTTCTTCATCTTCGAGGTCGGCCTTGTCGCAACACTTCAAGCCTTTATCTTCACCATTCTGGCAGCGATCTACCTCGGCGGCGCCGTCGCCGAAGAACA
>CAMDLG010000060.1 GCA_945901565.1 Bifidobacterium breve | reverse complement strand
CGCTAGACCAAGGCGAAGGCGGCGAGGGCGCAGCGCTAAAGCAGGATCCATTCGATTTTGCTCTCTGGAAAGCGCAGAAGGATGGCGAAGACACCGCCTGGGATGCGCCCTGGGGCCGCGGCAGGCCCGGCTGGCACATCGAGTGCTCGGCGATGGCTGAGGAGATTCTCGGCGTAGGCTTTGACATCCACGGCGGCGGCAACGACCTCATATTCCCGCACCACGAGAATGAGGCCGCGCAAACGCGGATGGCGCGCGGCGCAGAGTTGGCGCAGATCTGGATGCACAACGGGATGCTGCAGCTTTCCGGCGAGAAGATGGCGAAGAGCGTCGGCAACATTGAGTCTTTGGCGTCTGTCCTCGAGAAGTGGGGGAGGGATGCCGTGGTGCTCTTCTTCGTCTCCGGTCATTACCGCCAGCCGCTGCTGTTCTCCGAGCAGAGCCTCCAGCAGGCAGATACCAGCGCTCGGCGGATCCGCGCCGCGGCGATGCAGCTCAGCGATGCTCCTTCACCTGACGGCTTGAGCGTCCACCGTGAAGCCTTCTTTGCGGCGCTGGCCGATGACTTCAACACGCCGCGCGCGCTTGCAGCGATGCACGCTTGGCTCGCTGAGAGCAAGTCAGGCGATGGAAAAGGCGACTTAGCAGCGATGCTGACCGTGCTCGGGCTTGAAACGCTGCTTAGCGCTGACTCTGACCAGGACGAGCCTGACGCCGACGCTTTGCGCCTACTCGCAGAGCGTGAAGCTGCGCGGGCCGCAAAAGACTGGGGGCAGGCCGATCTTCTACGCGATCAGCTGCTGGAGCGTGGCTGGCAGGTTCGTGACGGGGACGACGGCGCTAGCTTGGTTGCGCTGTGATCATCTACGGGCGCAATGCGGTTCACGAAGCGATGCGCGCCAACCGGCGCCGCATTAAGGAGCTGTGGGCTACCGACAGCGCTTCGCGCGAAGATTGGCTAGACAAAGCAAGCCAGATCAAGCGGGTTAGCGCCGCAGAGATCGACAAGATCTGCGAGAGCCCTGGCAACCAAGGCGTATGCGCGCGCATCGAGGGATACCACTACGTCGGCGCCGCTGAACTGCTCGCCAAGCCCGATCCGCTGATAATCGCCCTCGATGAGGTTCAAGACCCACAGAACTTAGGCGCGATCTGCCGCACGGCAGAGTGCATCGGCGCTACCGGTGTGATTATCACCGAGCGCCGCTCGGCTCACGTGACGCCGGCCGTCTGCAAAGCCTCGGCAGGGGCGGTTGAGTGGCTTTCCATCGCGAAGGTGGGCAATCTTGCCGACTTTCTAGGCGACGCTAAAAAGGCCGGTGCTTGGTGCTACGGAGCCGATGCTGGCCCTGAGGCCACCGATTATTTAACGCCTGACTACAGCGGCGGCGCTGTGCTGGTGCTGGGCTCGGAGGGAAGCGGACTGCGCCCGCGCGTGGCTAGCTGCTGCGATGCGCTGATTAGCCTGCCAATGCTGGGAAAACTCGATTCGCTCAATGCCAGCGCCGCCGCAGCGGCGTTGATGTACGGAATCTTGCCGCGCAGGGCTTGACAAGACTCCATAACTGTGCGATAACCCCCTTGCTTGAGGGTCTACCTCAGGTTTAGATACATAACATTTGTAACGTTCGCAGTTGGCGCCAGGGGAGGAGTGCGCCACTGAGCTCGTCCGACCTTTCCCTAATGAAATAGGGGAGAAAGGATTGCTCGTGGCCCGTATTTCCGCAGTCTCTAAGTCTCAGCTACAGGTTGATGACAGCTACCTAATCGCCCTCGCAAAGCAGGGCGACCCAACCGCCTATGATCGGCTGGTCCGTCGTTATCACGGATTTGTCCGTCTAAAGGCCTCGTCCTACTTCATCGCTGGCGGTGATAGCGATGATCTGATGCAGGAAGGCCTGGTGGGGCTTTACAAGGCGATCCGCGATTACCGCACAGATCGTCAGTCGAGCTTTCGCAACTTTGCCGAGCTCTGCATCACGCGCCAGATCATCACGGCGGTTAAGACGGCAACGCGCAACAAGCACGTGCCGCTCAACCAGTACGTCTCATTCGCGACAACGCCAGCCGGCGCCAGCGAGGGCGAGTCGACGCTTGAAGAGATGCTGCCCGGTTCGCCGGTCCATGATCCAGCCAACCAGGTGATCTCATCGGAGGAGCTGCGCTCACTGGTCGATTGCCTTGCCTCGACGCTCTCGGAGCTTGAGTCGCGAGTTCTTGCGCTCTACCTCGACGGCCGCTCGTACGAGGAGATCGGCGGGATCGTGGAATGCGATACGAAGACCGTCGACAACGCACTGCAGCGCGTCAAGCGCAAGGTCGGTTGTCATCTAGATAGCCGCAACATTGCTGCTTAGGCTGCAAATCTGCGCCGCGGTGAGCGGCGCAGGTCGGGGCGGCTCCCAGTATTATCTGTCGCGTGCAGAATCCTAATAGCGCTGGTTCAGACGCCTCGGGCGTAGGGCGTAGAGGCTTCCTAGCCGCCGGCGCTGGAGCCTTCCTCTGCACGATCGGCGGGCAGAACGTCTTGATCTCCAAGCCCGGCGACGCCGCCAAAGCCGACGCTATCGCTGCTCGCGTAAAACGCCCGCCCAACTCCAAGGCAAAGCCCGCCGCGACGACGCCGGGCGCCGACCCTGTCGATCAGCTCAGCTTCGGTACGCCGCTTCCGCAGCCGGGCGGCAAGGTTCGCGAGCATTGGATCCAAGCGACGACCGTCAAGTGGGACATCATGCCGAGCCGGCCGCGGCGCGACTTCTGGCACGGCGTCGAGGTAGCTGGGCCAACGACCTTCCGCGCCTTCGTCTACCAAGAGATGTCAGAGGGCTTCGCTGCGCCGCGCGGGCCAGCCGCGATTCCCGGGCCGACCCTGCAGGCCGAAGTGGGCGATGTCTTGAAGGTGCACGTCCGTAACGCACTGCCCGACAAGTATGCCCAGGCAATCACGATGCACCCGCACGGCGTCCGCTACACGCCGGATTACGACGGTGCCTACATGGGCGACTTCACGCGCGCGGGCGGCTTCATCGGCCCGCATGAGGAGTTCACCTACACCTGGGAGGCGCTACCCGAGTCGGTCGGCGCCTGGCCGTATCACGACCATGGCCCTAACCACACGCTGAACACAATGCGCGGCCTCTTCGGGGGGATAATCATTCGGCCGAAGGGAGCTGCCAAGCCGGACGTCGAAAAAATGCTCTTTGTCCATTCACTGGCGCCGCCAACCACCGGCCTGAAGCGTGTCTTCCAGTGCATCAACGGACGCGCTTACGCCGGCAACACGCCGACGATTAGGGCGAAGGTTGGCCAGGACGTGGCGCTGCACGCGATCGGCATGGACGACAACTTTCACGACTTCCACGTGCACGGCCATCGCTGGCACAAAGACGGCGGCAGTTTCATGACCGATTGCCAGTCGCTAGGGCCCGGTGAGACGGTCACAGCACGCTACATCGAAGACAATCCGGGCCGCTGGCTCTACCACTGCCACGTCTTCACGCACCAAGACAACGGGATGGCTGGTTTCTACCTCGTCACGCGGTAACGATTCTGTGTAATGATCCAGATCAATTCCAGCTTCAAGCTGGGATCAACAATCTGAGGAGAGAGCCCTGATGATCAAGTCAATCCGCGTAGCCCTAGTGGTTGCCAGTGCAACGTTGGTACTTCCAGCGCTAGCAAGCGCCGACTACCCGCCGCCGACCAACCCTGGGGTTCCTACTCCGCGTCCGGGTGGCGCAGCGACTTTGAAGGTCTGTAAGAAGGGCTGCAAGTACAAGACGATTCAGGCTGGCGTTAAAGCCGCTCAGTCCGGTGACACAGTGCGTATCGGCAACGGCACGTACAAAGAGCAGGTCACGATTGAGGGACACAGGAAGGACGGGATCAAGCTGGTCGGCAACATCGCCGACCCGCACAAGGTCTTCATCGACGCGAAGCTCAAGCCCAACGGCGTGATCATCAACACGGCGAACAAAGTTGAGCTGCATGGCATTTCCACGCACGGTTATCTCGCTAACGGCTTCTTCGCCGTTCACGCTGAGGATTACGTGATGGACAACCTGATCGCTACCGGTACCGGTGTCTACGGCCTCTACGCCTTTGACTCAAAGGGCGGCGTGATGAAGAACTCAGACGCTTACTACCACACCGACGCTGGCTTCTACGTTGGCCAGACGCCTTTCCAAACGAACCCTAAGCGCACCTTGGTGTCGAACATCAGGTCCTGGGGCAACGTGCTCGGTTGGTCGGGAACCAACATGCGTTACGTGACGATCAGCAAGTCGAAGTTCTTCAACAACGGAACCGGCCTTGTGCCGAACGCCCTTACTTCGGAGAAGTACCCGCCGGAAGAGGACAACGTCATCACCGACAACGACATCATGTGGAACAACTTCAACTACTACAAGTCGGGGCCGTTCACCGCGACGCCTGGGACTTCGGGCATTCCGTACCCAATCGGTGTTGGACTCCTGCTGTTCGGCGGTCGTCGTCAGACGGTTTCCAATAACCGCATCTACGGCAACTGGATCACGGGGGTTGGACTGATCACTCAGATCTCGATGGCCGGTGACTCCCTCGATAAGAAGTGCGCAACTACCAGCATCGTTCTGAACCCGGATTGTTCGATCACGAAGTCTGAACCGATCGGCCTGACCGGCGACTGGAAGATCGACAAGCCTTGGGAGCTGGCTAACAACACCGTCAGCGGCAATGTGTTCGGTAACGGCCGCAAGGACCTCAACGCCCGCGACCTGGCCTACGACGGAACCGGTCATGGCAACTGTTTCGCTGGCAACACGCTTACATCGGCTGTGAACCTGCCCGCGGTCTCTCTGACCGCGTTCCCTGCCTGTGTAGACGCTCCGGCAGAAGCAACCAACACGCGTAATAAGGCGGCTGGCGGGGAGGCGGTCGGCTGGGCGCTCGGCGTCAAGAAGAGCAAGGGGATGCTGATTCATCCGACCACCTCGCTCGGCAAGCTGAAGCCGTTCCCGCAGTGCAAGCTGAGCGCGGTCTGCGGTTCGCTCTGGAACAAGAAGATCAAGGCGCCTCGTTAGTGAAGCGGCTGCCACTGACATCTGTGGCAGCGCTGCTGGCCGTCATCGTCCTCGCGCCTTCGGGCGCGGGGGCGGCGGCAAGCCGCGCGCCGCTGGCTTCAAAGTCGGCGACGACGACGACGATAATTTACGATCAAGGCTTCACTCCGCCACTGATGCGGATTCGCAAGAATGGCTCAGTCAAGTGGAAATGGGACAGCTCTAACCAGTACAACCACTCGGTCCTGCAGAACAAGGGTCCGCGCGGATCAAAAGCCTTCATCTCTAAGACTCGCAGCAAGAACTACAGCTACACACACAAGTTCCTCAAGTCAGGTACCTACATCGTGCTCTGCACGATTCACCCTGGCTACCAGCAGACGATCATCGTCCGCTGAGCCGTCCGCTCAGCTAGCAAACGGCAGCACGAGCAGCACGATCACGGCGTAGTGAGCGCTGGCGGCACCACTGACGAGCGAGTGGAAGATCTCGTGGTAGCCGAAGGTTTCTGGCGCTGGGTCGGGGCGACCGATGGCGTAAATGATGCCGCCCGCGGTGTAGAGGATTCCACCTAGCGCTAGCCCTGCCAGCGCGGCCCAGCCGAGCGCGTCAAAGATCTGCGGCACGGCGAGGATTCCAACCCAGCCGAGCGCCACGTAGACGATTACGCTGAGCCACTTTGGCGCGTTGACCCACAGCAGCGTCAGCAGTACTCCCAGTGCGGCGCCGCCCCAAGCGATCGCGAGGATTGTGACGGCCAGTGTGCCGTGCAGGATCAGGAGCGCGAAAGGCGTGATCGAGGCGGCGATGAAGACGAAGATCATTGAGTGGTCAAGCCGGCGCATCCAGGCTCTAGCCTTCGGCTGCCAGGTGTGGCGGTGGTAGAGCGCGCTGACGCCGAAGAGCCCGCAGATACCGGCCGCGTAGATCAACATCGCGACCGTCTGCCGTTCACCGTTGGCTAACGCTACGAGGACGATCCCCAGCGCTAAGGCGATCCAGAACGAGTAGTAGTGGATCACGCCGCGAAAGCGAGGTTTAACGCGCGCTGCCAGCGCCGTGGCCTCTTCGCGCAGCCGCTCGACCTTCTCGCCAGCTTCGCCCCGCAGCTGTTCAATCTTCTTGACCACAGCAGTGAGGGTAGACGCTCAGGAACTGGCTGTGTGGTTGACTGACTGGATCAACCGTTAAGTCAATAGAAAAAGGAACTAATACATGCCTCTCGCATCATACGAACTCGGTGACGGCCTTCTAACCGTCCTCTCGATCTTCTTTCTAATCATCTGGATCTGGATCCTGATCTTCATCCTCACCGACCTCTTCCGCGATCATGAGCTCTCCGGCTGGGCAAAGGCGATCTGGCTTCTATTCCTCGTCTTCCTCACGCCGCTCACGGCGCTCGTCTACCTGATCGCCCGCGGCGGCGGTATGCGTGACCGCGCGATCGCAGCCCAGGCAGAGGCCCAGAAGCAGATGGATTCGTACGTCCGCCAAACGGCAGGCGCAGGGTCAACGGCAGACGAGCTCGCAAAGCTCGCTGAGCTCCACAAGGCCGGTTCGCTCAGCGACGCTGACTATGAAGCAGCGAAGGCCAAGGTTCTTTCCTAGGCAATCGAGTAACACTTTCTGCACGTTGAGGGCCGGCCATTGTGCCGGCCCTCGGCATGCTCGGGTCAACAAAGAAGCCAAGAAGTTCGAGCACTAGCCGCTCGCCACTCTCGAGGGTCGTCTGCCGTCATCGCGATGATGTCGCGATCAGCTCTCGCTCCAACAGTCAGCGGCTAAACCACTTCGCGGTCGCCCGCGTAGAGCAGTTCAGCGACGGCGTGATCGCGATTGCGATCACGATCATCGTGCTGGGGATCGCCGTGCCGCTGGCCGGCAGCGACGGGCTTCTCACAAAACTGCTCGACCTCTGGCCGTCGTATCTCGCATACGTGATCAGCTTCCTGACTATCGGCGGCTTCTGGTTTAACCACCACACAATCTTCTTCTGCCTAAGAGCAATTAACTCGAGCGTGATGCGAGTCAATCTCTTGCTGCTGATGGCGATTGCCTTTCTGCCTTTCCCAACCGCCGTGATGGCGCAGGACTTAGCGCAGAGCGGCCCCGGAGGCGAGGTGGCGGTCGTCTTCTACGGCCTCTCGCTGCTGCTCTGCCGCCTGCTCCTCACGTGGCTCTGGAGCGTCTGCACAAAGGATCACCTGATCCGGCCGGAGATCGATCGCGCCGACCTTACGCGGCTGACGCGGCGACTCAACCCCGGCTTCCTCCTCTACACCGCGGCAATCATCGTCGGCGTTTTCATCCCCGAAGTTGGCCCGTGGCTCTATCTTCTGATCGCGATCTATACCGTTGTGACGACGCGCAGCGTTGACTTCGATGACAGCAAGGAGCTAGCCGGTGGGGTCGGGTAAAGATTTTCGGACCGCAGTAGAAGCGCACGACCTTGAGGCGATGAGCGCCTGTCTTGCTGAGGACGTTGAGTTCTTCAGCCCCGTCGCCTTCAAGCCGTTCGTATCCAAGCCGGTCGTAACTGCGCTGCTTGGCTTTGTGATGGATAGCTTCGAAGAGTTCGTCTACGTCGACGACATCGAACAGGGAAAGAGTCACATGTTGCGCTTCAGCGCCCGCGTGGGCGACAAGGCGATCGACGGAGTTGACCTGATGGAGATGGACGATGCGGGGCTGATCAACCGCTTCTCAGTGATGATCCGGCCGCTATCGGCGGCGCAGGCGATGGCCGACGCGATGTCCGAGCGCTTCGAAGCTGCGGGCGGCAAGCCAGGAGCCTGAGCGGCCTAGCGGTACTGTTTTTCTTTCACGATGAGCGACGAATCGAGCGAAGAAGCAGGGCTACGCGTAGCGATTATCGGCTCCGGGCCGTCGGGCTTCTACGCCGCTGGCCAGTTGATTTCGGCGCTTGGCGATGAGGTCGAAGTCGACATGTACGACCGCCTACCGACGCCCTTTGGCCTCGTGCGCGCCGGAGTGGCGCCAGACCATCCGAAGATCAAATCGGTCACCCGCGTTTACGAGAAGGTCGCCGCTAGCCCGGGCTTCCGCTTCTTCGGCAACGTCGAGTTCGGAACGCACATCGAGCGCCATGAGCTGGAGAGCCACTACAACGCCGTGATCTACGCCGTCGGCACGCCGAGCGACCGCAGTCCTGGCGTCGGCGGCGAGGAGCTCGAGGGGAGTTGGGCGGCGAGCGACTTTGTTGGCTGGTACAACGGCCATCCCGATTACGAACACTTGGATTTTGATCTCTCCTGCGAGAGGGCGATCGTCGTCGGCAACGGCAACGTCGCGATCGACATCGCGCGGATGCTGGTCCTGCCGCGCGACGAGATGGCGGTGACCGACATCGCCGACCACGCGCTCGAGCTGCTGGCGGACAGCAAGGTCAAGGAGATCGTGATCCTCGGTCGGCGCGGGCCCGGGCAGGCCGCTTTCACAAACCCGGAGCTGCGCGAACTGGGCGAGCTGACCGAAACTGACGTCGCCGTAGAGCCGGAGGGGCTTGACCTCTCCGACGACGTGCTCGCCGAGGACGCCAGCATGACGACGGCGAAGAACGTTGAGATTTTGCGCGATTACGAGGCGCGTGAGCCCCGCGGCCACGCGAAGCGGATCGTGCTGCGCTTCCTCGCTTCGCCGGTCTCGATCAACGGCACCGACAGAGTGGAGAGCGTCACGATTGCCCGCAATGAGCTTGTAGTTGGCGATGACGGCAAGCCGCAGGCACAGATGACCGACGAGCTGAAGACGCTCGACGCCGGCCTCGTCTTCAGCGCAATCGGCTACCGCGGCAAGCCGCTGCAGGGCGTTCCCTTCGATGAGGTTTCAGGGCTGATTCCGAACGAGGCGGGGCGCGTCCACGAAGCGGGCGACGTGCTCCCCGGTCATTACGTAGTCGGTTGGATCAAGCGCGGCCCAAGCGGCGTGATTGGCACAAATAAGAAAGACGCGCAGGAGACAGTCGACCACCTAATCGCCGACTACCGCGCCGGGCTGCTGCCAGAGCCGACAGCGCCCCACGAAGGCGGCTCGGAGGCGTTCGTGATCGAGCGCCGCCCCGAGCACGTCAGCTACGACGAATGGCTCCACATCGACGAAGCCGAGAAGGGTCGCGGCGAGCCGCACGGCCGACCGCGCGTCAAGCTGACGCGCGTCCACGAGATGCTTGAAGCGATTGAGGCTAAGCGGAACCGCTAACAGCCCCACGCCTGCTCACAGCAACGGTGGAATCGGCTCGTGGCGGCTTCACAGGCTGTATGTTGGAATCTACGTGAAGCGTTTTCTTGTCCTCCCAGCGGTTGCTCTCTTCGTCGCCGCTGCGGCTCCCTCTGCGATGGCTGCATCCCCCTGGGCAGCGGC
>CAMDLG010000059.1 GCA_945901565.1 Bifidobacterium breve | reverse complement strand
GAATCAGAAGCGGTTTCTAGGGCCATCCCGGCAGCCTAGCGGTGCGCCGCAGGCTACTTCTTGCGCTTACGCTTCTTGCGAAGCTGGCCCGCGGTATCGCCGCTGCCGTTGCTCTCTGGCTCTGGAAGGCTCGGAGCGGGAGTCGAGCTGGTGCCGCCAGCCCCGGCCTTCGCTGCTCTAGCGGCGGCGATGCTTGGCCACGGCTCGGATTTGCCACTGATCCAAGCGGGCGGAATCCTGTTCCCCGGCCAGCGCAGAATGAAGACGAAGCCAATTACCGCCAGCCAGAAGGACCGCAGGACTCCTTGCGGGTCAACCTGCGGAATGATGAACGTGGCGCCGACGATCATCGCCAAGATGCCCATGAAGCGAGTCAGCAGCCCTGTTCGCATCGCGTTAAGCCCCAGCAGCACAAATGCGAAGCCAAGCCCAAACGAGCCGAGCGTCAGAAGAATTTGCCCAATCACAACGGGGCCCGCGGTGAGCGCCTCGGTGGCTTGGAAGTTGTTTCCGCCATCGAAGCCTGCGATGCCGATGAACGAGGTCATCTGAGCGACTGTGGTGCCAACTCCAAAGGCGACAGCTCCGAAGGCGCCGGCGATCAGAGTTGCTTGGCCGAAGCCAGGGTTACGAGCCCGGGTTGCTTTGAAGAGGAAGGCAATCACGCCGAATAGCACCAGCGCTGCGAGCCCCGACATCACAGTCCCTACGTAGTTAGCTGCAGAGAGGTGCGACTGAAACCACTCGACCTGCATCGCCGTGCGCCCCGGAGGTATCGGCTGGCCTGCCAACAGGTTGTTGATCGCATCTGGCGCTGTAACGACGTCGTTCGGGAAGGTTGGGACAGATGAGGTGCCGAGCGCTGAGAGAATCGACCCGATGATCGTCAGCGCGGCAGCAACCCAGGCGCAGATCGCGGCGCGCCTACGATGGGCTGCTTCCCAGGCGAGCGTGATCGCAGCGTCCTGCGGTGGCGGCGGTGGCTTCTTCTGCGGAAGTAGAGGACTCATCGGGTGGGAAGTCTACGCGCCGCGCGCCTCAATCGAGCAGAGCCTCAGCCGCCGCGACAATGTCGCCATCGGCTCGCAGCGTTGAGTTGCCGAGTAGTCCGTCGAGCTGGCCTGCGATGCGCAGCAGCGCTGGAGATGCAGCAGCGGTTGAAATAATCGTTATCTGCACTTTGCACTCGCGCAGTTCTCGGTGTGTCAGCTCGAGGCTCGCGAGCCCGGCGTAATCGGCAAAGGATGCCGCGCTGCTGGCCTGTGCGCTGGCGAGCTGCGCGGCGCTCGCGCCCGCGCCGAGCAGCGCAGCGATCGCCGCATCACTACCCCCGGCCAGCAATGCAGCTTCGATCGCAGCGCGCTGATCAGCCAGCTCTCGCGTCGATCCGATGTCGAGCGAATAGAGCGGCGGGTCAACCAGCACGGCGCCGCTGATTACGCTCGGCTGGCGCAGCGCTAAGTCGAGCGCGATCAGTGCACCAAAGCCAAAGCCAATGAGGTTTGCTGGCTCGGCCGCGAGAGCGCCTAGTAGCGCCAGCGCGTCGGCGCTCTGTTCGGTCACAGTCGTCGCTGCGTAGGGGTCGGGGGCGCTGCTGGCGCCGTAACCGCGGCGTTGATAGGCGATCACTCTGCTGCGCTCAGATAGCGCTTCTAGCGGAAGCTCGCAAACTCCACCGATGCCGGCGATTAGTAAAAGTGGAGGGCCTTCACCAGCTGTCGAGTAGTGAAGCTCAACTCCTATACCTGCAGCACTCGGCGTCATCGCTAGAATTACAGCATGGAAGGCCCTGGTGGACTTGGAGACATTTTCGGCGACCCCGACGAGCTGCAGCGCAAGATGGCTGAGTTCGCCGAGCAGATGTCCAGCCAGCAGACCCTCGCCTGGGCCGACAATGCGATCAAGCTCGCCGTTGATATGACGGTCGCGGCGATCGGTCGCCTTAACGTGCAGGGCACCAACGCCGAGCAGGCTGAGCAGATCCGCTCGCTGATGGCGACCGTCTTCCCTGAGGCCGTCGCGCTAGTTCGCGAAGCGCGCCAGGGCCTCCGCTAACCGCCGCGAGCTGCCTTTTCTTCGGCGCGGTGGACCTTGCCTGCGCGGCGTACATCGCCGAACGAGCGGAAGCCAAAGATCGTCAGTAGTGCGAGGAAGCCGACGGCAATCGACACAACGGCAATCGCCACCTGTTGGCCAACCGAATAAGCCGCGACAGTTGCCGCCGTGCCAAATACCGTTACCAGTAGCGCCTGCTGAACACCGGCGCCGCCCGGCGTGAGCGGCACTAGCGCCGCGACAGCGTTGATTCCTAAGACCAGCATCACGTTGCGGACAGAGCCGCCGATCCCGAAAGCGTCGAGTAGTAGCCAGAAGGCTGCGCAGCGCAGTAGCCAGCCGCCGAATTGCACCAGCCAAACCTCGCGCAGGTAGCGGCGCCAGTCGCTGAGGATCGTGAAGCCTTGGCGCACGTTGAACCAGAAGGCGACGACGCGGCGCGACAAGAAGGCGAAGGCGACGAGCGCTGCCAGAGTCAGCCCGGTGACGATGAAGAGCGTCAGTTGTGGGTCGGTCGACAGAAACGACATGTCGAGAGCGCCGAGTTTGGGCAGCTGCGGAGTGTCGGGGAAAACGCCTTGCGTGAAAGCAAAGGTCAAGACTGGGATTGCGATCGTTAGGTCAAAGATCGATTCGACGACGAAGGCCGCCCCGATCGCAGGGTAGGTCGAATCCGGAACCGAAACCTTGACGAGGAAGAACTTGATGATGTCTCCGCCGCGCGCAGGCACGACATTGTTGAAGCCGTAGGCGGCGATGTACGCCCCCCAGATGTTTCGGTAGGGAATCTGCTCGTCGGGGTAGGCCGCGCCAAGCGTGTTGTAAAGCGCCAGCGCTCGCATCGATAGGTAGAGCACGAAGACGAGCATCCCGAGCAGCAGCGAAATCGGGTCGACCTGCGCGAAGCTGTCGAAGAAGCTGCGGACAGCATCGAAGATCCCTTGGAACCCGTCGGTTATCGCTGCGATCTCCACTCGGCAAGGGTACGCATCGCACCGCCGGTTACCGCCTCGCTGCAACTACAGCGGCTAAGTCTGCTGGATGCCGATCGCCGCCCATAGGGCTGGGTCGGCAAGTGAACCGAATAGCTGATCGGCGCTATCGCCGAAATCGGCGTCGTCGAACGATGGGATGACGTAGACAGTCATTGCCGCAGCGCGGGCGCTGGCGGCGCCGGGCGGCGAGTCCTCGAGCGCCACACACTGGGCGGCGTCTACGTCTAGCTGCCGCGCTGCCTCAAGGTAAGGGTCTGGCGCCGGTTTGCCGTGTGGGACGTCTTCGGCCGTGACGATCGTGTCGAAGTAATCGGCGACGTTGGCGGCCGCGATTGCACGGTCGACAAATTCACGCGGCGAGTTGGAACAGAGCGCTGTTGGGACCGCCGCGGCCTTCAGCGCGGTTAGCAGCGGAACTGCGCCGGGCATTGGCTCACAGCCCTGCTCTAGCGCGACGTAGACGAGCCGGTTCATCTCGCTGACGAGAGCCGGCCCTTCCTCTTCGGGGCGACCCAGCTCGCGCGCCAAAATCGTCGCGGCGTGCGGTCCAGAATTGCCGAGCAAAGTGATCTTATGCTGCTCGTTGAATTCGATTCCATGCGCAGCGAAGAGCTTCACCTCGGCCTGAGTCCACAGCTCCTCGCTGTCGAGAGTCAGGCCGTCGTTGTCGAAGATTACGGCTGCCGGGAGGCTCATTCGTAGATCATTGCGGTTACAGCTCCGCGAGCGCTGCGAGGACCTCTTCGTCATGCGTCTTGGGAGCGGCTTTGGCGATCACGTGCCTCACAACGCCGTCGGCGTCGATGATGAAGGTCGTCCGTGTTGCGCCCCAGTACTTCTTGCCATACATCGACTTCTCAGCCCATGTGCCGTATAGCCCGCAGACGGCGTGATCCTCATCCGCCAGCAGGGTGAAGTTGAGCTTCTCAGCGTCATGGAATTTCTTCACTTTCGCCACAGGGTCAGGCGAGACTCCTAGCACCCGCGCGCCGCTCGCTTTGTACTTCTTGAGGTTGTCGCGCACGCCGCAGGCCTGCGTCGTGCAGCCCGGCGTTGAGGCGCGCGGGTAAAAGTAGAGAACAACATTCTCGCCGCGAAGCTCGGCTAGCGAAACTTGCTCGCCGTCTTCGTCCGGCAGCATAAATTCCGGCGCCTTCTGACCACTCTCGACCATTGCTCACGCTCCTTGATCATTTGCGCTGCTGATTGAAGCAGCCTTGGGGGGTGAATCTTCGCGCCCCCGTGCTATCGCCCCTGTGACGCCGCTTCGAACGATCTGGATTTCGGCCGCAACGCTGACAGCGTTGCTGGCGTTGCTGCTCTTTGCTGGCATTGCCAAGGCTGGCACTTATGAGGTAAGGGCCTGCGATGGCAGCGGTATCAACAGAGCCTTCGTTGTCAGCGGCACCGCGATGGTCGCCGCAAATGGTTCATGCAACGCCTCGCAGGGCGGCATGCAGGTCCGCAACAGCGTCGGCTCCGGGAAGGCCCCGTCGTTTAGCTGGGGCGCGCTCGAGGCGCGTGCCCCAGAAGGAACCGTGATCACCGCTGTCCGTGGCAAGCTGACGGCCTTTGATGATCTTGAGTCGAAGAGTCCTGAAGGTTGGCGGGCCGGTTTCGCCGACGACCTTGGCTATCGCTTCTGCGGAATGCTCAGTAGCTGCGCCACAGGTTCCGCGCCGCGGTTGCCTCTCTCGCTCAGTGGGCTCACAACCGCCCGCCTACGCCTGATCGTCGTTTGCGTTAGGTCGGCCGGATGCCCACGCAGTGCGATCCGCGCGAAGACAACGCTGAGCAATGTTGTGCTCGAACTGCGGGATGACGCGAAGCCGAGCATCAGCGCTGCCAGCGGAATGCTGGCAGCGAGCGATGAGTGGCTTAGCGGGTCGCAGCAGGGCAGCTTTGCCGCCTCCGATGCGTCTGGAATTCGCAGCGCCAGCATCAAGGTTGATGGCGTCGACAAGAGCATCGTTGCGCATCGCTGCGATCGCTAATCAATGTCCCCGTGCGCAGATGGCGGCGGCCAGATCACCCTCAACACGCGGATCCTTAGCGACGGCCGCCACACGGTAGTTTCGAAGGCGATCGACGCTGCCGGGAACGTCAGCGAGCAGAGCTCCGTGATCAGCGTCGACAACGAACCGCCGACTGTTGAGCGACCTGAGCTAATCAGCTCGGCCGACTGGAGCTCAGCTGCTACGGCGCAGCTTGCGGTTGCCGCGAGCGATGGCAGCGGCGGCTCGGGCGTCAGAACACTTGACTGGGAACTTTGCCGGCTGGACGGCAGCGATTGCCAGTCGGCCAGCGTTGCCGCTCAATCAAACCTCGCAGTCACGCTGCCAGCTCCCGGTGAATGGCACCTGCGGCTAACGGCCATCGACGCGCTGCATCAGGGCAAGGCCAGTGCCTGGTCGGCGCCGCTCCGCTACGACCCCGTCGTGCCCGGCCGTGCGACAGCGACCACGCGCGCTCGCTGGAACAACGGCCGCAGCCCCGTTGTCGTCCATCTCGCACCGTCACCGCTGGCTGCCAGTGGCCCCTCAGGGATCACCGGTTACGCCGTCACTACCGACGGGAGCGACCCTGGCACGAAGGTCACGCTGGTAGGCGAGCGAGCGCTGATTGAGCTTGATGACCTGCCGGAAGGCACGACTCTCGTGCGCGCCCGTGCGATCAGCGGCGCCGCGGTTGCATCAGGGGAGTCCGGGGACCTTGAAGTGGGCGTCGATCGCACAGCGCCGCTGCTTGCGCTGACCACGGCAGCTGGCGAGCAGCCGCGACGTGAGGAGTGGTTCGCGCATCAGCTGACGTTGCTGGCCAACGCGACCGATCAGGTTGGTCTCTCTGGGATGGCGGCTGCCAGCGACGATCAACCGGTCGAGGACGGTGGCTACGTCGAGTATCAGATCGATGACCGTCTCGAGCAGCGCGTGCGCGGCGCCAGCGCCGAAATAGAGATTCTCGACGACGGCATCCATACCGTCACGGCGCGTGCTGTTGACGGCGCTGGCAACGCCAGCAGCCAGCGGAGCGTCAGCTACCGGGTCGATAGCCACCGACCGGCCGGCGCGCTACTCGCTCCGTCGCAAACCGATCCGCGGCGGCTCAGCGCAACCGTCGAAGAGGGTTGCATCGAATCAGCGGTGCTGGAGATGCGCCTCATCGGTGGTCAACGCTGGGAATACGTCGAAGGGCGCGCAGAACAGCGTGCCGTCTCAGCTCTGGCGCCCGATGACAGGCTGCCCGCCGGTGACTACGAGGTGCGCTTCCGCGTCACAGACTGCGCAGGCAATGAGGGCCTCGTCACGCAGTTCGCAGATGGCTCGGCCGGGCTGGTCACGCTGCCGCTGCGAATGCATCCAACGATTACCGCTGTGATTGCTGCCTCCGGAGGTCAGATGCAGCAACGTCTGACAACGCGGCTCGGCTCTCCGGTCACAGTCAGTGGCCGTCTGAGCGACGCTCACGGCTTGCCGATCGCCTCCACCAAGGTGACGCTGCGCGAGCGGATATCGGGGCGCGAGTGGGTATCCCGCGCCAGCGGGCTGACAGATCGCGATGGCTACGTTCGAATCAGGGATACCGCGGGCCCGAGCCGCACGATCGTGCTCGTCGCGTCGCAGACGAGGCTCAGCACGGGGGCGACGAGCCGCTCCTTGCAGGTCAACGTGCCGGCCCGGGTCACTATTGCAGCGGCTAGGCATTCACTGCGCAACCGCCAGTCGGCGCGCTTTTCGGGGCGCCTCTATGGCGGATATCTACCCAGCAACGGGCGCGAATTGGAGCTCCAGGGCTACAACCCACTGCGCCACGGCTGGCAGCCGGTTCGTACCGAAGGGCTGCGCTGCGACGGTCTCGGCCGCTGGCACGCCAGCTACCGCTTCACGGCAACAGTCGGCACCACGGTCACTTACCGCTTCAGGATCCGCGTAGCGCCGCGACCCGACCACCCTTTCGCAGAGGGTCACAGCCGCAGCGTCGCGGTCAGAGTTTCCGGCTAGGCAGCTTCGTGCAGCGCGTTGATCCGCTCCAACGTCGCTAGACGCGAGAGGGCGCGCTTCTCGAGGCGCTGAGCCTCTGCCGTGCTGACGCCAAGGCGTCGGCCAGCCTGTGCAGTTGTGTGCGGTGACTCACCGCCGCGACCGAAGCGAAGCTCGATCATCTGACGCTCTGCCAGAGGAAGCTCCTCAAGCGCGCGGTCGATCTGCTCCGAGACATCATCGTCGCCAACCTGCTCCTCAGGAGTGGGGGCGTCGCTGTCGAGCAGTTCGCCGAGGCTCGCTGAATCATCCTCGCCGACGCGGGCGTCGAGGCTCGCAGGCTTCGTGTCGAGCTTACGCAGGCGCTCCACCTCGTCGGGCTCGAAGCCGGTCTCGGCTGCGATCTCCTCAGAGGTTGGATCGCGCTCCAGCTTGGCGGCCAGATCGGCTGCCACGCGCTCAACTTTGCGCGTCTGCTGAGCGACATTTGCCGGCAAGCGAACTGTGCGAGCCGTGTTGTCAAGGCCGCGCTGGATTGCCTGGCGGATCCACAGCGTTGCGTAGGTCGAGAAGCGGAAGCCCTTGCGGTAGTCGAACTTCTCGGCGGCACGAATCAGTCCGATCATGCCTTCTTGGACTAGGTCGGACATGCCGAGGCCTAGACCTTGGTAACGGCGAGCGATCGAAACTACGAGACGCAGGTTGGAGTTGATCATTAGCTCCTTGGCGCGCAGGTCGCCACGCTCGATGCGCTTTGCCAGCTCCAGCTCCTCGCTTGGGCGCAGCAGGCGGTACTGCGACGCGCGGCGCAGAAGCTGATCAACGGGGTCGGCAACCGTGGTTGGCTCGCGAACCTCGTCGGGCAGTGAAGATGAGATGTTAATTGTTGATTCCATATCCGATTCCTATAGTTGGAATTCTAGCGGAAAATCGTTGCGCGTGCAACCTCGTAGTGGCACTGCCCGTCGAACCCGCTCTGAGTACTAAGTATCTACACGGTGGTAAAGAGAACCTGAAGACCTGACAAATCCTTCATCCACCGAAAGAGCACTACACCCTCTACGGCTCAAAGATACGTCTGGACTTCTATCCAGCGCCAGCGATGCAACCGTGCGCCCAGCTGGCGCTAACTGCTGCCACCGTTGCTGCGCGGCGCCGGTGGGCCCTGAGGGGGCATCTGCTGCGGCGGAATTTCCAGCGTAGTCCCCGGATCGGCAGTCGGCCCGGTAACCCCTGTCACAGCGGCGCTAGGGGCCTCTGTCAGGATCTGTTGCCCGCACTGCCAGCAGAAAACTGCGCCGCGGCTGTGCGGTGCACCGCAGGATCGGCATCCGCCGCTGATTCCTTCGTATTCGGCCGCTAGTAGCCGCTCAACTTCGCCAAGTTCGGCGTCGACTGTCTGCAGCTCGCTGGCACGGCGAACGAGGACATCGATCCGGAAATGGTCGCGGATAGCCATCTCGTAGGTCAGGCCGCCGAGATCCCATGTCAGCTCAGCGACAACTGCCGCTAGTTCGTCACGGCGGGCATGAACCTCTGTATAGCCTGGCGAGCCAGGGCCAGCCTGCTGCTCTGTGCTTGCTTCAGGGTGCTTTCTCCGAAGCTTCTCAAGCATTGTCATTGTCATCCAATCGTTTCGAAGGAGCCACCGGCTGCTGGCGCCTTATTATCCTTGGGCGGAGGCTTGCCTCCGGTTTCAACGGTCTTCGGCAGTTTGAGGGACTGCTTCTGGTATTCCTCGGGGGAGAGGTTCTCGAGCTTCTTGAGCGCCGTGTTAGTGGCCTTTGAAGCCCCCGCCGAGCTGGCGTCCCCTGTTGATGAGGCGCCCTTCTTCTTGACGCTCGTCGTATCGGTTGTAGTCCCGCCTGTTGTGTCGGTCGTCGCTCCGCCTGCTCCGACGCTGATCACGGGCGGTGTCGCGGCGCTGCTGCTGCTGCCACCGCCGGCGTTCCCAATCACGACGCCAACGCCGAGTGCGAGCAGCAAGCAGGCGATCGATGCTAGTGCCGGCAGCGACGAGCGAGCAGCATCAGTTGATGCCGCTGTGTTCTGCGGATTAGTGGCTGACGCGGCAGCACTATCGCTGGCGAGGATCTGCTGGAAGTGCAGCCCCGTGCCAGCGCGGCGCGTGCCGCAGGCAAGGCAGTAGCGCTGATCAAAGTTCAGCGCTGCGCCGCACGACCCGCAGGTGTCACCGCTAGCGCCGTGGATGGCTGTTTGGGTGGGCTCGTTGGTCATGTCGCTGTATCTCCTGTGAGGGTCGTGGGCGGCGCTAGACATTGCACCTTGCCGCCCTTCGGGTTTCCGATCAAATAGACGCGAAAGCGGACCGGCTTAGGCGTGGGAGCGGGTCGCAGCACATCGATGATTCCGCGGCCCGCGGCTTTCAGCTGATTCCCTGAGAGGCTGA
>CAMDLG010000058.1 GCA_945901565.1 Bifidobacterium breve | reverse complement strand
CTCGTGATGACCGGCTTCTTTCTCTTGCATGAAGGCCGCACGAAGGAGCCGATGCTGCCGCTGCGCTTCTTCCGCAGCCGCGCCTTCTCGGCTACTAATGCCGTCTCGTTCGTGATGTTTTTCGGCATCTTCGGCTCGATCTTCTTCCTCTCGCAGTACTTCATCACCGTTCAGGGGCTGACACCGCTGCAGGCGGGCATCAGGATCCTTCCTTGGACTGCGATGCCGATCTTCATCGCGCCAATCGCCGGACTTTTCTCCGATCGGTTTGGGGCACGCCCGTTCATGGTCGCTGGGCTCGGGCTGCAGGCGGTTGCGATCGCCTGGATCGCGAAGGTTGCGCAGGTTGACACGGCCTACGCCGAGTTCGTCCCGGCCTTCATCGCCGGTGGCGCCGGGATGGCACTCGTCTTTGCGCCTTCGGCCAACGCCGTGCTCTCCTCCGTGAGGCCGGTAGAGGCCGGGAAGGCTTCGGGAGCGACGAACGCAATTCGTGAGCTCGGCGGCGTTGCCGGGGTGGCAATTCTCGCTTCTGTATTCGCTGCGGCCGGCGGTTACGCCTCGCCCCAAGATTTCGTCGATGGCGTCCGCGCGGCGCTGCCGGTCGGCGCCGCGGTACTCCTAGCTGGGGCCTTCATAGCGCTGTTGATCCCGCGTCAAGGAGCGCCGGGGACGACCGGCGCGCGGGCAACCGACGCAGCGCCCGAGGGCGCCTCGGTACCCTCAATGCCGTGAGCAAGTTCGAAGGAAAGAACCTTGGAGCAATCCGCGAGGCGCTAGATCAGCACAACGCCAGCTGCCCAGTCCCTGGCAACGCGATCCTGCTCAATCCCGTCGATCACCAGCTGATCGGCTGGGACGAGCTGTGGGGGTTGCCGGTGATCTCGGATGACCGCGTACCGACAAAGCGGGTGCGGATTCAGTGCGACGGCTCAGCCTTCGGGATCGAGGACGAAGTCGCCGACGCAGTGGCGCGCGAGCAACCGATCGAAGTTCCTGTAGTCGTCCCGGTCGGCCCGGGCGAAGACGACATGCCGCAGTTCGACGAGCGCGACCTGCCGCAGGCTTAGCGCCTGCGACAGGTCTCTCGCGTCGTAGCGCCGCTAGACGGCAGGCGGCGGCGGAGCAACCGACCCGTATGGGTTCGGTCCGTACTTGTTGTCGCCTTCATCACCGGCAATCAGTGTGAAAACGAGGATCACAATGCTGCCGATGATTGGCAGGATCATGATCCAGAACCACCAGCCACTTCGATCCGTGTCATGTAGACGCCGGATTAGAACAGCGATCGACGGCAGAATCAGCGCAATCACCGCGATGATGTAGATGAACCCGGTCCCGATGATCTGGTCAATGATCAAGGCAGCGACAATAATCAGCAGCTGAGCCAGCTCAAACCACCAGTACTCAGCCCTAGGTGCGCGCCCTTCCCAGACGACAGACTTCTTAAAACAAGTCGATACTGCTTCGCCGAATCCCATGCTTACGTTCCTCCTACGTTGGTTATGAATCGGAGGCTAGCGTGCGCAGCGGCGACTTACAACGCCGCTACTTCAAGTCGCCGCTCAAAGGCCCGTTCGAAGAGCTCTCCTTCGCGTGAGACAGCCCAGCGAGGGACCTCTGCCGGGCCGTCGGCGACAAGCTCCAGCGTCACGCTCTCACCGTTGACCAAGGCGCGCGTCTCCTTAACCAGCTGGTCGCGGCTGCGTTCGAGGTCTTCGGCCAGTCTCAGTAGCACCGCGCAGCGGTCAAGCAGCTCCGCATCACCTTCCTTCATCAGCCCGGCGAACGGTCCGAGGCTCGGCATTCCCTTTCGGTGGTAGCGAATGATCTGGCCGATTAGTGCAACCTCGCGCGGCGAAAAACCGGGTAGCCCGGCGTTTAGCACGAGGTAGCGGGAGTGCTTGTGGTGGTCGTCGTAGTCGACGGCGACACCGATGTCGTGTAGTAGACAGGCTGCAGCTAGTAGCTCTCGCTCATCGCTATCGCCTCCGTGCAGCCCGGCTGCCGCTAGCTGATCGAATAGTCCCAGCGCCAGCGCCGCCACGTGGCGCGTGTGTGCAGCGTGCGGGTCGTACTGTGCGGCGAGGTTGAGGACGCTGGCGCGGCGAACGTCGTCGAGCAGCGGTTGATCGCGTTCGGCCAGCAGCCGCTCGAAGAAGATCCCTTCGCGCAGCCCCGCTTCCGTTACCTCGAGGCTCTTGAAGCCGCCGGCTTCGAGCACTTCGGCGACTACGATCGCCCCGGCGAGGATGATGTCACCGCGGGCCGGCTTGATCCCGGCGACGTAGCCGCGGTCGGCCGGATCCATCTCAGCAAGACGGTCGATCAGATCATCGAGCTGTCCGCGCTTGATCTTGAAGCCTTGGACGCCGAACTCGGCAATCCCTTCGGCTCGCTGAATCGCGGCCGCGAGGTTGCGCACCGTGCCGCCGATGCCAACGATCCGCTGCCCGGCGTTTCCAAGCCAGCTCGCGGCATCTAGCTCGCCGGCCACGTGGGCGCGCAGCTTGGCGATCGCCTTCGCTCCCGCCGGCTCGTCGCTCGGCAGAAAGCGTTCGGTCATCCGCACTGCGCCGAGCGGCCACGACGCCAACGTCGCCGCTGCCCGCGACTCAACTTCGATCAGCTGCAGCGAGCCGCCGCCAAGGTCGAGTACCGCGCCGCTCTGCAGGTCGGTTGAGTTGATCGCCGCTAAGTAGCCGTAGCGAGCTTCCTCCTCGGGTGAGAGGACTCGAATGTCCATCCCTAACTCATCATGCGCGCTCGCCAGAACAGCCGCAGCATTCGGCGCGTCACGGATCGCACTTGTAGCGACCGCTTCGATCTCCTCTGGTGGCAACCCTGATGCGGTGCAGAACTGTGCAAAGACGTCGATCGTCGCCAGCGCGCGATCTAGAGCGGCGCTAGTCAGCTCGCCGGTCTTGCCGCCGCCAGCGAGGATCCGCACCGGTTCGTAGATCTCATCGGTGCGCTTCCACCAAGCGCCGAGCGGCGGCTCTGGATCGTCGGCACGCCAGAAGGAACTGAGGCGCCGCTCGCGCGAGGCTGCACCGGAGTGGGCCTCAAAGACGACTAGGCGGAAGGAGTTCGACCCGAGGTCGATCACCGCCAGCCGTGAGTCGCCCTCAGTCGTCACGCTCAATCAACTCAATCCGGTAGCCGTCCGGGTCGCGCACGAAGCAGATCCGCGAGCCGCCTTCGCGGACCGAATAGGGTGGCCGCTCCGGCTCAATCCCCTGCTCGGCCAAGCGCGCCAGCGTCTCGTCAAGGTTGCCGGCCGCCATCGCGATGTGGTTGTAGCCAGTTCCTAGCTCATAGGAGTCGACGCCGAAGTTGTAGGTCAATTCCAGTCGCGGCATGTCACCGTCGCCGGGGATGTTCATGAAGACGTTGATCGCCTCATCGCGGATTGGCATCCGTCCCACCTCTTCAAATCCAAGCGCGTTGTAGAAGGCGACCGACCTGTCGATCTCGCCGATTCGGTAACAGGTGTGCAGCCACTCCGCCATCTGCGTAGCGTAGCCTGAGCACATGATCATTGAATCCTCAGAGCTACCCGACTTCCTCACTAACACCTACCTCGTTGGTGAACCTGGCGGAGCGGCCTTCTTCGTTGATGCGGGCGGCCCGGCCGCGCCGCTGATCGAGGCCGCCGCGCGCCACCAGATGACGCCGACTCACGTGCTGCTGACCCATCACCACTACGACCACGTCTGCGACCTCGAGGCGCTGCTAGAGGCCTACCCTGGAATTGAGGTTCTGATCCACCCTGCGGAGCGCTCAGAAGTGCCAGCAGCAACCGGCGATCTGATCCCCGGCGACCCGCTCAGCGTCGGTCCGATCGAGGTCACTGTGCTGCACACCCCCGGCCACACGGCAGGGATGTGCTCGCTGCTCGTTGAGGACCACCTCTTCACCGGCGACACGCTCTTCAAGGGCTCGGTCGGTGGCGTGCGTGCACCTGGTTCAACCAGCTACGCCGACCTCCACGGTTCGATCATGGAGACGTTGATGACGCTGCCAGCGGAGACGGTCGTCAATCCCGGTCACTCGGCCGCGACGACGATCGGTGAGGAGTGGGAGGGCAATGGCTTCATCCGGATCTGGCGCGGTCTTGACGAAGAGGGGACGGGGCAGTGCCTCGCGATGGGCGAACCGGCGACGCTGATCCTCCTCGGCGACGATTACGACGGCGGCCACAAGGCTTGGGTCCGCTGGCCTGACGGCCGTGACGACCTCGTACCCGGATCGCAGATAGAAGCTGCCGCTTAGTGGCGCGGGCTGTGCTCGCCCGGTGCTTCTAGGCGCTGGATCTGCAAGAGGCTCGTCGTACCTGGGTGCCCGCTTGGGAGCCCGGCCGTAATTCCAACTCGCTGCCCCGGCTTGCACCAGCCAAGCTCGACGACGCGCCGCGCTGAGTCAGCGATCAGTTCCTCGGTTGTTTCGTGGCGACGTTGCAGAGCAGCTGTTACTCCCCACAGCAGGCCGCAGCGGCGCACCGTCTCGCGGCCAGGCGACAGAGCGAAGATCGGCACCGTCGGCCGGTGAGCCGAGACGAGGCGCGCCGAACGGCCGGAGAGCGTCGGCACGACAATCGCATCGAGCTCCAGTTCGCTCGCCGCGGCAACGGCCTTGTGAGCGACGGTATAGCCAGGATCACGAGCATCACGGCGCACGCGTTGCTCGTTCCAGCGTTGGTAGGGAGCTTCCCGTTCGGTTGTGCGAGCGACCGAGTCCATCATCGCGACGGCCTCGACCGGGAAAGCGCCGACGGCCGTCTCCTGCGACAACATCACGGCGTCTGTGCCATCGAGAATTGCGTTCGCTACGTCGGCCACTTCGGCGCGAGTCGGGCGAGCTGAGCGGACCATCGAATCGAGCATTTGAGTCGCCGTGATTGAGGCCCGGGCGTGCTCGCCGGCCAGTCGCAGCAGGCGCTTCTGGACCATCGGTACGTCTTCGATCGGTAGCTCAATTCCAAGGTCACCGCGGGCGACCATGATCGCGTCGCTTACGCGCACGATGTCCTCGGCGCGGGCAACCGCCTGGGGCTTCTCGATCTTCGCGATCAGCGGTACGCGCGTGTGTTCGCGCAGCTCAGTTACCTCTTCCGGCTTGCGCACAAAGCTCAGCGCCACCATGTCGACGCCGATCTCGATCCCAGCCCGCAGGTGCTCCAAGTCTTCTTCAGGAACGGAAGGCAATTCATCGGCCGGGCCGGGAATGTTCAGCCCTTGGCGCGAGACGATGATTCCGCCCAGCTCAACTTCGCAGTCGAATTCAAGGTCGTCGGGGCGACGGTCTTTGACGCGCAGCCTTACCGAGCCGTCGGCCAGGTAAACCGACTCACCCAGCTCTACGGCGGTTGCCAAGCCTGGCCAGTTGACCGTCAGGTGGCCAGCGTTACCGGGCTTGTCATCGTTGGCGTGGCAGCTGAAGGTGACCTTGTCGCCGACTCTTAGTAGGGCCTCTCCTTCCTCCAGCTGACCGATCCGGATCTTCGGCCCTGGGAGGTCTTGGAGGATTGCAACGGCGCGGCCAGCGCGCTCCGATGCTTCGCGCACGAGCCGCGCGGTTTCGGCGTGAAGTTCATGCGTCCCGTGGCTGAAGTTGAGCCGTGCCACGTCCATTCCGGCGTTGACCATCGCCAGTAGGATCTCAGGATCGGTCGATGCGGGGCCGATTGTGGCGACGATTTTGGTGCGGCGACGGGGCATTCGTGCCCCAACGCTACCGCCCAAACGCTGCTTCGGTCACACGCCAGCGCCCAGCCGAGTTCAAGCCGGCGGCGTGAATTGCCCGTCAATCAGCAGCGGCGCTGCGTCGGCGCTCAGCCGGCCACCCGCTCGCAGGTCGCAGATCATGTCCCAGTGGAGGGCGCTTTCGTTGCGCCCACCGGTCTCCCGGTACGACCTCCCGAGCGCCAAGTGAACGGTTCCGCCGATCTTTTCGTCAAAGAGAATTGAGCCAACCGGCCGAGTTATCCCGAAGTTAGTTCCAATTCCGATCTCACCTAGGCGGCGCGCACCTTGATCGGTCCCCAGCGCCTGCTGCAGATAATCGTCGCCGCGCTCGGCGCGCGCTTCAACGACCACTCCCTTGCGGAAGACCAGCTCAACTCCATCGACGTCGACGCCGGAAGGGCTGCTGCGGATCGAGAAGCGAATTTTCCCCTCGGCGCTGCTCTCGAGCGGCCCACTGAAGATCTCGCCGCTTGGCATGTTGCGGCGCCCATCGCTGTTGACCCAGCTGCGGCCCTTGACGCTGAGAGTCAGGTCGGTGCCCTCGGCTTCGATACGGATCTGCTCGGTGCCGCTCAGTCGCTCGATCAACTCAGCTTGGAAGGCGCCAAGCTCGGCCCAAGCGGCAGGCGGGTTTGGGCGATCGAGGAAGGTCGCGCCGCGCACGAAGGCGGCAAACTCTTCCAGCTCCATCCCCGCTAGCTGAGCGCTGGCTTCGGTTGGCCAGAGCGACGAGCACCAACGCTTCTTCATCGTGCGCTCCCGCAGCGGGCGGCGTGCCCTAGCGGCGCGGGCAATTCGCGACGGATCGACGCCTGCTAGTTCAGCCGCGTCGTAGGGCGCCTGAACGCCGAGCACTGCAGTTAGCTCCTTCGCCTCGGCCATTGCCACGTCGTCGAAGTCGTCTAGCTGCGCGTCGTGGGCGTTGTCGTAGAAGCCTTTCGCTTGGCCGGGCAGCTCAATGTTTAGCGTCGGCCAGGCTTCGCGCGCGAGGATCGCCTTCTGCAGCTCGAGCATCAGTGGCGTTGCAAGCGGCGTCGAGCGAACGACGACCTTCTGGTGCGCCTCGACCTCCAGGCACCAGCCGATCAGCAGCTCGGCCATCGCCGCTGGATCTATTACCTGCGCAACACGATCCTCGGCGCTGCTCATGGCGCCTTTACGTCAGGGAACCACTCGCTGCAGTGCTCGCGCAGGCTATTGCGGACGAACTGGCGCTCGGCTTGGCTCGCGGCGCGCAGGCGTGCCAGCAAGTCGCTCTGGCCTGCAGTTTCGACGCCGTTGACGGTCCAGCTCAGCGCGAGCCGTTCAAAAAGGAATTCCATCGCGCGGTGCCAGGCGTCTTCCTGCGAGAGCAGGTTGCCCTCAACCGTCTTCGCATACTGCGCGCGCGTCTTCGGACTCATCACGCAGCGCAGCTCCAGCGCCATCCCGTCGTCGGAGCTGTACTGAGCTGTCGGTGCATCCGGCATCGGCGGTGCAGCGTCACCTTCACGCGAGCGGCGCCGTGAGCGGCGGCCCATTAGGTGGTCGCTGCGGCGTGCTCTAGCTGCGCGCGGACATCGCCTGTGAGCGGGTCGGTGTGGCCTGCCCAGGCGGTTGCCGGTTCCAACGCAGCAAGCTTGCGGATCGAAGCGCGAGCCATCTCGGTGTCCAGGTTGAAGGCCGAATGCGGCACGCGCGTGTGGCCCTTCATTCCGGTTTGAGGGTCGAGCGTGTAGAAGCAGTCGCTGGCCAGCACGAAGCGGTCCGATTCACGCCAAAGGCCGATCAGCCCCGGCGCGTGGCCTGGCAGGTGAATGACCTTGAAGCCGGCGATTTCGTCGCCCTCCTCCAGTGTGCCGCTGATCTTCACCGGGCCGGCGTCCCAGCTAGCCAGCAGCTTCGGCATTAGCTTGCGCCCGAGCGGGTTAAGAAGCTCGATCTTGAAGTAGTGCTCACCGGCGTCGCCCTCTGCATCGGCCACCTCGTCCGGATGGCAGAAAACCGGCGCGCCGAGAAGCGCCGCTGTGCCGCGGTGGTCGGCGTGGCTGTGGCCGAGCACGACCCGCGTGATGCCGCCAAGCTGGCCTGCGGCGATCGTCAGCGCTGGCGCCATCGACTTAACGCCGGCGTCGAACAGCATCACCCCGTCGCCGTCGCGCACCAAGTAGACGTTCATCGTCTTACCGGGGAAGCCGCCACGAATTACCCACACGCCCTCGGCGATCTGCTCAGGCGCGCCGGCTGAGAGCTTGCCCATCAGCTTTGTGCGGGCGTTGAATGCGCCTTTCATTCCGTTGTCGGCCTTCGAGCCGTCCGGTGGCAGCAACCCGAGCTGGCGTGCGATCGTCATCCCGTCGGCGTAAGCATTGTTTTCGACAATCAATCCGTCGCGGACGATCAAGACATCTACGCCTTCAAGCTCGATCTTGGCGCCGGTCGGCTCGATCCCTTGGAAGCTGCCGCCGCTGAAGCTGCCGGTCGCCTTCCAGCGGACGGCGGCGCGGTCTTCCTCCACGGTTACTTCAAGGACCTCGAACGCGAAGTCGGGGAACGGAGTAAAGATCCCGTTTAGGAAATCCCGAACGCCGTCTGGCGCCGTCGTATCAACCTGGCCACGCACGTTCTCGCGGCCACCGGGGAGCCAGCACGCAACTGCCGCCTCGACGTCGTGTTCGATCAGCGCGTCGAAGTATTTCTTTGCGATCTCCGCCGTTACAGCCGGGCTAATCGAGGCTGCTGAACTTTTAGTCATCCCGGGAATCCTCTCTTCTCAGTTTCGTGCCTGCTGGGGCAGGCTATCGCCCCAGCCGCGCCGGTGGGCGATGATCCGTAGGCTGGGACAAGTTGTGACTGAGTCTTCCCGAACACGCGAGCTGGGCCGCGGTGAACGAGTGCTGCCTGGGGTTTGGCGTCTGCGCCTGCCGTTGCCCTGGCCAGGAGTCCCTCACTGCAACGCCTGGGCGCTAGCCGCCGGCGACGGAATTGTGCTCGTTGACTGCGGCATGGACCAGCCAGGTTCGATGGCGCACCTTGAACGCGCGCTTGAGCAGGTAAACCTGCGGCTCGACCTCGTGCGACTGCTGGTCTGCACTCATGCGCACTCAGATCATTACGGTCAGGCGGCGGCGATCGTCAAGGCGACAGGCTGCGAACTATGGATGCATCCGAACCACGCCCACACCGTGCAAGCCGCCACCGATCCCGAAGCTGCGCTTGAGCGTCGGATCGAGGTGGCGATCCTCAGCGGCGTGCCGCAAGCTCCGCTGCGCGCCTACGCCGAGCAGGCAAAGGGTCGCGGCTCAGGCTTCTCGGGGATTGTCGAACCTGCTCGCGACCTGCTGCCGGGGGTACAGATCAACAGCGACCTTGGTGCCTGGGAGGTCGTTGAGACCCCCGGCCATGCGCCGTCGCACGTTTGCCTCTACCAACCGGAGAATCGCCTGATGATCTCCGGCGATCACCTGCTCGGTCGCCCGTCGCTCTACTACGACTACGGCTGGACGGAGGATCCCGTTGGCGAATACCTCAATTCGCTTGAGCTGATCGAGGATCTAGACATGCGACTCTGCCTGCCAGGCCACGGCCGCAGTTTTGCTGAAGTTGGGTCGCACATCAACGCCAACCGCTTGGCGATCGCCGAACGGATCGACGGTGTGATCGACGCACTCGCGCAGGATCAGCCGATGACTGCCTTCGAGGTCGTCCAGTCGGTCCACGGCGACGAGCTAAC
>CAMDLG010000057.1 GCA_945901565.1 Bifidobacterium breve | reverse complement strand
AGCTCAGTTGCCGGTACCCCCATTCGCTCGAGCGCTTCACGCGTTCCGCGCGTGGCGACGATCTTGAAGCCGAGATCATGCAGCGTCTGCGCGACTGCGACCGCGCCCGCCTTGTCGGACTCGGTGACGGTGATGAACGCCGTTCCGCTGTCAGGAAGCGCAGCGCCGGCCGCTGCCTGAGCCTTCGCAAAGGCGGTGGGGAAATCTCGCGCGATGCCCATCACTTCGCCGGTTGAGCGCATCTCGGGGCCGAGCAGCGCGTCGGCTCCGTCGAAGCGGTCGAAGGGCATCACGGCCTCTTTCACCGAGACGTGGTCGTGACCCATCGGCTCTGCCGGCAGGTCTAGGTCAGGGATCTTTTCGCCGAGCATCAAGCGGCAGGCGAGCTTGGCGAGTGGCAACCCGATCGCCTTGCTGACGAAGGGGACGGTTCTGGACGCACGAGGATTGGCTTCAATCACGTAGAGCTCGGCGCCGTAGACGGCAAACTGGATGTTGCAGAGCCCCACGACGCCCAACGCCTTTGCAATTCCTTCGCTCTGTTCGCGAATAGCGGCCATCATCTCTGGGCCAAGCGAGTGCGGCGGCAGCACGCAGGCGCTGTCACCCGAATGGATGCCAGCCTCCTCGACGTGCTGCATGATGCCGCCGATCCAGACGTTTGTTCCATCGCAGAGCGCGTCGACGTCGACCTCTATTGCGTTCTCAAGGAAGCGGTCGAGGTAGATCGCGCGACCGTCCTCGCGCACGTGGCGCGAGAGGTAGTCCTCAAGGTCGTCCTGCGAGTAGACGATCTCCATTGCGCGCCCGCCGAGCACGTAGCTCGGTCGAACGAGGAGCGGGAAGCCCACGTCGTCAGAGACGCTCAAGGCCTGTTCGACCGAATGTGCCTGCGCGTACGGCGGCGCCTGGTAGCCGAGACTCTCGAGCAGGCCACCGAAGCGACCGCGATCCTCTGCGAGGTCGATCGCATCGACGCTGGTCCCCAGAACATTGATACCTGCCTCTACGAGCCCCTCCGCGAGCTTCAGTGGCGTCTGCCCGCCGAACTGGACGATCACCCCTTCGGGCTGCTCTATCTCGGCGACAGCGAGCACATCGTCGAGCGTTAGCGGTTCGAAATAGAGCCGGTCGGAGGTGTCGTAATCGGTCGAGACCGTCTCAGGGTTGCAGTTAACCATCACCGCGTCTCGTCCGCTCGCGCGGACAGTCATCGCGGCGTGAACGCAGCAGTAGTCGAACTCAATGCCTTGGCCGATCCGGTTTGGCCCAGCGCCAAGGATCATCACGGAAGCGTTATCGCCGCGCTCGACCTCGCCCTCTCCCTCGCTCTCCCATCCCGAGTAGTAGTAAGGCGTGCGAGCCTCAAACTCAGCGGCGCAGGTATCGACAGACCGGTAGACCCGCTGACCTGAGAACGGCGCTTCGGGCTCCAACGCGAGCTGTTGGAACTGCCGCAGGAACCACATGTCAACGAGGCAGGCATCGTGCACTTGCTCGAGCGATGCTCCCTTTCGGAACGCCTCAAGGATGAAGTCGTAACGCTCAGCGCCGGCCGGGGTGAGCGCGGCGATCAGATCGTCGACCCCAAGCCCGTCGAGTTTTGCGTGACTGTCAAGTTCGCGGCTCCGCATTGCTTTTGCGAACGCCTGCTGGAAAGTCCTGCCGAAGGACATCACCTCGCCAACGCTCTTCATGTGCGTCGAGAGCCGGGGATCAGCTCCCGGGAACTTCTCGAATGCGAAGCGCGGCCACTTCACGACGATGTAGTCGATCGTCGGTTCAAAGCTCGCCGGGGTCACTTGCGTGATGTCGTTTGGAATCTCATCAAGCGTGTAGCCGACCGCGAGCCGAGCGGCAATCTTTGCGATCGGGAAGCCTGTCGCCTTCGAAGCTAGGGCCGACGACCGCGAGACGCGCGGGTTCATCTCGATGACGAGGATCTCCTCGGTCTCTGGGTTCACCGCGAACTGGACGTTGGAACCGCCTGTTTCAACGCCAACAGCGCGGATCACGGTCAATGCTTGGTCGCGCAACTGCTGGTAGAGCGCGTCGGTGAGCGTCTGTTGGGGCGCGACCGTCAGCGAGTCTCCTGTGTGCACGCCCATCGGATCGATGTTTTCGATCGAACAGACGATCACGCAGTTGTCATCCCTGTCGCGCATCACCTCGAGTTCAAACTCGCCCCAGCCGAGCACCGACTGGTCGAGCAGCACCTGGCCGATTGGTGAGGCTTCGATGCCGCGCTCGACGATTGACCGATACTCGGCCTCATCGCGCGCGATTCCTCCGCCGCGGCCGCCCAGCGTGAACGCGGGCCGCACAATCGCTGGCAAGCCGATCTCGCTGAGCGCAGAGAGCGCCTCGTCTAGCGTCGTTGCAATCGCACTGCGCGGCATCTTGAGCCCGGCCTCAGCCATAGTTTCAGCGAAGCGTTCGCGGTCCTCGGCGCGGTCGATCGCCTCGTAGTCGGCGCCGATCAGCTCGACGCCGAAGCGCTCCAGAGTCCCGTCTTCAGCCAGCGCCTTAGCGAGGTTGAGGGCCGTCTGACCACCAAGCGTTGGCAGCAGCGCGTCGGGACGTTCCTTTTCAATCACCGCGGCCACAGGACCAGGAAGCAGCGGCTCGACGTAAGTCGCGTCGGCGAACTCGGGGTCGGTCATGATTGTGGCCGGATTGGAATTGACGAGGACGATTTCGTAGCCCTCCTCGCGCAGCACCTTGCAAGCTTGCACGCCTGAATAGTCGAACTCCGCGGCCTGCCCAATCACGATCGGTCCAGAACCAATGACGAGGATCTTCTCGATGTCGTTGCGCCGCGGCATCAGGCGGCCGCCTTGCTGATCCGTTCGACGAACTCGTCAAAGAGGTGGCGGGCATCGTGCGGACCGGGCCCCGCCTCGGGGTGGTACTGAACCGTAGAGCCCGGGACGTCGATCAGTGTCAGACCTTCGACTGTGCGGTCATAAAGATTGACGTGACTTAGCTCCGCTGCGCCGAAGTCGGTCTCCCAGCGGATTGGCTCGTCGGTCTCAACGCGCAGTCCACCGTCCGGCGCCGCAACTGCGAAGCCGTGATTCTGCGACGTGATCTCAATCTTGCCGGTGCGCAGATCCTTCACCGGGTGATTGACGCCGCGGTGGCCGAACGGGAGTTTGAATGTCTCGAGCCCGAGCGCACGACAACAGAGCTGGTGACCGAGACAGATCCCGAAGACCGGCTTCTTCCCGAGCACACCACGCACGGTTTCGACGACGCCGTCGAGCGCGGCTGGGTCGCCCGGCCCGTTCGCGAGGAATATCGCGTCTGGGTCATCGGCGAGCAGCTCGTCTGCACTCACATTGCACGGGTAGAGGTCTAACTGGACTCCCCGTTCGACGAGCTGATTGACGATCGACATTTTGATGCCGGTATCGATCGCAGCGACGCGTGGTCCGCTATTGCCCTCGCCGCGGTGAATCTTCTCGCGCGGGCCGACCTGCTCAGCGAGGTTCTGGCCGTCCATTGGAGGCTCTGCTTCGATCATCGCTGGGGCAGCGTCGGCTTCGGCGCCAGCGAAGATGCCGCCGCGCATCGCTCCGCGGCTGCGCAGATGGCGCACTAGCGCGCGCGTGTCGACCTCCGTTATCGCTGGGATCTGGCTTGCTTCGAGCCAGTCGAGCCAGCCTTGATCGGCCGTGGGCGCGTCTGACGAATTGTCGGCTGCGCGCATCACGACACCGCGAACATGAATCTTGTCGCTCTCCATAGCCGCCGCGCTGACACCGTAGTTGCCTATGTGGGGCGCCGTGAATGTCAGCACTTGCCCTGCAAACGAGGGGTCGGTAACCGACTCTTGGTAGCCGCCCATCGCGGTTGTGAATACAACTTCGCCGACAGATCCACTGCTGACGCCGCAGAGCTTCCCTGCGAAACGTGTGCCGTCCTCGAGTAGGACGAAGCCCTCTGCGCTCACTTGATCAACCCCTGTATCTCCTTAAAGTTTGGATGCTTGGCATCACCGAGCAATTCGAACAAGATCGACTCGGTACTCGACGGGACCGCTCCTGCCAATGCGAGGCGCTGGATAGCGAGGGCGCGGTCATCGGCGCTGCGAGAGCCGAGCGCGTCGCACGCCAGCCACACCTCAGCGTCGGTCGCGAGCAGGTCTAGGACGCTCTGGGCGACGCAGATGTGCGTTTCGATGCCGCAGACAATCACTTGGTCACGGCCAGCGAGCGTGAAGCCTTCAGCGTGCACTGCGGAGAATGTCGTCTTCTCGAGTACCAGCGCGCCGGCCAATGCGTCGCTGAGCTCTGTGACGGTCTTGCCGAGCCCTTGTGGGTATTGCTCGCTGACGATGATTGGTAGTCCTAATAGCTTCGCCGCGTGGGCCAAGGTCTGTGTGCGCGAGACGATTTTGCCGGCGTCGCCGATCACCTCACGGAAGGCCTCTTGGATGTCAACGACCAGCAGTGCCGCTCTGGTCGCTTCGAGTCGCGCCACCTTCATGGTGCGGCCTCGCCGAGATCGGGAGCTGCGCTAAGTGCGAACGACCTCTGGCGGTAAGCAACGGCGCCGTCGGCCACTGTTAGCAGCACGCGGCCATAGAGTAAGCGACCACCGAAGGCACAGTTCTCGGAGCGACTTTCGTAACCGTCCTCGCCGACGCACCACTGCTGCTCTAAGTCGACAAGGACAAGGTTGGCGCTCTCGCCGATCGTCATCTGCGGAATCTCAAGCCCAAAGATTGCGCCGCCGCAGGTCATCTTCTCGATCAACATCTCGATGCTCATCAGGCCGCTTCGAACAAGCTCCGTATAGCAAGCTGCAAATGAGGTTTCCAGGCCCGTTGTGCCCATCGGCGCCTGCTCAAAGGGGACTTCTTTCTCGTGCGCGCTATGTGGAGCGTGGTCGGTTGCGATGCAGTCGATCGTTCCATCTATCAGTCCGGCGATCAGAGCCTGGCGGTCGGCCTCTGTGCGCAGCGGAGGGTTCATTTTCATCCGCGTGTCGAGTGTCCGGACCTCTTCTTCGGTGAAGCAGAGATGGTGCGGGCTAACCTCGGTCGTGACGTTGTAGCCCAGCCGTTTCGCTTCGCGGATCGCTTCCACAGACTCGGCGCAGCTGAGGTGCTGCATGTGAACCGTCCCACCCTCGTAGCCGGCAAGAGCGGCGTCGCGGGAGACCATCGTTGATTCGCTGGTGCTCGGAATGCCACCGATGCCGAGCACGGCGCTGACAGCTCCCTCGTTCATTGAGCCTCCGGCCGAGAGCGATGGATCCTCCTCGTGCAACGCCAGTACGCCGCCAGACATCTGCTGATATTGCAGAGCCTTGCGCAACATCCCGGCCGATTCGACGGGCATTCCATCGTCGGTAAAGCCGGCCGCACCGGCCGCACGCAGCTCTGACATCGCAGTTAGTTCGTCGCCTCCCAGGCCCACCGTTATCGCGGCAAGGAATCCGACCGGCACGCGCGCCTCGCGGCGAGCCGCTTCACGCAGTGAGCGCAGCACCGACGCCGAGTCGACAACCGGGTCAGTGTTTGGCATTGCAAGCACAGCGCAGAAGCCGCCGGCCGCGGCCGAACGAGTGCCCGTCTCAATATCTTCCTTGTGCTCGTGGCCAGGAGTGCGCAGATGGATGTGCGGATCGACGAACGCTGGAAACATGTGGAAGCCGCTGCCGTCGATTTTCTCGGCGTCTGGGCCGGGAGTGAGCGTGCCGGGAGGCCCTATCTCAGCGAGCTGCCCATCGCTAATAACTACATCGAATACTCCGTCGATCGCTGAGCGTGGATCGATCAAGTGCGCGCCGCTGATCATCAGGTCGGCCTCGGCGGCGGTGCCGCGCACGAGCGGATGTTCTCTACGCCTAGTCATGCCGACTGATGCTCCGGGACTGGGTCAAAGGCGCGTGACGCAGCTAGTAGTTCGAAGAGAACAGCCATCCTTACGACTACGCCTGCAGCTACCTGCTCAAGGATCAGTGACTGGGCGCAGTCCACAACCTCATCGGAAAGTTCAACGCCACGGTTGACCGGCCCAGGATGCATCAGCAGTGATCGCCCGCCCAAGCGTCGCGCGTCTATCTGGAAGAGCGAGGCGTACTCGCGCATGCTGGGCAGGTAGGCCTGCTGCATTCGCTCGTTTTGCATCCGCAGGGCGTAAACGACGTCTGCCTCATGGAGATCGGCGAGCGAGTAGCGCACGTCGACTCCCATCGCTTCGATGTCGCGAGGAAGCAGCGTTGGTGGCCCGGCAACCGTGACCTTCGCCCCCATCTTCTGGAAGCCGAGAATGTTGGAACGAGCGACGCGCGAATGAAGGACATCGCCAACAATCCAGATCTTCACGCCATCAAGCGCTCCGAGCCGGCGGTTCAGCGTGTAGATGTCGAGCAGTGCTTGGGTTGGATGCTCGTGCTTTCCGTCGCCGGCGTTGACGATCGCGGCGTCGGTCCATTCAGCGACCAGCGCGGGCGCTCCCGCCCAAGGGCAGCGTACGACGATTGCGTCGGGACGATGCGCACTAAGTGTCTGAACGGTGTCTTTGAGCGATTCTCCCTTTTCGGTCGATGAGCCGGAGGCGCTGAAGTTCACAACGTCGGCGCTAAGCCTTTTCGCTGCTAGCTCGAATGAGCTGCGTGTGCGCGTACTCGCTTCGTAGAAGAGGTTCAGGACAGTGCGGCCACGCAGCGCTGGGACCTTCTTGATCTCACGCTGGTGGTTCTCAGAGAAGGCCTCGGCGCGGGCGCAGATGCGCTCTATGTCCTCACGACTGACGTCCTCAATGCTGAGCAGATGTTTCACGCTGCGCCTCCGCTAACGACGCTCTCGGCGTCGCCGATAACGACCTGGTCGACTCCGTCGGTTTCCTCAACTTGAACGAAGACTCTCTCTCCTGGTGCAGTCGGCAGGTTCTTGCCGATGTAGTCGGGACGGATCGGCAACTCTCGGTGGCCCCGATCGACGAGCACCGCTAGCTGCACGCAGGAAGGGCGGCCGTAAGCGAAGAGCGCCTCGATTGCGGCTCGAACTGTGCGACCGCTGTAAAGCACGTCGTCAACGATCACAACGGTCGTGCCATCGAGCGGGAAGTCAATCTCCGTCGAGTAGACCTGAGGTGCTTCCGGCCGTTTACCTAGATCGTCTCGGTAGAAACCAATGTCGATCAGACCAAGAGGAACATCGCGATCGCCAAACTCATTCAGCAGGGCGACGATGCGGCGTGCTAGTACCGCTCCGCGGCTGTGGATCCCGACAACTGCCAACGGCGAGCTCCCAGTGTTGCGCTCGAGGATCTCGTGAGCGATGCGAGTTAGCGCCCGGCTTAGCTCTTCGTCGTCGAGGACGACATTCTGTTGACTCATTGATCCTGCCCTTCTTGGCCTCTCGGACCGAGTTAAAGGGGTTGAACTGCAGCGCGCACGTTAGCACCGCAGGCGGCGCAGGGTTGCATCAATTGTCGCTATTTGCGGAACCCTCTTCCGCTGCCTCAGCGAACTGCGGCGCGGCCGCCTCCTCAACAGCGACATCGTCCGGACGCAGCAGTTTCGGTCCACCCTTCTCAGCTACAGGTATTGCAATTGCGTCGAAGTCTCGGGGTACGACGACCTCGGCGAAGACGGCTTCGGCTTCTTCGATGATCTTCCGTACCGGGTAGCGAGCCGAGATGTGGGTCAGCGCCAGCATCGTCACTCCGGCCGCTGCAGCTACCTCCGCCGCCTGGCGCGCTGTGCTGTGCTGCGTTTCGACGGCACGTCCGGCATCCTCATCGGCGAACGTCGCCTCGTGGATCAAAAGATCGGCACCGCTGGCGGCCGCTTCAACCATCTCTGTTGGCGCCGTGTCGCCGGAGATGACGATCTTTCTTCCCCGGCGTGGTTCACCGATCACCTGCGCTGGCTCGACCCCGCCGACGCTTTCCCCCGCGACAAGCGCTGCAATCTCATTTCCTTCGGTGATGCCGAGCTCGCTTGCGCGCTGCGCATCGAAACGGCCGGGCCTCCCCGCCTCGCCCAAGGCGAACCCCAGCGCAGTGCCGCGGTGGCGAACGTTAAACGCCTCGACTTCGTACCCGTCGAACTCAATCGAATCGCCGGCCTCCAGCTCTGAGATGTGGAGTTCATAGTCGGTCTTGCCGCTAGCGATTCCGACCGCCGCGAGCTGCTTAATCGTGCCACTTGGGCCGTAGACATCGAGTGGCTTCTCGCGGCCACGCAGCTCTAGCGTGCGAACCAGCCCGGGAACCCCGAGCCAGTGGTCGGCGTGAAGATGGGTCAGGAAGATCGCGTCGAGATCGGCTAGGCCGATGCTGCGGATCAGTTGCCGCTGCGTTCCTTCGCCGCAGTCGAAGAGCAAGCGGTCGCCGTCGAGCCGCGCGAGCGTTGCGGGCAGGCCGCGGCGCGGCGTTGGCACTGAGCCGCCGGTCCCGGCAAAGAAGAGTTCGATCTGATCCACGTCCGCGAGGGTACCCGCGCGGGGCGCACGGTAGGCTCAGGGACGTTGCGCCCGTAGCTCAGTGGATAGAGCGCCCGCCTCCGGAGCGGGAGGCCGCAGGTTCGAATCCTGCCGGGCGCGCTGCTTCAGCCGCCCGCGACCGCAGGCAGAATTTGGATCTCCTGCCCGTCGCTGAGCGGCGTCTCGAGGACTTCGCCGAAGCGAATGTCGTCGCCTGCGACATAGACGTTCACGAAACGCCGCAGCGAACCATCCTCATCGCTGAGTCGATCGCGAAGCTCAGGATGCGCCGCGTAAAGGGCATCGAGTGCCTCCCCGACCGTTGCTCCCTCAACCGAGATTGCACTCTCGCCGCCGGCGCTACCGCGGAGCTGAGTGGGGAGCTTCACTGTGACGGTCATCGAGCACCGACCAAGTTTGCTTCGACCTTCGATGTGAACTCATCGAAGCTCGGTTCGATCTCAAATGACTCGAAGCTGCCACGGACGGCGTCGAGCGTCTTGAGGCCATCGCCGGTAATCACAGCAACTACCGATTCGTTGGCGCCGATGTCGCCGCGCGCAGCGAGCTTGGCGAGCGTCGCGACCGTGACGCCACCGGCCGTCTCAGTAAAGACTCCGGTCGTCTCTGCCAAGAGGCGAATACCGGCTCGGATCTCGTCATCCGTGACCGAATCAATCGAACCGCCACTGCTCTTCGCTAGCTCGAGGGCATAGGGCCCGTCTGCAGGATTCCCGATTGCGAGCGACTTCGCAATCGTGTTCGGCTTTACAGGCTGACAAACATCGTTGCCCTCGGCCCAAGCCGTCGCAACAGGAGAACAGCCAGCGGCCTGTGCGCCGTTCATCGTCGGCAGTTCGCCTTCGAGCAGGCCAAGATCGAGCCAATCGGCAAAACCCTTCCCGATCTTCGTGAAGAGTGAACCCGAAGCAACCGGCGAGATAATCCGGTCGGGAGTGCGCCAGCCCAGCTGCTCACCTATCTCATAAGCGAGTGTCTTCGAGCCTTCCGCGTAGTACGGGCGCAAGTTG
>CAMDLG010000056.1 GCA_945901565.1 Bifidobacterium breve | reverse complement strand
TTGTGGGTGAAGTTTGTACCGAGACAGAGCAGAAATGGTTGCTCATCAACCGAGAGCAGCGGCTCGGGCTTGACGGGCTCGGTCGGTGCCGCGCCAGCGATTTCGTCTACGCCGATGTGGATCACTTTTGCGCGGGCGGGGTCGATCAGGCCGTTGTCGATCGCGTCATGCGCTGAGTGCTCGGAGATGAATAGGGCCAGGTCAACCATTGCTAGCGCTTCGATTGTTGACTCGCGGTAGTCGACCCATTCCGTTGGCCCGAACGCGTAGGAAGGGTTATGAAATGCGATCTGATCGAGCTGGCTGATTACGACGCGGTGACCAAGGCTGCCTAGCGCCCGTAGGTCGGGAATATTGGAGATTTGGAATGGGCGGTGAACGATGTCGGCGCGGATCGCGTCGTGATCTATCTCGTCCGTAGTGAGTAGCTCGACCTGGCCAAAGCCTGCAAGCTGGGCTGTGACCTGATCATCTAAATCCTCTGCGACGAGCACCCGCAGCTCAACCGCGTCACTTCCGGCCAGCGCTGCGATCACGCCTAGCGTGTGCGTTCGCGTCCCAGTGAAGTTGCCGCTCAGGCTGGAGCCGTCGACCGTCACGCGCATCTTTCGCAGGCTGGTGCTTGCCCTCAGCAGCGCCGCATCGAGTGGCCCTGCGCTGCCGCGCGTCGCCACGCTGACCGACGTCTCAAACCACGGGTAACGGTCGAAGAGGATCTCATTGTGCTGCTCGACCAACGCTTCGCTGGCAGCGCTGAAGCTGACGCCGCCGTGGTGCAGGACGAAGACGTCATCGGCGACGACATTCTTCAGCCCTGCTGCTACGCAGCGCAGCGAGAAGTCAACCTCCTCGCCGTACCCAGGCGAGAAGATCGGATCAAAGTTGCCGACTAGTTCTAAGGCCGATCGTTTAATCAGCACGCAGTGACCGATTGCCGTTGGTATCTGCGGCGCAGTCCTCTGGGCAGCGTCGCGCACGCGGCGGGCGGTCTCCTCTAGCGAAAGGCCGCCTGACATTTCGCCCGACGGCGTATTGCGCTCCGGCACCGAGATCACCGAGCCGCTGTTCGTCAGAGCGCTGACCGTCGCGATTCGTGGGTCGCTAGCTGCGACAGCTCGGATCTGCTGAAGCCACCCCCCGGCGACTACACAGTCGCTGTTCAGCAGCAGGACGTCTGCCGGTGCAAAGAGCTCAAATGCCTCGTTGCAACCCGCGACAAAGCCAAGGTTCTGTTCGTGCTCGATGTAGTAGAGGTCGTGCTCAAGGCGCCCGGAGCTGCCGAGCTGCTCAATCCACTGCGCGATCCGCGCGTCGCTGCTGGCGTCGTTGATGACGCAGAAGGGAACCTGTGTGGATGTCTCGCGTAGCGCCGCTTCGAGCGCTTCAACAGCGTGGTCGTAGCCATTGAAGACCGGCATCACGACGACGACCGAGCCTCGGCTTAGCTCAGGCGTTTGTCCTTCGGGGAGCTTGATCAGAGGGATAGCCTCAGCCGCCTTCGCTATTGAGTGGGATCTGTTTGGTTGCCCGTAGCTCGGAGCGAAGCCCCTTCAAGAAATCGTGGATCTGATCATCCGGCAGATGCTTGCGTTCTTTCCGAAGCAGCACCCGCAGAGCCGCTCGGCAGCTCGCGGCGGACGGCGGCTCGTTGGCGTCACGGCCACCGTTCGCGAAGGCTTGGCGAAGCTCGTCACCGCAGATCTGCAATACCGGCTTGCCATTGAAGTACAGCTCGTTGGCCCGCGTGAACTGTTCGCCAAAGTTGCTCTCGAGATAGCCGAGCGCCTTCTGGTCCAGCATCACCTCCGCCTTATCGCGCGGGTTGTGGCGCAGCAGCAGGTTGGAGAGAGGCGTCGAGTAACGATTGCCGTACTTGGCATTGACTGCCTTCATCACCGCGCGCTCCGCGCCGTTAAGGCTGCGGTTGTAAGGCCGCTCGTTACTGCCGCCGCGTGCAAGATTGAGTCCGTCGGTTGGAATACCGCCGGCGCTCAGAAGCGCTTCAAGCAGCGCGTGCCGTGAGCTCTCGTAGTGCAGCATCGTCAAGTTTTCGGCGCCAAAGCAGGCGCGCAGCTCCTCGATGTGGGCAAAGCGATCACCGCCGACGGTGAAGTTCTCCTCAACATATGTTGAGCACTCGCCGCTATATCCATGACGCTTAATCAGCTGGTTGTAGCCCGACCAAGCGGCTGGGTAAAGGTCACGGTTGGCAACAACGACTGAAACATCTCGTGCCGCAACCTCGGGCAGGTTCGCGAAGCGCGTCCATTGCTGCGGCGTCAGGCTGACCATGATCTCTGAGGCGATGATCGCGTCACCCTCTGCGGGCAGCTGAGCGTTGACGACCGCCTCGACCTCGTCGTCGCTGAGCTCTTCGTTGCGCAGCGCCTGCACGATTACCCAGCCGTTCCCGCTACCTACCGTGGTTGGGTCACCTTGCAGCGGGTCGCCGAGGTAGCTGTAGCCGTGTGCGGCTAGCTCGTCGCCGCTGCAGCGCAGGAAGATCTGCAGCGCTGTGGTTCCGGTCTTACCCATGCCGGGGTAAAGGACGAGTCTTTGAGCCATCAGGCGGTAGCCTACGGGCTCAGGGAGTAATAGCGACCGTTTCGCGGCCGCGACCTAATAGCGCCGAACCCCCAACGCCACCCCAGAGATGCCAATTGCGATAGTCACCGGATCCGGCGGGCTTATCGGCTCGCAGGCATCACGCTACTTCGCCGCTCAGGGCTTTGATGTAGTTGGGATCGATAACGACATGCGGGCCTACTTCTTTGGCCCGGATGCCGCGACCACTCCAACGACTGAGGAGCTAAAGCTTGAGCTTGGATCCTCGTTTCGCGCTGAGCCGGTTGACATTCGTGACCAAGACGCGCTGCGCAGGATCTTTAGCGAGAACGGTTCGCAGATCGAAGTGATCGTTCACGCAGCGGCTCAGCCTTCTCATGATTGGGCTGCCTCGGATCCCCAGACAGATTTCAGCGTTAACGCCAGCGGCACCTTGAATCTGCTGGAGGCTGCGCGCGACTTCAGCCCAGCGGCAAGCTTCATCTATTGCTCTACCAACAAGGTCTATGGGGATCTACCAAATCAGCTCCCGCTCGAGGAACTCTCGACCCGCTGGGATCTCCCCACCGATCATGAGTGGTTCGCCGGGGTTGACTCGACGATGTCGGTAGACCAGTCGACCCACTCACTGTTTGGTGTTTCAAAGCTCGCTGCTGATCTGCTCGTTCAGGAGTACGGCCGCTACTTCGATATGCCAACGGTCTGCTTTCGCGGCGGCTGCCTCACCGGTCCACAGCACGCCGGCGCGAAACTGCACGGTTTTCTCGCCTACTTGATGAAGTGCACCGTCGTAGGTGAGCCGTACACGATTCTCGGCCACAAGGGCAAGCAGGTGCGTGACAACATCGACGCCCGCGACGTAGTGCGGGCCTTCGGCGCCTTCCATCAGAATCCCCGCGCTGGCGCGGTTTACAACCTGGGTGGCGGCCGCGAGGAGAACGTTTCGGTGCTTGAAGCGATAACGCTCTGCGAAGCGATCACCGGCACCACGCTCCAGCAGACGCTCTCTGATCAGGCGCGGATCGGCGATCACATCTGGTGGATAAGTGATCTTTCGCAGTTCAAGGCTGATTACCCGGAATGGGATCTGACGATCGGGATTGAAGAGATGCTGCGTGACATCCATAGCTTCAATGCCGAACGCTGGCTCGCCGATGCGGCGCAGAGTTAACGGAGCTGCGTAGCCGATGATGCCCACCAGCAAAGATTCCGAGTTGAGCGAGCGAGTTAGGCCGCTCGTTGTCGCGGCCTTGCTCGCTGTGATGGTCCTCGTCTCGGTCGCCGTGATTCACCAGTCGCGCGGCAGCCTCGCTTGGTTCGACGAGTGGGGTTTCATCACCGATCGGCGCGGCTGGTCGGTTGACACCTTTCTTCGCCCGACCAACGGGCATCTCTTCGCGGCCCCTCTGCTGCTTTACAAGGCTCTACTGGCGGTCGCTGGACTGACGCACCATTGGGTCTTCATCACTGTGCTCTTGGCGATACATCTGATCATCGGCTCCGGCGTATTCATCTTCTCCCGCAGGCGCGTCGGAGACCTCGGCGCGCTGATCGCTGCGAGCCTCGTGCTGGTCTGTTTCGCGTCCCCTGACAATCTGTTGTGGGCGGCGCAGTTCGGCTACATGCTGGCGGTTGCCTTCGGCGTCTGGATGCTGGTCTGCCTCGACCGCGACGACACAGCCGGCGATGTTCTCGCCGCGCTCTTCCTGGCTGGCGCGCTCGCCTCGTCCGCGTTTGGCCCGCCCTTCGTCGTTGCTGCCGTCATCGTGATCGGTTTCGATCAGCGCCGTTGGCGACGCGCTTGGGTGGTTGCTGTCCCGCTATTGCTCTTCGCCCTCTGGTACAGCGCATACGGCGTCAGCGGGATGAATCTTTCCAACCTGCCGCAAGTCCCGGCGTATGTAGCGGAGATGGGATCTAGTGCGCTTGGTGGGCTATCGGGCCTTGGCATCTCCTACGGGAGGCCGCTGCTCTTGGTGCTCGTCGCCGCGGTGGTTGTTCGCTTGGCCGCGCCGCGCCGCGCCGGCATCTGGCTGATTGCGCTGGTTGCAACTCTGTTGGCGCTCTGGGGTCTCACGGCGCTCAATCGGATCGGCATCGTTACTCCAACTGCGCCGCGCTACATCTATCCCGGCGCGGTGATCGTCGTGCTCCTGGTGGCCGAGCTGTGCCGTGGCCGCCAGCTCTCTAACCCTGCTGCGGTCATTGCTCTGCTGTTGGTGCTCGCGGCAGGGCTTTCCAACTATGCGGTGCTAGGGCAGTACGGCGCTGCGCAGCGCGCCCTAGCTGCCAATCTCCGAGCCAGACTCGGCGCCTTGGCTCTCGTTCAAGCCGACGTCGCGCCTTCATTCCGGCCTGCCCCGAGGATCGATCCTGTGCTCGACGCGGCAGGGGCGGCTGTCGCCCAGCGCGACTTTGGAACGATCGCTCTCAGCGCCAAAGAGCTGCAGTCCGCATCGCCGGCGCAGCGAACAGCGGCAGATGCAATGCTGATCCAGAGCGGGCAAGTGAAGGCCGTGCGCAGCGCCAAACTGACCGGCAGCGCGCCGCGGCTTATGTCGCTTCGTGGTGCGCGAGCGCTACCTAGCGGTAGTTGCCTGGAAATCCGACCGACGCGCGGCGCACTCGTAGACGTAGCCCTGCCGAGCCCGGGCGGCTTGGGAGCAGAGTCTTCGCAGCCCGTCCCCGTATTTCTCCGCCGCTTCGCAAGCCGCGTTGCGCCGCGGCCAAGCCTGACCTTGCCCGCCGATAGTCCAACCGTCATTACCGCCGCAGGCTCCGCTGTCAGCTCCGGGTGGGTAGTTCAGCTGAGGCCACGAGCGCCACTCAAACTTTGCCGCCGCTGAGGGGTAACTCACGGCGGCAAGCCCACCGTAGGCGTAGTGGCCAACTCCAGGCTTGTTGGCGCTCCGGGGGCTAGGTTTCAACCCGATCGGAATTGTCTTCCACAGTGCCGCGCTATATCTGCCGCCTCGTGGTCGCCACCGCCCAACTGAGCTGGGTTTGTTCGTCTAATCTCTCGCAATGCTCGTCTCTCGTGTTGTAGCAGGCAGACAGTGAAGGCCGTGATTCTCGCGGGAGGCCGCGGTTCCCGCCTCAGCGAGGAAACTTCGGTCAAGCCGAAGCCAATGGTCGACATCGGCCCAAAGCCAATTCTCTGGCACATCATGAAGCAGCTTTCGACGCACGGTGTTGATGATTTTGTGATCTGCCTTGGCTACATGGGTTACGTGATAAAGGAGTACTTCGCCAACTATGCGTTGCACTCGTCAGATGTGACCTACGACATGCGCGAGGGAACGATGGAGGTTCACGCGTCCACGACCGAGCCTTGGAGGGTGACCCTCGTAGATACCGGTGAGGAGACGATGACCGGAGGCCGGCTCAATCGTGTGCTGCCCTACGTGGCGGACGAGAAGGACTTCATCTTCACCTACGGTGACGGGCTTAGTGACGTCAACGTTACCGAGCTGGTCGAGTTTCACCGCGCCACCAATGTCCTCGCTACGGTCACGGCCGTTCAGCCCGCCGGACGCTTTGGAGCCCTGCAAATGGAGGATTCAAGTCCGCTGGTCGATAGATTCCAAGAGAAGCCGCGCGGCGATGGTGCTTGGATCAACGGAGGCTATTTCGTGCTCAGCCCCGAGGTAGGGGCTTACATCGAGAACGACCAGACGGCCTGGGAGGAGCAGCCTGTCGACGCGCTCGCGCGGCAGCGCCAGCTGGCTGGCTACCGTCATAAAGGCTTCTGGCAGCCGATGGACACGCTGCGCGACCGCCTCAACCTTGAGCAGATGTGGGAGAGCGGCAAAGCGCCTTGGAAGAGCTGGGAGTAAGCGCTTCGCTTAGCGCTGAGCAATCAGCGTGAAGTTGCGGCTCAGTGGGAAGTGGTCGCGAATCCGATCCGGCGTCCACGCGTTGAGCTGCACACGGGGCGAGGCCTCTTCAAGCGCGCTGAACAACTCTCGCAGCGAATAATGGATCTCGACTCGGCGGAAGCCTTGCGCAGAGAGACGGTCGGCAATCGCTTGCGCGTCGATTCCTTCGCCGTAGAAGAGGTGGTATTCGGAGAGCGCTTCGAAATCAGCGTCCCCGAGCTCGGACACCGCTGTCTCTGTGCGGTAGCGGTTTACGGTTGAGCGGTATGGCTTAACAAGCGGCTTGAGGTACTTGTATGCGCGGCGGTTCGGCTCGCTCCCTAGGTAGAGTATGCCCCCGGGTAGCGTCATTGACGCCATCTTGTCGACCAGCGCTTCGTAGTCAACAAGGTGGTGAAGTACCGCGTTCTCCATAACGAGGTGAAACCGCTCATCGGACGGGAAGCTATAGAGGTCTCTCTTCTCAAACTGCCACATCGGAAATCGCTCCCGCGCGCGAGCCAGCATGCCTTCGGATACATCGATCCCGAGAAGGTCAAGTTCGCGGCCTCTGAGAAAGTCTTCGAGATACCCCGAGCCGCAACCAAAGTCGATCACCCGTGGCGTTCCGCCGAACGCGTCAAGCGCGGGGAAGACCTCCCGTTCGAAGAGGCTGCGAACCCATTTGAGCACGTCATCGGAATGCCCTTCAAAGCGGTCGTCGTAATGCCCCGCAATTGCATCGTGATAAGCCTCGTTGACCTTGGTTACGTGGTCGCGATCGTGCATATTCTCTGGGCTCACTGCAGGGAGTGTACTGTCAGCTAAACCCCGTCGGGCAGATCGTCTCGGCTCCGAGGTAATCCGGTATGACCCCATCAATCGTTGACACAAACGCTTGGCACGGCAAGCGAGTGCTCGTCACCGGTCACACCGGCTTCAAAGGCTCGTGGCTAAGTCTCTGGTTGAATTCTCTAGGCGCGGATGTCGCCGGGCTCTCTAATCAGGTTCCGCCAGCGCCGGCTCTCTTTGCTCAGGCCGATCTCGAACAGATCGTTGATCACAACATCGCCGATGTCCGTGACGCCGAGGCCGTTCACGCAGTTGTCGAGCGGGTTCAGCCCGAGGTCGTCTTTCACCTCGCCGCCCAGCCCTTCGTTCGCCGATCGTTCCGCGAGCCGCTCGAGACCTACGAAACCAACGTAATGGGCACGGCCAACGTCCTCGACGTCGTGCGCCGCGTTGGTGGAGTGCAGGCGGTCGTCGTCGTCACCTCCGACAAGTGCTACGACAACGATGAGCAGCAGCGCCCGTTCGTCGAGACAGATCCAATGGGTGGCCACGATCCATATTCGAACTCCAAAGGCGCAGCGGAACTGGTAACTGACGCCTTTCGTCGCTCGTACTTCTCAGAGCCCGGCACCACAAACATCGCCTCTGCCCGCGCCGGCAACGTGATCGGCGGCGGCGACTGGGGTGAAGACCGCCTCATTCCCGACATCATGCGCGCAGTGATGGCCAGCGAACCGGTGCAGATCCGCAGGCCTGACGCCGTCCGGCCTTGGCAGCACGTCCTCAACCCGCTCAGTGGCTATCTGATTCTCGCACAGGCGCTGATCGAATCGGGCGAGCAGGCCCAAGCATGGAACTTCGGCCCCGCAATCGACGACGCCAAGCCCGTGTCGTTCCTTGTCGAGCGGCTTGCCGAGCTCTGGCCCACACCGATTGAGTGGGAGATCGACAACGGCGACCACCCGCACGAAGCTCACTTCCTCAGCCTCGACTCAAGCAAAGCGCGCGAGCTGCTTGGCTGGCGACCGGGGTGGGATCTCGACGCTGGGGTTGACGCGACGGTGGCTTGGTTCACTTCGCTGCTTGAGCAGGGTGACATGCGCGCGCTGACGCTTCAGCAGATCGCCGCGTTCGAGGAGGCACTGCGATGAATGCCTTGGTCTTCGGCGGCGCGGGGGCAATCGGTGCTGCCGCATGTTCGAAGCTCGCAGACGATCGGTTTACCGTTCTGACTTCATCGCGAACGCCCGGTTCAGCCGATCTCTGCATAGACCCGATCGCAGACCCTTCGACGCTCATGGCGCTCGATGAGATTCAGCCCCTTGACGCCGTCGTCTGGGCTCAAGGCGCAAACCTGAACGACTCGGCTCAGAGCGTCGACGTTGCAGGTTTTGGCCAAGTCATCGATGCCAACGTGACCTTCATCGTCGCGACTCTCGGACATCTCGTGAGCGGCGGTCTCTTGGCCGAGAACGCAAGCCTCGTGATCGTAAGTTCGATCTGGGAATCGATCGCCCGCCCCGGCAAGTTTTCCTACACCGTCAGCAAAGCCGCCGTCGGTGGTCTAGTGCGTGCGGCAGCCGCCGATCTCGCCGCCGACGGCCATCGAGTCAACGCCGTCTTGCCGGGCGCTACGGATACGCCGATGACGCGCGCGATGCTCGATGCCGATCAGCTTGCCGCGGTGACGGGCGCCACGGGATTCGACAGGCTCGTTTCGCTTGACGAGGTTGCGGCGACAATCGCATGGCTCTGTTCGGCCCAGAGCAGCGGTATTTCCGGGCAGTCACTGACGGTCGATCTTGGGTTCAGCAATGTCCGGTTCCTCTAGCCTTACGATCAGCAGCAGCACCGGGCAGTACGGGGTCACGGTCGCCGCTGGCGGGTTCACGCAGCTCCTGATCGACGACGCCGACGCGCTGCTGATCGTTGACCAGAGATTCGAGTCGCTGGTGGAGCTTGAGGGACGCCGGGTGCTCACCATCGCTGCCGACGAACAGCACAAGACGCTTAGCGAAGTAGAGCGGTTGCTGATCGCACTTCGCGAACTCGGGGCCGGTCGCTCAGACAGCCTCGTTGCCGTCGGCGGCGGAGTCATTCAGGACGTCGCGACGCTGACCGCGCAGCTCTATCTGCGTGGGTTGCCGTGGAAGTATGCGCCGACGACGCTGCTTGGCATGGTCGACTCGTGCATTGGAGGCAAGTCGTCGATCAACGCCGGCGCGTTCAAGAATCTCGTCGGATCGTTCTACCCACCAGCCGAGATCGTGGTTGACCCAAGC
>CAMDLG010000055.1 GCA_945901565.1 Bifidobacterium breve | reverse complement strand
TACGGCCACTTCATCACCGTCAACTACCGCGAGTCATACGACCTATTTGCGACGAGCGGGATCCTCTTTAACCACGAATCGCCGCGCCGTGGCCTTGAGTTTGTGACCCGCAAGATCACCTGGCATGCGGCGGCGATAAAGCTGGGGCTAGCCGACAAGCTTGCGCTCGGAAACCTCGATGCGCAGCGCGACTGGGGCTACGCGAAGGACTACGTCGAGGCGATGTGGCTGATGCTGCAGCAGGACCATGCCGATGATTTCGTGATTGCCACGAACACAACCCACTCAGTGCGCGACTGCGTTGAGGTCGCCTTCGACCAAGCCGGAGTTGATGGCTGGGAGCGCTACATCGAGATCGACCAGCAGTTCGTGCGCCCAGCCGAGGTAGACCAACTGATCGGTGATTACAGCAAGGCCGAGCGCGAACTTGGTTGGGCTCCGAAGACGAGCTTTGAGGAGTTGATCCGACTGATGGTCGACGCCGACCTGAAGCTGCTCAGCCGCTAAAGACCACTACTCGTGCGCGACGAAGTTGACGTGCGCGTTGGTAAAGAAGGCGTCGACGAACATGTCGAGGCTGTACGGCCCACCGCCAGCGAGGTCGAAGATTCTCATCCCGGCAGACTCAGTGAAGAAATTGTGGATGTCCTGAGGCGTCGTCCCGAAGACATCGGCCGAGCCGATGCCGTGCTCGAAGATCACGACCGGCCGCTGCTCTTGAATCGTCGTCTTCGCGCCATTTAGAACCTGCTCCTCGGCCCCTTCAACGTCGATCTTCAGTAGATCTACGCGGTAGCCCTCTGGCAAAAGCTGATCGATCGGCGTCAGCGTGACCTCGATCTCTTCCGTCACAGGGTCCTTGCCGTCAGGCAGCGGCCGCGATTTGAGACCACTCCACGGCTCAACGTCAACTGCATGAAAGAAGCTCGCCGTGCCTACCCGATCGGACGCCGCCGTGCAGTACACATCGACCTGCGGGAAGTCCTCTTCCAGGCGCGCAGCCAGGTGCGGTAGCGGCTCCAGCGCGATGTGTTGACCGTCGGGAGCAAAGCTGATTGCTTCACGCAGGAAGGCGCCGCCGTGAGCGCCGACGTCGATCACGTTCGAGTCGGCCTTCAGCACGGCTGCGAGCAGCCGGTGCATGTTCTCAGCGTCACGCCGCTCCATCTCGACCAGCTCGGGGAATCGCCCCTCGCCAGCGGGATCACCTGCGAGGACCGCTGCGCGCAGCTCTGTTAGGACGTCGCGCTGTAAGTCAAGCTGCGCCGCGGTGTACGGGCGCAGAACCCTGAAGATCGCACTGTGCGCCAGCCTGCCGGCGCGGCCAAAGCGGCTGCCGTCGCCGGGGGAAATGCCTTCGCGAAGGCGCGCCTGCGCTCGCTCGAAGGCCGCTACGACAGCTGATGAATCGGCCGGTACCATCGTCGCAGCCTACCTGCAGTTATGCCGTCGGAGTGGAACGTAGCTCGGCAAGGTCGGCCTCGACCATCGTGCTGATCATCGCTTCAAAGCTGAACTGGCGCCTCCAGCCAAGGTCACGCTCTGCCCGCGATGGGTCACCGACCAGCGACTGAGGCTCCGGCGGGCGGACGAACTCTGGATCGACGGCGACGCACTGCTCAATCCGCTCGGCTATCCCGGCCGCCGCGAAGGCGACCTCGACGAGCTGGCTCACCGAGTGACCCTGCCCGCTCGCGAAGATGTAATCGCCCGGCTCGTCGGCGCGCATTGCGAGAACTGCCCCAGCTACAACATCGCGGGCGTCTGACCAGTCCCGCACGGCATCAAGGTCTCCCAAAAGGAGTTCGTCCTGCTGGCCGAGCGCAATAGCTGCTGCCCCGCGCGTAACCTTGCGCGCCAGAAACTGCTCCGGGCGGCGTGGTGATTCGTGGTTGTAAAGAATCCCGCCGCAAGCAAAAAGCTGGTGCTGCTCGCGCATCGTGCGCACCAGACCGAGCGCCGCCAACTTAGCGACCCCGTAGGGCGAGGTTGGACGCATCGCTGAGCTCTCGTTCTGCGGTGACTGGTCGGTGTCGCCGTAAACCGCGGCCGAAGCTGAAAGCCAGATCTTGGGCCGCTTCTTGGCGTCAATCGCCGCCGCCAGCAGCTCTGCCGTCGAGCCGACGATCGCGGCCATCGTTTCGCTTGGGTCGTTCCAAGAATCCGGCACAAAGCTAGGTGCAGCAAGGTGGTAGATCTCGTCGGCGTCAGCGCCCGCTACCACCGCTGCCAGCGAGCCAGGCTCAAGTAGATCGCCTGCGAAGTATTCGATCCGATCGCTGATCGGCGCGAGGTTTTGGTCGTCGGCGATGCTCGCGGCGCGGCCGAAGCCAACGATCTCGTAGTCATCCGCGAGCAGCTGCTCAGCGAGATACGAGCCGTCCTGACCAGCAATCCCGGTGATCAAAGCGCGCGCCATTGACGGCCAGCCTAGAGGCTTAGCGAAAAGCCACGCTGCGGGCCGCTCGATGCGATACTGAGCGCCGTGCCCGAGCAAGTGAGCGACGACCGCGCAGCAAACCCAGCGCCTGCTCTGGCCGCCGAAGTGATCGAGGTGCTCGGCCTGCCGATCGCGCTGACCAACTACCGACAGACCGTCGACTGGATCGATGCTGCGGTCGCCGCTGATTCGCGTTCATATATCTGCGTCGCGCCGGTGCACCTCGTGATGCTCGTCCAAGATGACCCAGAGCTGAAGGCCGCCGTTCTTGGCGCCGACTTCGTAGTGCCGGACGGTCAGCCACTGGTCTGGTCGGTGACAGCGCTCGGTGGGAAAGGAGCGAGTCGCGTCTACGGCCCCGACCTGATGATCGAGAGCTGCCGGCGCGCCGGCGAAAACGGAACGAAGATCTACCTCTTTGGTGGGCGTGATGAGGATTCTCTCGCGCTACTACGCTCAAAGTTGCAAGCTCGCTTCCCGAAGCTTCAGATCGTCGGCAGCCAAGCGCCACCATTCCGAACCGCGACCGACGCCGAAGAAGCAGAGTCGATCGAGAAGATCAATTCCAGCGGCGCCGAGATTGTTTGGGTCGGTACCGGACAGCCGCGTCAAGAACTGTGGATGGCGAAGATGCGTTCGCGGCTCAAGCCGCCGGTACTGGTTGGCGTTGGCGCCGCATTTGACTTCCATGCCGAGCTCGTCCCGCAGGCCCCAACAATTCTGCAGGAAGCAGGCCTCGAGTGGGCTTTCCGCCTGTGGCAAGAGCCGCGCCGACTCTGGCGGCGGTATCTGATTTACAACCCTCGCTTCATCTCGCAGTTCCTCAAGCAGCTACGCGCGCAGCGGTCATCCGCTCAGCGCTGAGAGCGTCCTAAGGACACCATCGCTGAGCGATGCCTCGGCCTTGAAGCCAAGCTCCTTGGCAGCGAGATCTACGTTCAGGGAGCTGCGACCGAGCTCCCCCTCGCGCGCCGGCGCGAACTGCGGATCGAGTGCTGCGCTGTCCGGTGCAGCAGCGTTGAGGGCTGCCACTAGATCAAGCACGCTCGACTCTGTACCCGTGCCGATGTTGTAAGGGCCGCTCTTGCCGCTGGCGCCTGCGGCCAGAATGTTTGCGGCCACGACGTCTCCAACGTAGGTGTAGTCACGAGTAGCCGAGCCGTCCCCGAAGATCGTCGGCCGCTGGCCGCTCAGCAGACAGCCGGCAAAGATCGCCACAACTCCTGCCTCTCCGGACGGGTCCTGACGAGGTCCATAGACATTTCCGTAGCGCAGAGTCACCGTCCCGAGACCATGCAGTCTCCCCGCCCAGGCGCAGTAAAGCTCGGCGGCCTGCTTGCTCTGACCATAAGCCGAGAGCGGCAGAGCTGGCGTGCTCTCCAGAGTTGGAAGCTGCTCCGTTTCGCCATAGATCGCGCCTCCCGTTGAAGTGTTGACGAAGCGCTCAGCGCCATTCTTGGCGGCTGCTTGCAGCAAATTGATCGTGCCGACGACGTTGACCGATGCATCGAAGGCTGGGTCCTCCAGAGAGCGACGCACATCCATCTGGGCGGCTAGGTGAAAGACGACCTGCGGCTGCAGCTGAGCGAAGAGCTCGTCAACGCCGGCGCCGTCGCGGATGTCGAGCTGGTGGAAGCTGGCGCCGGTTGCCAAAGCCTGCTCAAGATTGGAGAGCTTGCCGGCCGACAGATCATCGATTACGGCTACCTGATCGCCGCGTGCCAGCAGCGCGTCAACGAGGTTTGAACCAATAAATCCGGCGCCGCCGGTGACCACTGCACGCATCGGCTGATCGTACGCGCTCAGCCGTCGTATAGCGACGCGAGCTGCTCAGCGACTATCTGCGGCGAAGCTAGCCGGGCGATCTTTTCGCTGTTTGTCCGTCCGAGCGCGGCGTCGCCCCAATGCTTTGCGATCAGCTCGGCCAACCGGTCAACGTCGCCGGGAGCGGCCAGCTGCTCGGCGGCAAGCAGACCGCCTAGCGCGCCGACATCGAACCCGACTACTGGCAGCGCGGCGGCCATTGCCTCGGCCGCAGATAGGCCGAAGCTCTCAGCGAATCGAGAGGGAACGACGGCGACCGCAGCAGTGGCGCGCAGTGCGGTCAATTGATCCGCCGTCTGGCGACCAACGAAGCGCACCTCGCTAGAAAGCCTCGCCGCTAGCTGCTGCAGCGCCGCCAGCTCCGGCCCATCACCGGCGACGACTAGCGGCCGTTTGATCCGAGCACAGGCCTCGATCGCCAGCTCAACGCCTTTATCGGCCGTCAGCCGCGAGGCGCACAATGCGTACTCGCCGGCCGCGGCATTGGCGACCTGGACGGGCTCGTAAACGGGGTTGGCAACAACGGCAACGTTGCGGCCGCCGATTGGCGCCTGAAGCTCCCGCAGGCGTCTAAGAGCAAAGTCGCTCGGGACGGTCAGTGCGTCAGCCTCGGCAACGAGCCGCGCCGACCAGCGCGCCAGCGAGGCTGCATAGAGAGCCGCCTCGGCGCGTGATCCGCCGCGGCAGTTGAGCCGCACCCCTGGCCGTGTGTCACGGCCCTGGCAACGCGTGCAGTCCTGCCCGGCCGAATCGAGGCAGGTACCGGCCGCGCAGACGAGGCGATACTGATGGAGCGTCAAGACTGTCCTCGCGCCCGCCTGACGCGCGGCCGCGAGAGCGCGCCAACCAAGACTTGGCTGGAGATTGTGGGCGTGAACCACGCGCGCGCCGCTGCGCCTGACAGCGTCAGCCACTTCACTTGGATCGAGCCCGCCGCGCGCGAGCCCCAGCGCCGCCGATCCGCTGGAAATCTGGCCGCTGTCGCGCTGGAGCACCTCAACCGGCTCATCGAGATACTCGGGAATGAGCCGTTTTAGGTCGTCAACGACCCGCTCTTCACCACCTAACGTGCGGTATCGGTTGTGCAAAAGGAGGATCACGGCGCCTCGCCACGCTAGCGTCAAACGCTGATGTCGCCGGTTGCCGCAATCATCATCCCCACGCGCGGGCGTCCGCGTTACCTTGATCGCGCGCTGGCGTCGCTCGCCAACCAAGCGCATAGCGCGAACGTTGAAATTATCGTCGTTGACGACGGCCCGTCGCTGACGACGCGGACGATCGCCGAGGCTCACGGCGCGCGCTATCTCGACGAGAACGCTGGCGATGGCGTTAACGCAGCGCGGAATCGCGGCATCGTGGCGACGAGCGCACCGCTGCTTATCTTCATCGACGACGACGTCGAAGTTGACGCCGGCTGGCTGGCGGCGCTGCTGGCCGCTGCGGCCGCACAACCGGAGCAGGTTGGAGTATTGACCGGCCCAATCCGAGCGAAGCTCGAAGACCACCGCTTCCGCGCATGCGGACGTGAAGGCTGGCCGATTACAACGACCGACTTCGGTGACAGCGACTGTGACTGCAGCTACGCGTGGAGCGCCAACGTGCTGATCCGTCGCAGCGCATTCGAAGCGGTTGGGCTCTTTGACCCATTTTTGGCAAGAGGTACTGAACAGGAGTGGGAGGACCGCTGGCGCGAGAGCGGCGGGCGAATCCGCTACGTCGCTGCGGCCGGCGTTGACCACCTACGGATCGGCGATCAGGCTCGGCTGCGGTCGCTCTGCGCAGCCGCTCGCACCAGCGGCCGTTGGGCCAGGCGCTACGACGAGCGGCGCGGCGTCGCGCCGGGCATCCTCGGCGAGCTTCGGACTTTGGTCGGCTGCATTGCGCACGGGCCGCGGCGGCTATGCATGATGGGGCCGGTTACAGCGGCCCACAGCCTCGGCCGCGTAGAGGCCACGATTTCACGCAGTCCGTTGCCGGGCACGCCGGTTATCAGCGGCGAGAATGATTTTCTTTCGCTAAGTAGTGGCCTTGTCGCAGGGCGCCGAGGCCAGCTAATGGCGGTGGCTGACAAGGGGCTAGATCTGCTCGAATCGCGCCGCCGTCAGCAACTTCAGCGGCTCGCAAAATCTGCTCCAAGGCGACGCGTCCTAGTGATGACGATCGCCAGCCAGAGCGGCGCAACTTTGGTTGAGGATCAGCGCGCTGAGCTGCTCCGCTCGCGTCACGACGTCGAGTTAGTGGTGCGCAGCGCGGGGTCAGATGGAAAGTTCGAGAACCTCAACAAGCTTGTCGCCGAGCTCGATCTGAGTTCCTACGACTGGATCATCGTGCTCGATGACGACGTTGCCCTGCCACGAAACTTCCTCGACTCATTCCTACTGAGCTGCGAAGAATTCAACTTCCAGATCGCTCAGCCAGCCCACAGGCTCCACTCACATGCTGCTTGGCCGATCACGCGGCGGCAGCGCGGTGTCCGCTCGCGGCGGACAACATTCGTTGAGATCGGACCGCTGACGGCCTTCACGCCGCTAGCCGCGCAGCAGCTAATCCCGTTCCCCCAGCTACGGATGGGCTGGGGACTTGACTCACATTGGGCGGCAATCGCAGCGCAGCGCGGCTGGCCGATCGGGATCGTTGACGCAACTCCTGTTGGCCACACGCTGCGACCGGTAGCGGCCGACTACCCACGAGCGGAAGCGATCGCAGAGGCGCAGCAATTCCTTGCCGACAAGCCTTACCTGCGCCGCGACGAAGTACGGACGATCGGCGTCTACCGATGAAGGTTGTCGTCGTAGCCGAGTTTTACCCGAGCCGCAGCGATCCGGTCTTAGGGATTTGGGCTCATCGCCAAGCGCAGGCGGCAATCGCGGCCGGCGCTGAGCTTCGCGTCCTCGTATTACACCGAGTCGTTCCTCCTGCCTCAACACCGACCCTGCGCCGCATCCCAGCAGCAGTTGCGCTCGCCAGCCAGCCGCGGCGGGTTGAGCTGGACGGAGTCAACGTTGAGTACGTGCGATACGCATCACCACCGAAGCCACGCGCTTATGGATCATGGGGGAGCTGGGCCGCTAAGCCGCTAGGGCGAGCCTTGAAGCGACTTCGCAGCGAATTCCCATTCGACCTAGTCCATGCGCACAACGCGGTGCCGTCCGCCGACGCGGTGATCAGCGCCGGGGTGACAGCGCCGCTAGTTATCTCCGAGCATGGCGCCGACATTTACTACACAGCTGCCAGGTCTGGTGACGGGCGCGGCGCTGTAGTGCGAGCCTTCGAGAAGGCGCAGCTAGTACTCGCAAACAGCGCCGGCATCGCCGAGCAATGCGACAGGCTCGGCGCCTCGGCGACCGAGCTGCTGCACCTCGGGACCGATCTGCCGGCGGCGCCGCAGCCGCGACCGGAGCATCCAACACTGGTGACCGTTTCGCATCTAGTTGCTCGCAAGCGCCATGGCGACGTTCTGCGTGCGATCTGGGTGCTGCGTGACAGCCACCCCGATCTTCACTACCTGATCATTGGCGACGGCCCTGAACGGGGTGCGCTGCAGCAGCTAACCGAGCAGCTAGGACTCACTGAGCGAGTTGAGTTTGCCGGTCAACTTCCCAACGATCAGGCTCTCGCCCGCTCGCGATGCTGCTCACTATTTGTGATGCCAAGCGTCGACGAAGCATTCGGCGTTGCCTACGTTGAAGCGATGGCCGGTTGGCTACCGGCGCTGGGATCGGTCGGTGAGCCTGGCCCCGCGGAGATCAGACGCTGCGGCGAGGGAATGCGAATCGTTCCACCGGCTGACGTTGAGCGGCTCGCTGAGCGGATTGGAGAGATGATCTCTGACACTTCGCTGCTTTCCGACTTAGGAGTGAAGGCAAGGCTGACTGTCGAGCGCTCGTTTAGCTGGGAGGCCTGCGGCGCGGCGACGGTGGCGGCGTATGAGCGGGCACTCTCACGATGACGCGGCCAGTCTTAGTGGTCACGAACCATGTTCCGCCCGACCGGACCGGCGCGCTTCAGGCACTCCATCAGCGTGAGCAGATCGAAGTTGCGCTTTACGGTGGGCGACTGCATCACGGAACGGCCGGCGTCGAAGATCCCGGCGTGCCACTGCGAAGGGTCAGCCAGCGCTCGGTCTACGCCGCAGCGGCAAGTGGGCGCTACCGCGCCGTGATCGCCTCAAGCGCTGGCCGGGTCGCACTGCCAGCGGCGTACTTTGGTGCACGCCGCGCGAAGCTGCCGTTCATCTACTGGACCGGCATCTGGCACCAGATAGCAACGCCGGCTCACATCGCAGCGGCGCCGCTGGTCCGCTGGATCGAATCGCATGCCGACGCTGTAATTGCCTACGGCCCGCACGTTGCCAGCTATGTGGAAGGGCACGGAGCAAGAAACGTTTTTGTCGCGCCGCAGGCGGTCGACGAGGACTTTTGGTCAACCGAGAGTTCCGGCGACGAGCTACGCCGCTCACTCGGTAGCCCCGAGTTCCTCGTCGGTCTGGCGGCGCGAGCAGAACCCGGGAAGGGGCTCGATGTGGCGCTCGACGCTTGGCGCCGCGGCGGAATCGGCAATTTGGCGATCGCTGGCGCAACTACCGATCAGATCGACGAGGTACCCAACGTTCAAGCGCTCGGGCCGCTCGACCCGCTCCAGATGCGTGAGCTTTACGCCGCCGCCGACCTCTGGATTGTGCCGTCGGTAGCGACGCGCAAGTTCCGTGAACCGTGGGGCTTGGTAGTCAATGAAGCGATGCACCAAGCGACAGCCGTGGTAGCCAGCGACTCGGTGGGCGCGGTTGCCGGCGGGCTGGTCCGTGACGGTGAAAGCGGCCTGGTCTTTAGCTCCGGCGACGCGGGGGGGCTGGCGGCGGCAGTGAGGCGGCTCAAAGACGACGTCGAGCTGCGCGAAAGGCTCGCTGCAGCAGGCCACAAGTCAATCGGCGCTTACGATTACTCAGCTTGGGCGAACGGAGCCTGCGAGGCACTGGCAAGCGTCTCCGCCGGGCGGATCGCCTGCTAGCGTTCACCACTTACCGGTATCCGTAAAAGAACAGCGGCGCTGAGCGAAAATGCCCGACATTCCTAAGCCCAATTCAATCCTCAAGCTGGCGCTCGCTACAACCCTCTGCGCCGCGTTACTGGCGCCGGCCGGAGCGTCCGCCGATTATCAGCGACTGCTGCTAGACGCCTGCGGCAACGACGGCGCCGTCAACGGCAACTACACGCAGAGTGAATACCGCGACGCA
>CAMDLG010000054.1 GCA_945901565.1 Bifidobacterium breve | reverse complement strand
ACCGAGCTGGCGACCTCAGCGGTGATCGTGACGAAGCGAGTAGTGCGGTTCGCAGTAGAGCCAGCCCAGAGGCACGAGATTGTGCTGGCAGTGCGCTGGCAGCTGCCACCCGATGACGGATCCGCGACAGCGGTAGATGCATCTATTCCAGGTGGCAAGGTGTCAACGATCTGCACGTTGGTCGCTGCGTCAGGCCCGCTGTTCACTGCCGTAAGCGTGTAGCTAACCGGGTCGCCGAAGTCAGCGGTAGTCACGTCAGCGCTCTTCGTTAGTGACAGGTCGGCGATTGGGTTTATCTCGACCGTTGAGCTGTCGGTTACCGGCGTAGGCGTAAGGCTGGACTCGGCCGAGACGTTGTTTGTGAGGGTTGAGTCGGAGGCATCCGACTGAGGCCGGGCCGCGACCAAGACCGTCTCTGTCGAGGAGACGGCCACAGTTCCCATCGAGCAGGTGATGACCGTTGTTCCGCCGCCTCCAGCCGCGTCGGCGCAGCTGCCCTGCGAAGGAGTTGCGGAGACGAAAGTGAGGCCTGCCGGGAGCGTGTCGGTGACGACCGTGCCGGTCGCAGCATCGGGGCCAGCGTTGCGGACCTGCAGCACGAACTCGGCGAGCCCACCGACGCTGGCACTGGTCGTCAGAGAACTCTTCTGAACGCTGAGATTGGCAATCGGGCTTATCCCAGCCGCAGCAGTCGCCGTATCGTTGAGCAGCGCCGGGCTGGCAGCATTCGTTGGCTGGCCACCACTGCCGCTGGCAATATTCGCGGTGTTAATGACGTCGCCGCCCGCTGTGTAGTTGGCAACCACCGTTATCGGCGGATATGAGGCGCCTGGCGCTAGCGCGTCGGAGCGCGTGCACGGCGAGAGGCTGCTGGGACAGGTCCAGCCGCTGCCCGACATCGTGTAGGAACCAGTGAAGTCACCGCCGCGCACATCCCCGACCTCGACCACACCGGAGGTCGCGACCGTTCCCTCATTCTTAACCGTGACGGTGAACGTGTACTGGCCGCCGAGCGAGCTTTGGACGGTCTTTGTAACCGCCGGATCGGGATAGGCGACGGTCGTATCGGCTGAGGCGACGGTCGAGATCGGCAGGCCAAGGTCAGGGGAGACGAAGTGGAGGGTTGCCGTGTTCGTGATCACTTCGCCAAGCGCACGATCGCCGCCGATGGTGGCTTCAAAGGTCACCGTCGCCGCGGCGCCCGGGGCGAGCGTTCCGCCCGCGCTGGAGGTTGCGCCGCTGCCAAGGCGCGCTGTAACGACCCCGCCAACCTGGCTTGCGTTACCAGTGCCAGCGGTGACCGTCGGGCCAGCACTTAGCGTCATCCCCGACGGGACAGGATCATCTAACTCAACATTGGTCGCGTTGGCAGCCCCGTTATTGGTTGCGGTGATCGTATAAAGCACCGTTGCCCCTGGCAGCGCTGGGCCGCCGCCGACGACCGATGCGCTCTTTACGAGATCAACCTGCGGTGAGAAGAGCTCGGTGGCAAGAGTGATCGCTTGGGGGAAGTAAGCGTCGCCTGTCGTTTTGGCGCGGAGAATCGCCGAGGTCGCGCCATTTGGCAGGAAGCCACTCGTCGCAAAGGTACTGGCGTCAAACCCCAGCTGGTTGGGCCAGTTCGGAGTCTTCGTGGTGACTAGCGCACCGGCCCGTGCGATCGTCGAGTTTTCCGTGTTGTTGGAGGGATGAACGGCATCGGTGAGCAAGTTGTCGTTGAGGGTCAGATAGTCGCCCGTCGTCCCTGCATCTCCTTCGTATGCGATTACTCCGACATCTGAATCAACACTTCCGGTGGTTGGAGTCTTGAAACCACTAACCGGGATCGCTACCTCGGCCGTGCCGGTAACAGACTCAAAACCATCGAAAACGGTGAGATTGCGCAGCGGCTCGCTTGGATCTGCATAAGCGACGACGAGCGACCAACCAGCTCCGCGATCGCCGCCGGTACCGGCCTGAATGTTGGCGACGGTGTAACTACCGGCGCCAGCGGCCTTGACTTGGACCGTGACGTCGGCGAACGCTCCGTATTCAACCGTCCCTGACCCGACCGCGTCAACCGAGGAAGCGGTCACCGTCGTCGACGAGCTCTGTCCTGGAACTGTCAGCTTTACCTGACCCTTCGACGCAGCGCTTGGAGCCGCAGTCGGAACGCCGACGTAGCCGTTCGTGCCCGTGATCGTGTTGCCAGCCTTCGGGTTTGATGACCAGTAGAGGCCGGCGAAGAGGACCTGAGCCCCGGCCGGCAGAGTTAGGTCGGCCTTCGAAGAGTTAAAGGTTGAAGCGTCACTATCAACGTCAACCATCTGCATGTCGAAAATGTTGTTGTTGCGGGCCGTCGTCCCGGCGCGGGCCTCGTCGCAGCGCTTGTTGAGCGCAGTGTCGACGGTGGTGTTGGGGCACCTCATTGAGGTGTTTGCAGCCATCGTGATCTGGCCGTTTACGTTCTCCGTGAAGCGCTGCGCGAAAGGACGCGCCGCCGCCCCCGCGCTGCTGACCGGAAGGACAACAACGGCTATTGAGGCGAAAACAATAAGACGCTTGAGCATAGGCCGGAAGAATAACCACTCACGGGTCTGCGTGCGCCAAGTTACGATGCGATCGGCCGCGGTAATCTGGATTTATGACAACGCTCGACCCCGCTCTAGTCCAGGCGCTGAATGCGCGGCTCGTGGATCACTCCGAGCTTGGTGCCAGCGCGGCCGATCACGCGGTCATCCAGAGCTCGACGATCGCGGCGATAATGGACAGGAAATATGACGGCGACGTGACGATCAAAGAGCTCCTCTCGGGCGGCGATCTAGGGCTCGGAACGCTAAACGGCCTTGATGGCGAGCTGATCATCGTTGACGGCGAGGCTTGGCAGGCCCCGGCCGAGGGGCCGGTACGCCGCGTGGGAGACGACGAGCAGACGCCGTTCGCTGTCGCGACCCGCTTCATCACCGACGAGGTCGTTGAGATCGAGCGGCCTCTGGATTACCCCGAGCTCTTGACGCTGCTTGAGAGCCACGCTCCTGCCGACAGCGGCTGCGACGCGGTGAGGATCGACGGCACATTCCCAGCGCTGCACCTGCGCACGGTCTATCGCCAAGAGAAGCCGTACCCGCCATTTGCTGACGTAACTGCCAATCAAGTCGAATGGCGGTACGAGGATCTACGCGGCACGCTGGTCGGTTTCCGCTTCCCCCATGCCGCCTCGACGGTCGAAATGGCCGGCCACCACCTGCACTTCATCAGCGACGACCGCACCAAGGCCGGCCATGTCCTCGACTGTTCAGCCGGGCCAGCGACGCTGCGGATCGAAGCGGTCGGCGAGATGCGACTGGAGCTGCCGCCGGGGGTTGAGCTTCCCGATCCGCACGACGTTGCTAGCGATCAGCAGCTGCGTGATCTCGAAGGCGGCTGAGACGCAACGCAAAGTGCCCCGGCAAGCACCGCGTTAGAGCGGGCTTCCCGGGGCGCAGAGCGTCCCACTAATTAGTAGGAGGGTTCCCTAATCAGTCTGCGGGAACGTCATCAACTGGCACGCGCGGAACGTTGATCGGCCGGCGCAGCTTCAGCTGGAGGTCACGTTCCGCCTGAGTTGCAGGAGGCGCGCAACGTAGCGGCTTGCCTAGACCGAACGGGCCAGCAATCGCTGACTGCGCGGCACCCTTCGAATCAATGTAGGCCGTCGTCACAGTCAACGTCGCCTGCATGCGCGGCTCAACGCAGGGCGACTTGTCGAGCGCGAATTCGCCCGACATGAGCGCTAGAACAACCGAGTACTTGCCGACACAGTTGACTCCGTAGCCACCCAGCTCACCACCGCAGGACATGAGGTCGCTGCCTGGCGCCGGAGCTCCGGCTGATGTGTACGCGAAAGCCTCGGTCTCGACAGAGTCAAGAACGCGACCATCGAGGAAGATCGAGTAACCGGAGATCGCCTGATCGCACCTAAAACGATAGGAGACGGGGAAAGACTCTGGTTCAGCAGGATCTACCTTCTTGGCAGTTACATAACCGCGGCAGACATTGTTGTTCGGGTTGATTCCGGCAGTCGACGGCTGTGCACCAACCGAGCTGAGCAGCGCGAAGAGCCCACCGACCAGCAGGGCAAGGGCCATTCCGATGGCCAATGTCCTGCGCTTGTTGAAACCTAAGATGTGCAAGGAAACCTCCGTGGTTAATTGGTCGACCGAGCCAATTGCGCGGCCTTTGTCTTGTACTTGACGCGCAGTCTGCGGTAAGTGGCAGGCACTGGTGTAAACGGAGCGTTGTCCGCAGGTGAAGGTCCTGTGACCGAGCGCGGCGCTCAGTCGCTGCCAGCGACCGGGGCATTGGCAAAAACGGTCTTGTCAAAAGCCTTTACCGACGAGGCGGCAGCCTTACCGAGCGGATCGACGCCAAACGCAATCGCGATCGTCTTCAGCAGCGAATAATGGTCGTACTGCTTGTCGACCGTGGCGCCGGCCGCAACGTACGGAGAGAGGACTAGCGCCCCTACCTTGGCACGGGCGACCTTCGGCTCGGCGGCAGAGTGGTCGCTCGTGATCACGACCATTCCGCCGTCTGAATATGCCTCGGAGTCGATGATCGAGGCGACGACTAGTTTCAACCAAGCTTCAGCGGTGGCGACGCCGCCCTGCTTGCCAGGCTCACATGGACCAGCGCTGCCGTCGTGGCAGGCGTCTGGGGCGATGAAGGACAGCGCGGGCGTATCTTCAAGCGTCTTGAGGTCCGGCGCGAGGCGATCGATCCCTACGACGCCGCTACCGCAATCCGCGGATTCTGTGATCGAGCGGAAGTAGATGAAGGGGTCACGCCAGCTGAGGTATGCGTCGCCAGGGCGCGGCGCCGTAAACGGATCGGCCTTCCCGGGCAGTGGATGGCGGCAGCTAGTGACGCCGCTGTCGGGGTCGTTGCCGATGCTCTCGAAATAACCCTTCCAAACAAGCCCAGCGCCGGTCAACTGATCCGGCAGCGTCTTAGTTTGCGGCGGATAGCGGCAGCCCGCGCCGCTAACAAGTCCAGTCTTGGAGTCGATTTTGCCTGGCTTCATGTCGCTGTAGAGCGGACAGTTCTTCTCCGTCTCGCTGTTCGGCGGCTGACCGCTGATCATCGCGATCGAGTTTGCCAGCGCTGACGTGGAGATCGACCTGTAATCGGTCAGCAGCGTCCCCTTGTCGCGCAGTTCGGTGCCGAGATAGGAGCTTCGCGCGGCAGATGCGCGCTTTGAAGCCGCGCCGCCATAGACCTCTTCGTAGGCGGGCCCCGAAAGCGTCACGACCCAGACGTGCTTGAGAGGTGCCGCTGACTCAGTCACCGTGCCGCCGCCGCCACCGCCGCCACCGCCGCCGCCACCCCCACCGCCACTTGACGGTGGGGTGGTCAGCGGAGTATCGACTGGAGTGTCTACAAAGCTGCTGTCGACGGTGGTCGAGCCGGAGTCGCTGGTGCCGACGTCGTTGCCGAGAGTGTCTGCGCCGAGCGCCGAGTCTGCCGCGGCGCCGGCCGGAGTCTGCGCAAGGAGGATCTGCTGTCCGGTGCCAGAGGCATCGGTGCTAGAGGCCTTCGGGCCAGCAATGACGCCGAGCACGACTCCGACGACTAGAACACCCATCACGGCGCCAGCGACGATGCGGGCGCTTCCAAAGCTGATGTCGCCGAGCGGGAAACCCTGCCAGACAGCGCCCGCTGCCACCGCGCCGGCCGCAACCGCTGGCTCAGCAGCCGACTGGGGCTGTTCTACTGCGCCGCCTACCGCAGCTGGTATCGCAGCAGCGCGCGCCGCCGCGACTGGGTCTAGCCGCGGCTCACCACGCCGCGCACCGCAACCAAGGCAGTAACGCTGATCACGGGCCATCAACTGCGCGCACTGCGGGCAGGGTGCTACCTGCTGCGTGTAAGCGGCGTCGTTGGAACCAAGATCATCGAATTGCTGACTCATTGCCTTGCGCATAATTGTGCGCAACCTCTAGCGCGCCCGTGTGAACAGGCGGTGACGACGCATGAACTCGAGATTTAGAGGCAATTCCCGACGTTCACCGCATCTTCACCGCCAGCACACCAGCAGTTCACATCATTAAGCAGGCAGCAGCGCACACTGCCGAGGCAAGCAATGAAAAGGCCTTGGCAACCGCTGCGGCCATCCGATGAAATGAAAGGAACCACCAACATGTCAAACCTTCGTCCCGTGCGTCTGTGCGTCGCACTTGCAGCCGTTGGCGTGATCGCCGTACCGGCGACCGCTTCGGCTGCGCCGGTAATCACGATGAGTGGCTCGACCTCGGTCGCACCACTGGCCGCGCTGTTGGCCCGTGGATACCTCAAAGCCAAGCCAGGCAGCGTTAAGTTTAAGCTCGCCCAGGGTGGATCAGATGTCGGAGTAGCCGACGTCGCTGCCGGTCGTGTTTCGATTGGCCTGTCATCGCGCGACCCTAAGTCCAGCGATCCAGGCGGCATCGTCTTCAACAAGGTTGCGAAAGACGCGATCTGCATCGTGACAAACAAAAGCAACTCAATCACGAGCCTCTCATCCGCTCAAATCAAGGCGATTTTCAGCGGCGGAGTCCGTAATTGGAGCGACGTGGCCGGCTCATCAAAGAGCGGCTCGATCGACGTGATCGTCCGTACGGCTGCATCGGGAACGCAAGATGCATTCCAGAAGATCTTCATGGGTTCATCGTCGGTAGCCGGCGTTGCATCGGCAAAGTCTTCAAACGGACTGATCCAGCAGACGGTTAAGTCAAACCCGAACGCAATCGGTTATGTCTCGATGGATTTCATCGCTGGCACGCACGCATCGCAGTACAACGGAGTTGCATGCGACCTGCGCAATGCCAAGTCAGGCGAGTACGGCGGCGTCCGTAACTTCTGGATGGTGACGCGCGGTACACCGAAGTCCGGTGGCTCGATTGCCAAGTTCATCAAGTGGACTCAGGATGACGCCAAGGCACAGAAGATCACCGGCATTCACTGGGTACCTCTCAACTAGTGCTGGATCGGCTCAGAGAGCCATGGACGGACAGGCGCGCCGGGCTTCTGCTCGGCGCGCTTGCCTGTTTTGTACTGCTCGTAATCGTCTTCATAATCGTCTTCATGGCGCTTCGAGCTTGGCCGTCTTTTGCACACAACGGCCTCTCTTGGTTCTCGGCCAAGGGGAATGTCGACCAGCAGCTCGACAAGATGGTCAATTCCGGCGCCAACCCGGGGAGCGCTGATTACCAGCTCGGAGCCTGGCCGCTGATCTACGCAACGCTGCTCACGACAGGGCTCGCAGCCTTCGTCGGACTCTTCTTCTCGCTCTTCTCAGCAATCTTCATCGTTGAGTTCGCACCAAACGGCGTGCGCCGCGTGATTGTGCCTATCGTCCGCCTTCTCGCCGCGATCCCTTCCGTGATCTACGGCCTAATCGGAATCCTCGTACTGGCACCGTTCGTCGGTAACTCCCTCGTCTCTCAGGAGCGAAAAGGGTCGGTGCAGTACGTGATCCCACTCTCGGGCACCGGCCTAATGGTTGCCGTTGCCGTGCTCACGGTGATGATCACTCCAATCATGATCGCGATCACCGTTGACGGTCTGTATTCGATTCCGAAGCCCTGGAAAGAAGGCGCTCTTGCGCTTGGAGTGAACCGCTGGCGTGCGATGTGGACCGTCACCGTGCGAGCCGCAAGGCCGGCAATCATCGCCGGCGCAGTTCTGGCGACCGCTAGGGCGCTGGGCGAGGCGATCATGATCTCAATGGTCGCCGGGTCGAAAGGCTTCTCACCGAACCCGCTCGACGGATTGACATTCCTCTTCGAGCCGCTGCGCACTCTCGCAGCGACCGTTGTTGAGGACTCTGAGTCGATCAACGCACCTGCGATGCAGGCTTCGCTCTACGCAATGGCTTTGGTACTGCTGGCCGGCGCGTTCTTCCTCTCGCTAGGCAGCTGGTTTGCCAAGCAGCCACTGAAGAAGTACGGGACGCGCTCCTAATGGCGACGCCAACCCGCCCGGGATCGAGCGCAACGCCGCTGCCGCCGCTGCCGCTGCCGCGCACGCCCGGCACTCCGAAGGCGCCAAAGAAGAAGAAGCGGGTCAACGAATCGATCCGCACCTGGCGCCTGACCGACCGGATCGGCTACGTGCTGATGTGGGCGGCGGGCCTAACGCTCTGCGCGATCGGGATCGGGATCCTCGCTTTTATGGCCTTCAAGGGACTGCAATACCTGCGCCCGGACCTGATCTTCAGCCACCCCACAGTTGACCCGGACCAGTCGAAGAGCGGCGGCTTTCTTGACCCGCTCCTGGGCACGATCCTTATCACGCTGATCGGAATTTTGATCGCCACCCCGATCGCGATCGCGGCAGCAACATGGATCGTTGAATTTGGACGGCCAACTTGGTTGGCGCGGCTGATCGATTCAGGGATCGAGATCATCGCCGGCACCCCCGACATCGTGCTCGCGCTCTTCGGCCTGGTCCTCTTCCAGCAAGGGATCTTCGGCTGGATGTCATTCACGGCTGAAGGCGGCGCCGTCTTCGGCCGCTCGTTCCTGACCGCCGGCGCAATGATGTCGCTAATCGCGCTACCGATGGTGTTCGCTGCGACGCGCGAAGGATTGCAAGCAATCCCGGCTCATGTCCGAGAGGCCTCCTACGCGCTCGGAAAGACGAAGGCGGCGACAATCCGCCGCGTTCTACTGCCATCCGTTAAGGCCAACATTTCAACTGGAGCGGCGCTCGGAATGGGTCGAATTGCTGGCGATACAGCGATTATCGTCGTGCTGCTCGGCGCCTCGTTGAGGCTAGATCCAGAAGGGAGCATCCCCTTCCTACGCGTCCTTCAAGGCACGGGCGCAACACTCACCAGCTACGTCTACAACAACTCACCGGCCGGCGAAGGCAACGCGCCGCAGAAGGCTTATGCGGCTGCATTTGTGCTGCTACTGATCGTGCTCGGCCTCAACTTCGCGGTCGATCTGATCGCCCGTAGTGGAAAGAAATCCGGACTGGAAACCTCAAGGCTTGGAGCCCGTTGATGATCGACCCACATGAATCAACCACAGACCGCAGCGACTTGCACGTCTCTCAGAATGGAGACGCGCTGCCACCGCCGATCCGGCGCATCGCGCTAGACCGTCAGCCGACCGTCGCGCTGCCACCGTCACAGGATTCCGTTGCACTTGCCAACGGCGACCGCAGCCTTGCCGCCGCAGCGCGGCCAACGCGCGGCATAGCTGGCCCGGAGCGGATGTCAATCAACGGCCTAAGCGTCTTCTACGGCGACAACGAAGCCGTTAAGAACGTTTCGCTGCCGATCCGCCAGGGCGAGGTGCTGGCGCTAATCGGTCCTTCCGGCTGCGGTAAGACGACGCTACTGCGGACGCTTAACCGCTTGACCGAGCTGACGGCCTCGGCGCGCCGCGAAGGGCTGATCACCCTTGACGGCGCCGACATCGACTCGCTCGAAGTGACTGAACACCGCCGCCGCGTCTCGATGGTCTTCCAGCAGCCCAACCCATTCCCGATGTCTGTATTCGACAACGTCGCTTACGCGCTCCGCGAGCAGGGCTCAAAGCGCCCGAAGAAAAGCGCTCTGGAGCCGTACGTGATCGATGCGCTGCAGCGCGCCGGCCTGTACGACGAAGTTGCGGACAATCTCGACCACCCTGCACTGCGCCTCTCCGGAGGCCAGCAACAGCGGCTCTGCATCGCCCGCGCGCTAGCGGCCAGGCCAGAAGTGCTGCTGATGGATGAGCCTTGCTCAGCGCTGGACCCCAAGTCAACGAATGTGATTGAGGAGCTAATC
>CAMDLG010000053.1 GCA_945901565.1 Bifidobacterium breve | reverse complement strand
AAGACAAAACGACCTGCGTAACTCTTTTATGAAACTAACGATCACTGGCGCAACTGGACTGATCGGCACGCAACTTGTCGAACGGTTAAAAGCGCGCGGCGACGAGGTAACCGTCTTGTCGCGTAACCCGCAGAGCGCTGAGGCCGCTTTAGGGGTAGAAGCGGCGGCCTGGGAGCCCTTGGCTGGGCCTCCCCCGCTCACAGCAATTGAGGGCCGCGACGCCGTAATCCACCTCGCCGGCGAGCCGGTAGCCCAACGATGGACCGAGAAAGCTAAGACTGCGATCCTCGCAAGCCGCGAAATCGGGACGCGTCACCTAGTCGACGCGCTCGGTAGCTGTGAACCGCGGCCAGCGGCTCTAATCTCATCCTCCGCCGTCGGCTATTACGGCAAGCACGGTGACGACATAGTCACTGAAGCAACGCCCGCTGGCAATGATTTCCTCGCCAACGTCTGTGTTGCCTGGGAGCGCGAAGCAACCCGGGCAGAATCGCTCGGGCTGCGCGTAGTGCTAGTCCGAACCGGCGTTGTACTCGACGCCACTGGCGGAGCGCTAAAGACGATGCTGCCACCGTTTAGGGCAGGCGTCGGCGGACCGGTTGCGGGCGGCGGCCAGTACATGCCTTGGATCCACTCTGACGACATCGTCGGGTTGTACCTCGCCGCTTTGGATAACACCGACTGGAGCGGTCCGGTCAACGGAACGGCGCCTAAGCCAGTTACCAACGCGGAGTTTTCAAAGGCGCTAGGACGGGCATTGCGCAGGCCTGCGATCTTCCCCGTGCCGGCATTCGCAATAAAAGCGCTCTACGGCGAGATGGCTGAGATAGTGACCGAAGGACAGCGCGCCATCCCGAGTGTCGCCGAGGCGAACGGATACGAATTCGTGCAAGGCGATCTGGATCAGGCCCTCACTTCAGCCCTGGCGTAGCAGCGCTAGCTATCCGTTAGCGGCGGCAGTCAAGCCTGCTGATTCAACGAGGCGCCCGGAGCGAACCGTCCAGACCGTAAAGCGACTGAGCGACGATTCCCCCGCCGCGGAAACTGAGTACGGCCCGAGAACAGAGCGACGATCCTTCGTCGCGCGAAAGGCGCTGATCACACTGTCGCGGTTATTACCGTTAACCCCGGCTCGCCGAATTGAGTCGAGGATTACCGCCATCGCTTCATAGCCGTAGAGCCCAGCCACCCCGGCGCTACTGCCGAATCGCGCTCGATAGCGAGCTTCAAAGGACTTTGAGGCGGCCTCGGGACCAACAACCAGCAACGACCGCTGAGCGCTAGCGCCGAGCGCACCGAGCAGTGCGCCGTTAGCGGCCCTGCGCCCCGCGAATAGTTTCCGATTGCCGCCGCCCGCGTTGACGCGGTCAAGCAGTGCCGCGCCGAGCCGGTCGCCAGGCCCTCCGTAATAGATGCAGTCAGCGCCGGACCCCAAGGCCTTGTCCGCCGCCTCGCGGCCTGTTTGCGGCGTGGCATCGATGCTCGCTGAACCGGCGAGTGCGATCTTCTCCCGTTTCAGCTGATCGGCCAGGGCCTGTTGTTGGCTAGCCCCGAAGGTAGAGCTGTCGCTGATGATGAAAGTGGACGCGCAACGTTGCTGGCGCTGCAATTGTGCCTGAGCGCGGGCCTCTAGAAGCTCATTGGGGAGTAGACGACCGAAGCTGGAGCGCCCACTCGGGAAAAACCGTTCCGGCTCGCCGGCCGCAGCGTAGCGGTCGCTAGTAAACCCTGAGTAACCCTCATCGGTGGAGATCTGAAGAATTCCGCCTTGGTTCGTCAGCGGCAACGAGATTGCGGTTGAAGCGGCGTCGTAATCGCCGATATAGGCAATTGCAGTGCCATCCTGAATTGCGATGCGAGCGTTCGAAGCGACCTGAGGAACGGATGGTAGTTCGCCGCTGCCCTGGACTGAGTTAAGTGCTTCCAAGCCAACGATGAACGGGCCAACCATGCCGCCCGCATCGCTCAGCGCGAGCCGTTCCCCGTTGATCAAGGCTTCACCGCTGGCCTTCAGCGTGCCGCTGAGGGGAGCGCTTGAGACAACGGTCAACCGGTCGCCAAATACGGCTACGCTAGGACGCGCGGAGCGACCGGCGCTGCAGCCAGCAGCAACGACGACAAGCGCCACGAGCGGGGCTCCGCACCAAACAAGTTGGCGGAACAAGCGACGCGGACGGACCAGCGACGCTTTGGACGCTAACTTGGGCAAATGCTCAGTCGCGCGAGCCGGGCCCGACAGATCCGACGTAGCGCCCAAGTAGCTGTGTGCCAGCGGCCAGAAGGATTATCACGAGCGCGAACATGATCCCATCAAATGAGCTAACTCCAAGCGATGTCAAAATCACCCAGAGTGAGAGCGCGAATGTCGTGGCGATGACTAATCCCATGCTTCGAGAATCTTAGCGGAGCGCAGCCGCGAATTGCTCTACGAGCGCTTTGCAGGCTTGAGCAGGCTCCGGCTGCTCTAGCGCTTCCCTGACCAAGCGGCTACCGATAATTACGCCGTCCGCACCGGCGTCGGCCGCCGCGGATGCCTGCTCCGGTCTTGAGATTCCGAAACCCAACGCGACCGGCACGTCAGTGTGCTCGCGGACCCTTGCCAATACTTCGCCGTAATCGCTCTGCTCGCCACGCTCGCCGGTAGTGCCGGAGACCGCAACCGTATACAGGAAGCCTCGCGCCTGACTGCCAATTTCGGCGAGGCGCTCGTCGGTGCTGGTCGGCGCGGCTAATGGGATCAGCGCGATGCCAGCGGACTGCGCGGAGGCAAACAGCAAGAGCGATTCCTCTATCGGCAGGTCGGGGACGATCACGCCGCTCACGCCTGCGCTGAGAAGATCATCTATGAAGGGATCGACGCCGCGCGCCAAGACAATGTTGGCGTATGCCATCAGGACCACCGGCAACCTCTCTGACATCGTGCGAGCAACGCCGAGGACAGCGTCTAGCGTGGAGCCAGCGGCGAGCGCGACAGTGCCGGCACTTTGGATGATTGGTCCATCAGCGAGAGGGTCGGAGAACGGAACGCCCAGCTCAATCAGATCGGCGCCAGCATCGGCGTAGCCGTTGGCGATAGCCAACGAACCTTCGATGTCGGGGTAGCCGCCCATTAGGTACGGCATCAACGCTGCCCTTTTATCGCACGAGGCGAATGCCTCAGCTATCCGCTCGAGCCCAGTCACGAGCGACCGAGGAGGTCGAGGACCTCGGCGAGATCTTTGTCGCCGCGCCCCGAAAGGCAGATCAGGTCCAGTGTTGAATCACTCGGCTGGTTGAGTACGTAATGGATCGCGTGAGCAGGCTCTAATGCAGGGATGATCCCTTCCAGCTCAGCGGTTCGGACGAAAGCTGCCAATGCATCGTCATCGTTGACGGCGACGTACTGCGCTCTGCCGCTGTCGCGCAGGAACGCATGCTCCGGCCCGGAGCCGGGATAGTCGAGCCCTGCTGAAACCGAATGTGCCTCGGCAATCTGCCCCTCATCGCTCTGCAGCAGCGCGCTGAGCGAACCATGCAAGACCCCTGGGCGGCCTCCTGCAGCGAGCGGCGCGCCGTGCCTGCCGCCTTCTAATCCTTCTCCGCCTGCCTCGACGCCAATCAGCTCAACGCCGGCGTCATCAACGAACGCTTTGAACATCCCGATCGCGTTCGACCCGCCGCCCACACAGGCGATTACACGTTCAGGCAAGCGACCTTCGCGCTCCAAGATCTGTTCCCTCGCCTCATCGCCGATGCACCGCTGCAGGTCCCTGACGATCACTGGATAGGGAGCAGGCCCAACGGCCGATCCAATTATGTAGTGGCTGTCGCCGACGTTGGTTACCCAGTCGCGAATCGCCTGCGACACGGCCTCCTTCAGAGTCCGCGCCCCCGCCTCGACCGGCACAACGGTCGCGCCCAAGAGACCCATTCGCTGCACGTTGGGCTGCTGACGGCGAATGTCCTCGGCTCCCATGTAGACAACGCATTCGAGATCTAGGAGCGCGCAGGCTGTCGCCGATGCCACACCGTGCTGCCCGGCGCCAGTCTCAGCGATGATTCTTCTCTTGCCCATCCGCACAGCGAGCAGCGCTTGGCCGAGCGCATTGTTGAGCTTGTGCGCACCGGTATGGAGTAGATCCTCGCGCTTGAGGTAGATCTTGCGCCCCGCCACTTCGCTGAGACGAGCGGCGTGGTAGAGCGGCGTCGGCCGACCAGCGTAGTCGCGCAGCAGTAGCGCCAGCTCGGCTTCAAAGTGTGGGTCGGCGCGCGCGCTCAACCAAGCCTCTTCGAGCTCGGCGAGGGCCGGCATCAGTGTCTCCGGCACATACTGACCGCCGTAGTAGCCAAAACGGTGTTGGAGCCGATCGGTCGTCATGATGAGAGCTCTTCGCTGACTAGCGGAGGCGACGTCGGCGCAACCGCTTCACAGAAGGCGGTGACCTTGTCTGGGTCTTTCTGGCCGGGCGTGCGGTCGGTGCCGCTGGCGGTGTCGACAGCGAATGGATGAAGCGCGCTGATTGCCTCACGAACGTTCTCACTGTCGAGGCCACCGCTAAGGATCAGCGGAATGTTGGAGTGGCGTGTAGCCGCGAGCTTCCAATCCCAGCTCTCGCCGGTGCCGCCGCGAAGTTCAGGATGATGCGTGTCGAGCAAGTGGTAGTCAACGTGATGAAAGCGCTCTAAGTCGTTGACCTGCTCTCCAGAGATAACTCGCATCGCCTTGATTACCTTCACTCCAGTCCGGCTGCGAACTGCCTCGCAGAACGCCGGCCCTTCGTCGCCGTGGAGCTGCACCATCGTGAAACCGAGCGCATCGACCTCATTCACTAGATCGTCTAGCGATGGGTTGACATAGACGCCGCATACCTCAGCTTGGCGCTGCAGACGCTTACAGATTTCGCGTGCCTCAGACTGCTCGCAGCGCCGCGCCGAGCCATTCCACATGACGCAGCCAACGGCCCAGGCCCCGGCCTCGACCGCGTGCTCAGCGTCGCCGAGCTTCGTTATGCCACAGATCTTGATCGCAGTTGCGCCGCTCATCTCCCCCATAATGGCAGGACGAGGATCCTCTACGGCTATTTTGGCGCGGTAATGCTCTGCTGAGGCCTGCGACCTAGCGTCACTGTGACGGTCTTCTGCTCTTTGCCGCCTCGCAGAAGTTCAATCTCGATCTCGTCGCCGACCTTCTTTGACGAAACATAGACCGACAGCGCGAGCGACGTGTTCATCGGGCGACCATCGATCTTCTGGATGATGTCGCCGCCGATCTTGATCTCTTGCCCGCTGAGCTTCGCCGGGACCGAGCCGCCCTTGATGCCTGCACCGGCCGCCGGGCTACCAGGCGTGACGGTCTCAATCAATACGCCCTTGTCAACGGGAAGATTGAGCGGCTCCAGCTCGGGAGTGATCGAGAGCGATGAAATTCCTAGGTAGCCGGTGTCGACGGTTCCTTTGCGGAGACCCGGGAGGAGCTTGCGCGCCGTATCGATTGGGACTGCGAATCCGATACCAACATTGCCACCGCCGCTGCCACCGGTTGCCATCGCCGTGACGATACCGACCACTTCGCCGGCACTGTCGATCAGCGGACCGCCAGAGTTACCGGGGTTGATAGCGGCGTCGCTCTGGATCACGTCGTTGATCGCGAAGTCGTTGAGCCCGTCGATTGAGCGATGCGTTGCCGACACTACACCGGTTGTGAGGCTGAAGGCCTGACCAAACGGATTGCCGATTGCGACAACCGGATCGCCGACTTCAACGGCGTTTGCTGACGCTAACGGCAGCGTTGTTAGGTCAAGCCCATCGGGGTCAACTTCGAGAACCGCAATGTCGGATGACCGGTCGGCGCCGAGGATTTTGGCGTCAACCGTCCTCTCGTTTGAGAAGCGAACGGTGACCTTCTCTGCGCCATCAACGAGGTGAGCATTCGTCAGAATCGTCCCCTTGCGGTCGATTACGAAGCCTGAACCGGTAGCCGTACCGCTGCCCGAGTCGGGAACTGCGAATGGTCCTGTCTGCGCGCGAACTCCTGTTGATGTGATGAAGACGACGCCCTTTGCATCCTGCTTGTAGATCTCGCGCGGCGAGAGTGCGCCGCCGTCACTGGCTAGCTGGAGCGTTCCGGAACCGCCGCCGCGGATCAGCGTCGTCGTCGACGAACCGACTGCGCCGCCTAGTGCTGCCGTGGCGACGAGTGCGATTACCGCGCCGAGAAGACCAGCGACGACAGGCACAATCCACTTCGAAGTATTCTTTTTCATAGCAGGCAGCAAAGCTCAGTTCTCTGAAGAGTCGTTAAAGAGATGGTTAAGGGATGTAGTTGATTGCTTGTCGCGGCGCGCCTAGTGGCCGCCAGTTAGTTCCTCAAGCGCAACCCTTGGATCTTCACTTCGCATCAGCCTCTCACCGATCAGAACGGCGTCTACTCCAACTCGCTCCAGTTCATCCAGCTGCTCGCGCGAATACAGCCCTGATTCGCTCACCACCGTCTTGCCGGCCGGAATGTCAGCCAGCAGATCGTGCGTGCGCTCAACGTCAACTGAGAAGTCACTTAGGTCGCGGTTGTTGATGCCGATCAGGTCAGGGTCAACCGTGCTGAGAACGCCCTCAAGCTCGTCTTCATTGTGGACTTCGACGAGCACGTCGAGGTCGAGAGCATTCGCGTCGGTGTAGAGAGCAGCAAGGTGGTCGGGTTCGAGGGCTGCGGCGATCAGCAGGATCGCGTCTGCGCCAGCGACGGCGGACTCAACGAGCTGGTACTGATCGACGATGAAGTCTTTGCGCAGGATTGGCAGTTCGGCGGCGCTGCGAGCGGCGACTAAGTCCTCTAGTGAACCACCAAAGTTGGCCTCCTCAGTCAGCACAGATAATGCTGCCGCGCCGCCGCGCTGGTAAGCGTCGACAACATCAGCGACTGTCGCTCCTGCGCGGATCTCTCCCGCGCTAGGTGAGCGCCGTTTGAACTCGGCAATCACGGAAAGTCCGGGCCGCGCGAGCGCCTCTGCGAACGGTCGGTCCTCGCCGCGCGCGCTCAGTTGACCCTCCAAAGTAGAGAGCGGAACTGCGTCTCGGCGCTCCGCGACGGACTCTCGAGTTGAAGCGACGATCTGCTTGAGCACGCTCATTGCGCTGCAAGCTCCACGCTGCGGGTGAGATAGCGCTCCAAGGTGGCCGCAGCGGCGCCGCTGTCGATAGTGCTGCGAGCGAGCTCGACGCCTTCCTCAATCGAATTGGCTTGGCCGCCGAGATAGATCGCGGCGCCAGCATTCAAGAGAACGATGTCCCGCGGCGGCCCAGCGACCCCCGCAAAGACTGAGTTGATGATCTGGGCGTTCTCGTCTGGACCGCCGCCGCTCAGCTGACCTGGCGCCGCCGGTTCAATCCCAAACTGCTCTGCTGTTAATTGGTAACGCCGCATTTCGCTTCCCTGGATCTCGGCGACATGCGTTGCGCCGCTCGTGCTGATCTCGTCGAGCCCGTCTTCGCTCGAGACTACCAACGCATGGTCGGTCCCAAGCTCGTTGAGAGCTCCGGCCACGAGCTCGATTGCCGCTCGGTCAGGAACCCCGATTAGCTGCCTTCCTGCGCCGGCGGGGTTCGTCAAGGGTCCAAGCAGATTGAAGATCGTCGGTACTGCGAGCGCCTTGCGGACCGGCACGACATATCGCGTGGCAGCATGGTGCGCCGGCGCGAACATGAAGCCAAATCCGATCTCGTCAATCAGCGCGGCTTCAGCCGAGGGCGATAGCTCGAGCTTCGCACCCAGCGCCTCCAACACGTCGGCTGACCCGCTGAGCCCTGTCGCCGTTCGATTTCCGTGCTTGGCAACCGCGCAGCCCGCTGCCGCGGCGACAAGTGCGGCCGTCGTGGAGATATTGAAGGTGCGCCGTCCACCGCCTGTACCGCAGGTGTCGAGCAGCGGCTTACGCGATGGCTTAACGCCGGTCGCGAGCGAGCGCATCGTCTGCGCCAGGCCCGCTAGCTCATCTACCGTCTCCCCCTTTTCTTTTAGCCCGAGCAGCAGCGCTGAGATCTGCTCGTCGCTCGCTTCGCCGGCCATGATCACTGCGAGCGCTGCGGCGGCCTGACTACGCGTCAAGTCGTTCCCGGAGAGGACAGAAGCAATTGCAAGCTCGAGCTGCATCTTGTCGGGTTCGGTCATTAGCGGCCGGTGCCTTCAATAAAGTTGGCGATGATCGCCATTCCTTCTGGCGTCAGCACCGACTCGGGGTGGAACTGGACTCCCTCAGCTGGCAACTCCCGATGGCGAACAGCCATCACCAACCCATTGCCGCGCGCAGAAACCTCAAAGCACTCGGGAAGATCACTCTCGTCAGCAATCAGCGAGTGGTAGCGACCGACCGTAAGCGGCGATGCCAGCCCACTGAAAATCGTCTGGCCGTCGTGATCCACTTCGGCGGCCTTGCCATGGACCGGCTCGTGGCGGATAACGCTGCCGCCGAAGGCCTGAACCAACGCCTGATGACCGAGACAGACTCCAAGCGTCAGGATCCCTGCCTCAGGGAAGCGTCTGACGGCCTCTAGCGTGATTCCCGCATCATCTGGCGTGCATGGACCAGGCGACACGACGAGGCGCTCTGGTGCGCGCTCCAAGAGCTCGTCGACGGTTGCTTCATCATTGCGAACGACGTCGAGTTCGGCGCCGAGCTCTCCGAGATATTGCACGAGGTTGTAGGTGAACGAGTCGTAGTTGTCGATTACAAGAGTCGCCATCGCTCACCACCATCCCGGCTGGTTAGTCGCCATCTCGATAGCGCTCATCACGGCCTTCGCCTTATTGACCGATTCCGCGTACTCATACTGCGGGCTGGCGTCGGCGACCGTGCCTCCTCCTGCTTGGACGTGAACCTCGCCTGCGCTGCATACCACGGTGCGAATGTGGATGCAGGTGTCAAGGTCGCCGCTGTAGCTGAGATAGCCGATAGCCCCGCCGTAGCCTCCACGCTTAACCGGCTCAAGCTCGTCGATGATCTGCATCGCACGGACCTTCGGCGCCCCCGAAAGCGTGCCGGCAGGAAGGATCGCGCGGAGCGCATCAAGGGCACCAACCTCAGGCCGCAATATTCCGGAGACAGAGGAGACAATGTGCATCACGTGCGAGTAGCTCTCGACCTGCATCATGCTGTCGACGACTACCGACCCGTATTCGCAAACGCGGCCCAGATCGTTGCGCCCGAGATCGACGAGCATCACGTGCTCGGCGCGCTCCTTCTCATCGGCAAGCAGACCTTCAGCGAGCGCGAGGTCCTCGGCAGCGTCAACACCACGCGCGCGCGTTCCCGCGATCGGCCGTGTAGATGCCTCGCGTCCGTTGACCGTCAGCAGCGGCTCAGGGCTCGCTCCAACCACCTGGAAGTCGCCGAAGTCGAGGAAGTACATGTAGGGACTCGGGTTGACTACGCGCAGGCCGCGATAGATAGAGAACGGGTCGACCTCCAGCGCAGCAGTCCAGCGCTGCGACGGGACAACTTGAAAGGCGTCGCCGGCATGGATGTAGTCGACGATCCGCGCAACGGCGGCCTCAAACTCATCACGCGTGAAGTTTGATTCGAACTGCGGAGCGCTGCGAGCCGGTGCTTCAGGTTTTGTTGCGGGAAGAGGGCCTGCCAGCAGATCTCGCACTTCAGCGATTGTCTTCTCCGCCGCCGAATATGCGGCGTCAATCGGTTCACCTTCAACAACGGCGAGATTGACGAGGATTGTCAGCGTGTGGCGCAGGTGATCGAAGACGACCAATAGATCGCTCTGCATTAGCGCCATATCGGGCAGCCCAAGTTGATCCGGGTTTGGGTCGCCGAGCGGCTCAACCGTGCGGACGAGGTCGTACCCGAAGTAACCAACCAGCCCGCCAGCAAAAGGCGGTAGATCGGGCAGTGGTGCCTGATCTAGACCGTCGACGAGCTGCGCAGCTATCGCGTAAGGATCGCCGCCGTCTGCAAGCTTCCAGCGCAGCACCGAGCTCGGTCGCAGCCCGATGAAGCTATAGCGCCCCATCCTCTGGCCTTGCTCCGCCGACTCCAGCAGGAAGGCGGGATCGGTCGGCGCCGCCGCGCGGAGCTTAAGAAA
>CAMDLG010000052.1 GCA_945901565.1 Bifidobacterium breve | reverse complement strand
GTTGCGCGCGCGGGTCAGACTGCGCCGATGACTCTGCCACAGCGCTCATCGGTGATTCCCCCTGAAGCCGACCTGATCTTTGGGCCGCTCGAACTGCGACCAAGCGAAGGCTTAGCGATCGCTAACCGCAGCGCCCTGCATCTCTCCGTACGTGAGTTTGGCTTGTTGGTAGAGCTAGCGTTCAACGAGGGGCGGATCGTGCGCCGCGAAGAGCTCTACGAGCACGTCTGGTCGCTGCCACTGCGGCCAGGTGATCGCACGATCGACGTCTACATCCGCCGCCTGCGAGTCAAGCTCGCGGCGGCGCTGCCGGACTGGTCTTTCATCCACACTCACGTTGGCTTTGGGTATCGCTTCGCGCCGCAGAGCGCTCTGATTGACAGAGACGGCGAAGTGTCCGTTTCGCATCTGTAAGCGCTCTGGAGTACCGCACGCGTAGTCTCTGCCGGAGATGAGCGACAGAGGAGCGTTGGTGTTGAGGCGGCTTTGGGTAGCAACGGCTTGTGCGGCGGCGCTGCTGCTAAGCGCCTGCGGCGTGCGGCCCGACAGCATCGTCCAGGGTCAAATCACTGTCGATGGATCGACGGCGCTCTACCCGTTCAACCTCAAAGTTGAGCAGGCCTTTTACAAGCTCACTAACGACCCCGATAGCTCGATTGAACACAGCGGCGACGGCAACGCGCTACGTCGCCTCTGCGCAGGTGAGATCTCCATCGCGGGCGTCGCGCGGCCGGCCACTGATCGAGAGAAGGCTGCTTGCTCAAGGCGGGGGATCACCCTGCATCGGATCTTGATCGCCCGCCAAGCGGCGGTGGTCGTCGCTAACAAGGGGTTGGGGGTCGATTGCTTGACGACCGAGCAGTTGCATGCGCTTTGGCGCCGCGGCTCGAAAGTTGAGAGCTACCGCCAGTTGGGACCGGACCTTCCGGCGACCGACGTGTCGCTCTACGGGCCTACCACCGGTGCAGCCGTCTAGGGCCTCTTCAACGCAGCGATTAACGGCCGCGCGACTAATTCGCGCAGCGACTATCAGTCCTTTGTCTTCCCGAAGGGACCGCAGTTCGCGCGGGCGGTCGCTAGCGATCCAGCCGGCCTCGGGTACTTCGACTACGCATGGCTGAAGAAAAGCCTCGGAAGCCTTCAAGTTGTTGGTGTTGACAGCGGTGATGGCTGCGTCTTGCCATCGAACTCAACGATCCAGGACGGCAGCTATTCGCCGCTCTCGAGGCCCTTCTACTACTACTTCAAGCTGCAGCCACTAACCGCATCATCGCCTGTCGATGAGTTCCTTCAGGTTGCGCTCGCCAATGCCAAAACCTTTGCAAAGAATCATTATGTGGTGCCAATAACACCGGCCGAGATCACGGCCGCTCGGGTCGAGTGGCTCAATGCGATCAGGGCCCAGCAGCGACAGTCGGAAGAGCAGTAATCGAGCGCGCCCGTGACAGGTCGTTCACAACGCGTTCACATAGTTGGCTGCGATCCTCGGCAGAATCGTCGCTAATCAAGCTGTAACCAATCAGAGAGAGGTTTGATTCACACATGCTCAAGAAACTGATCAGCATCTTTGCCGTCGGCGCACTCGCCGCCGGAATCATCGCCTGCGGAAGCAGTAGCGATTCAGACTCAGGTACCGGGACCGCATCAGGTCCTGTCGCCATCGACGGATCAAGCACCGTTTACCCGTTCGCTCAGGCAGCCGCTGAAGGCTTTCAGAGCGAGAACCCAGACGCCAAGGTCACCGTCGGCGAATCCGGTACAGGTGGCGGCTTCGAGAAGTTCTGTGCTGGCGAGACCGATATTTCCGACGCCTCGCGTGAGATCGACTCCGAGGAAGAGGTCCCGGTCTGCAAGAAGAACGGTGTCTCTTACGCTCAGGTCCAGGTCGCCAATGACGGCATCGCGATCGTTACTAATCCTGATCTGAAGATCACGTGCCTGACGACCGACCAGCTCAACCAGCTCTGGAAGAAGGGCTCAACGGTCACCGATTACAACCAGCTTGGTTCCGGTACTCCGGCCGGCGAGGTTTCGCTCTTCGGCCCAGGTACCGACTCGGGAACCTTTGACTTCTTCACCGAGGAGATCAACGGCGAGAAGGGCAACACGCGTACCGACTACCAGCCAAATGAGGACGACAACGTTCTCGTCCAAGGAGTAGAGGGCGACAAGACCGCGCTCGGTTACTTCGGGTACTCGTACTACGAGTCGAACGCCGACAAGCTCAACCTTGTTGCCGTCGACGCTGGCAGTGGATGCGTGAAGCCGAGCGTTGAGACGATCCAGAACGGCACTTACAAGCCGCTCTCACGTGCGCTCTACATGTACGTAAACACGGCATCGCTTGCCGACAAGCCGCAGGTAAAGGCCTTCATTGACTACGCCGTAGACAATGCTGAAGCGACAGCGAAGACGGCGCAGATCGTGCCGTTGACCGCCGAGCAGCTCTCAACCGCCAAGAGCGACCTCGCTAAGGACGAAGCCAACTAGTAGATAAGGTCCGCCCTCGTGGCGACCGATGCAATAACAAGTGGCGTGGGTGGGCCGAGTGCCGAGTCGGTATTTGGCCCACCACGTCGCCGCATCGGTGAGAAGCTGATCGCCGTTGCGCTCTTCTGCGCCGCCGCTACGTCGGTAGTGATCACGATCGGGATTGTCGTCTCGCTCACCGGCGAGACGCTGACCTTCTTCGCAGACCAGGCCGTATCGGTTAGCGGTTTCCTGACAGGAGGGCAGTGGACGCCGCTCTTCTCCGATCCGCAGTTCGGAATCCGTCCGCTAGTTCAAGGGACGCTGATCATCACGGGGATTGCGCTGATCGTTGCGATCCCGCTCGGGATCGGCACTGCCGCCTTCCTCAGTGAATATGCGAGCCCGCGCGTTCGCAAGGCCGTCAAGCCAACGCTGGAGCTGCTGGCCGGTGTTCCCACCGTGGTCTTCGGTTATTTCGCGCTGACCTTCTTCACCCCGACCGTGCTCAACAGCATTCTCGGGCTCGACGTTTCAGTCTTCAACGGTCTTGCGGGAGGGATCATCGTCGGCGTCCTGATAGTGCCGACAATCGCCTCGGTTGCGGAGGACGCGATGTCGGCCGTCCCGCAGAGCCTGCGCGAGGGTGCCTACGGACTCGGTGCCAGCCGCCGTCAGGTGACGGTCCGCGTCGTCGTGCCAGCGGCACTCTCAGGCATCACGGCGGGAATCGTGCTCGGCGCTTCACGCGCCGTTGGTGAGACGATGGTCGTCCTGATCGCGGCCGGCCAGCTGCCGACAACTTCGCTTGACCCACGTAACCCGATGGAGACGATGACGGCCTTCATCGGCGCTACAGGCAAGGGCGACGTACCGACCGGCTCAACCGGTTACAAGGCGATCTTCGCCGTCGGTTTTGCGCTCTTCCTAATTACGCTGATCCTCAACACGATCTCGATCCGCTTCGTGCGGCGCTACCGCCAGGTATACGAATGACGACGGCTGCCGCCCCCGAAGCCATCGACGTACTTGGCGAAGCGCCTTCGAGCCACCGGCTTCGCGATCGTTCATTCGTGCTGCTGCTGGCGGCGCTCACAAGTGTTGCGTTGATCGTGCTTGCTGTGCTGCTGATCGATACCGGGATCGACGGGATCCCGCAGATCAGCATCTCGTTCCTGACCAACTTCCCGTCTGCATTCCCGGCAAAGGCGGGTATCCAATCGGCAATCACCGGGACGCTTTGGCTGATGGGTGTCGTCACCTTCGTGATCGTGCCGCTCGGCGTTGCAAGTGCGCTCTACCTTGAGGAGTACGCCGACGGAACGCGCTGGTGGAACCGGATCATCGAGGTCAACATTCAGAACCTCGCCGCCGTCCCGTCAATTGTCTACGGCATTCTTGGCCTCGCGTACATCGTCCGTGGGCCGCTATCGCTGGGGAGGACGGTGCTGGCCGGCGGCCTCACGCTGTCGCTAGTCGTGTTGCCGGTCGTGATCATCACCGGGCGCGAAGCGATTCGCGCCGTGCCGCCATCGATCCGCGAAGGCGCGTTGGCGCTTGGCGCGACTCGCTGGCAGGCGATCTGGCGCCAGATTCTGCCTGCCTCTATTCCCGGTATTGCGACCGGAGTGATCCTCTCGATCTCGCGCGCGATCGGCGAGACAGCGCCTCTGATTCTGGTCGGCGCCGCAACCTTTGTTGCCTTCAACCCGACCGGGCTCGACTCACCGTTTACGGCGTTGCCGCTCCAGATCTTCTCTTGGATCTCGCAGCCGAATGATCAGTTCCGCCTGCTTGCAGCGGCCGCAATCATCGTCCTACTCGTAATCTTGATCGTCCTCAACGCGGTCGCGATCCGGCTACGTAATCGATACCAGCAGAGGTGGTAAGAGAATGTCGACCGAAGAACCACTAGCGGGGGCTATTGTTCGCGACGTGAGCGATCAAGACGCCACCGACCAACATCACGCGCCGGTTCCCACCGTTGCTCATCATGATGTGATCGACGAGTCGATCGATAATGCCGTCTTTGTGACAGAAGGCCTTTCGGTCAGCTATGGCAAGTCGCCGGCAGTGCTCGACGTGTCGCTTCGGGTTGCCGAGAAGGAGATCACGGCATTCATCGGGCCGTCAGGCTGCGGCAAGTCAACAATCATCCGCTGCTTCAATCGCATGAACGATCTGATCCCCGCCGCCCGCGTTGAGGGCATGGTCCGTTACCACGGGGTCGACCTCTACGGCAGCGACATCGACTCGGTCCAGGTCCGCAAGCGGATTGGGATGGTCTTCCAGAAGCCGAACCCTTTCCCAAAGTCGATCTACGACAACATTGCGTTCGGCCCGAAGGTGCTGGGGATGAGCGGCTCGATGGATCAGATCGTCGAGGAGGCGCTACGCCGCGCTTCGCTCTGGGACGACGTGAAGGATCGCCTCAAGGACAACGCCTTTGGAATGTCCGGAGGACAGCAGCAGCGGCTCTGTATTGCCCGCGCGTTGGCGACAAACCCCGACGTGCTGCTGATGGATGAGCCTTGCTCGGCGCTAGACCCAATCTCGACCGGGCGCATTGAGGATCTGATGCATGAGCTTAAAGAGACCGTCTCGATCGTGATCGTCACCCACAACATGCAGCAGGCGGCTCGAGTTTCCGATCGCACGGCCTTCTTCATTGTCGACATGGACTCGGCCGATGACGCTCGAATTGGTCGACTCGTTGAATACGGTCCGACCGACCGCATCTTCACGAACCCGCACGACACGCGCACCGAAGAGTACGTCTCCGGTAAGTTCGGCTAAACCATGGAACGGACGACCGCACGCCCGCAGTTCCACGATCAGCTAGTCATGCTCGAGGGGCAGGCACTTGGCGCTCTGGACATCGTTGTTGAGCAGATCGACCGCGTGTTGGAGGCGCTCGAAAACCAAGATGTAGAGCTCGCCACATTCGTGATCGCCGACGATGACCGCATCGACGGCCGCTACCTCGAAGTCCACCAAGGGATTCTCTCGTTGCTCGCGCTGCAAGCGCCGGTCGCGACCGACTTGAGGCTCGTCGCGGCGCTGCTGCATCTGATTAAGCACGCCGAACGGATGGGCGATCAATGCGTCAACATCGCCAAGCTGATTCCGATCGTCGGTAGCGAGCCGCCGATCGTGCCGGAGCTGCTCGATCGAGTGCTGAGGATGGGGACCGCTGCGCGCTCAGAGGTCGTCGAGGCCCGCGTCGCTTTCAAGAGCCGCGATGTTGATCTAGCGAATGACCTCTTCCGTCAGGACCGCGAGGTCAACCGCCTCAATAAAGAGGTGTTCCAGTTGGCCGTCGCAGTTGGCGACGAGGTCGATCGCCGCGAATGGGCGATGACGCTGACCTTGATGGCCCGCGCAATCGAGCGGATCGGCGACAACGCAGTCGGCATCGGTGAGCAGGTTATTTTCGTTGAAACAGGGCTTTTCAAGGAATTTCCTGCTGAATAGCTGTGAAGATTTGGTAACTAGGGCTCTTTTCGCTCGCTTCTGCCCTGATTAGTCCGTACCCTTCGCAAGAGATGACTGAGCTAAACGCCTCGCTTCCTGAGACAGGTTCTAACGGAGCAGCATCTGTCGCACTGCGCATCGCGGTGCTCGACAACGATTCTGGCTTCTTGCAGGTACTCGACAAACGCCTCGATCGCCTCGGCTGGGAACACCGCACGATGGCCGGTCCGGCGCCGGTCGATGAGATCGTCGCGATGCGCCTCAGCGCGATCGTCATCGACCTCGCGATCCTCGGGCCGCAGGCTTGGGAATACCTCGAGCGACTCTGCGAGGCAATGCCTGGCCTCGGCGTAATCGTCTGCACCGGCCGCTCAAGCGTTGCCCAGCGAGTTCGCGGGCTACGACTCGGCGCCGATGACTGGTTGACTAAGCCGTGTCATCCGGAAGAGTTGATCGCCCGGATCGAATCGGTCGTTCGTCGCCGTCGTCAGTTGGAATCACGCGGCGCGAGTGCCCCGGTCGAAGCCGGCGAGCTGGTGATTCGCAACGACCACTTCCAAGCCTTCGTCAATGAAGCAGCGGTTGGCCTCACGCGCAGAGAGTTTGAGCTGATCGACCTGCTGGCTGCTGCTGGCGGCCGAGTCCTAGAGCGCGAGGACATCTACCAGCGCGTCTGGGGCTACGCGATGGTTCGCGGCGACCGCTCGGTCGATGTTTTCGTCCGCAAGCTCCGCCAGAAGCTCGAGCAGGCTTCACCTGACTGGCGCTACATCCACACACACTTTGGAGTTGGCTACCGCTTCGCCGCCGAGCTGCGTGAAGGCGCCGACATTGTGCCTGACGCACCGCCGGCAGACTTCGCCGTCGATGCAGTCGAAGAATCAGCAGCGCTCGAAGCCTAAGCGGCTAGAAGCGCAGTTCGCGTAAGCTGGCGCAGTGAAGACGGCCGTCAACATTGGCATCGTGCTGCTAGCCGCCGCGGCGCTGGCGTTCATGCCAGCGGGTAGCGAAGTGGGTGCTCTTGCCGCTAGAGCGCTGAACTTGGCTTTTATCCTCGTCTTTGCGCTCGGCGTCTCGTTCGCGTACCGGCGCTTCGGCTTTGACTTCTCGCGCCTGCCTGCTGGCTTCCGGTTGCTCGGACTTGGCGCAGTCGGTGCGCTGGTACTTATCTTCGCGGGCTGGAGCCGATTGATAGGAGGCCCCGGGGGGTTGCTCCTCGCGCTCGCGCTGCTGGGCGCCTGCGCTGCAGCGATCTTTGCCGTCGTTCAGCGCTACCGCTTAATTGCATAGCCGCTCGGTAGCGCTCTCGTAACACTCCGCGGCTAGGCGCGTGGCGGCAGTCAGGCGACGATCGCTCCGTGCTTGACCTACGAGAGAGCAGCGGGCAGAGCAGCGTTGAACTCGTCGCACTACTGCCGCTGATCGCGGCGCTCACGGTCGGCTGCTGGCAGTGTGTCGTCCTCGGTCAGTCGTGGTGGTTGGTGGGAGTCGCGGCGCGTGCGGCTGCGCGAGCCCAGATAATCGGGACGAGCCCGCTGCAGGCAGCGCGGCGCGCTCTGCCCCGAGGCGCTCGCTCACGGCTGCATGTTGCAGCAAGGTCCGGTGGCGGACTGGAGGTGCGGCTGACGGTGATGGCTGTCGTCGGCGGCGTCAAGCTTGGTAGCGCCACGGCGCAGATTGGAGCCAGTGAGCGATGAGCGGGCTCGACCTAACGGTCCTTGGCTCAGGGCAAGTCGCCGAAACCGCAGCAGCGAGCGAGGCCGCCGAGCTGCTCACCGGCGCCGCAGCGGTACTGGTGGTGAGGCTCAGCGACGATTCGCTCGGTCCGATCCGCTGGCGCATCGCTCCGTTTCGCGTCGCCTCACGGGAAGCGCAGCAACTGCGCGACCAAGGCTTCGTCGCGGCTGCGCATGGGCGTCTGGTGATCGCCGACTGCTCCGGCGAGTCTGCCGTTGACGACGCTGAACGCTTAATCGCTCAGAGCCTGCTGCCGGTTGTCCTCGCGTGCATGCGAGTTCGTGACGATCAGGTTGATCGGCTGATTTTCAGCAGCAGGCAGGTCGCTCTTGTCGCTTCGCAGGAGAGCTCGATAGACGAGCTGGCCTTAGCGCAGCTTGAGACCGCTGGTTGTCCAGCCAAGTTGATCGAAAGGCCGTCGGCCGCGGCGGCTTGGTTCGCTTCCTTCGGCTTTGCTCTGCCGAGCTTTGCCTCCAGCTCCGGGCAAGCGACCGTCGAGCTGATTGCTGGTGCGCCAATACTGCTGGCAGTCACGTTGGCCGCAGCGCAGCTGCTCGCAGCAGGGCTCTGCCGCGAGCAGGCCGCCAGCGCAGCGGGCGCCGGCGCCTCCGCGCTGCTCCAGGACCGCGACCCGCTAGCCAGCGCGAGGCGCGCCGTGCCCGGCTGGTCACGCGGAAGGCTGACGGTCAAGCGGCGCGGGCGCGTGCTGACTGTCTCGATAAAACCGCCGACACTCGTCCCGGGACTCAGCTCACTGCTCAGCGTCACGGCCCACGCCGACGCTGGCCCGGCCGCATGAGGCTGCGCGACGACCGCGGTCAGGCACTAGTCCTAACGATCGGGGCGACCGCAGCAATGTTGGCCGGCGCCGGCGGGCTTGGAATGTTGGCCCGTGGCTTAGGTGTTCAGGCCGACCACCAACGGGCCGCCGACTTGGCCGCGCTTGCAGGGGCTCGGGCGCTTGTTGATGCACTGCCGCGGCTCTTAGCGCCGCCAGGCTCCGGTAGTCGGCTCAGCGCAGCCGCGTACCTTGAGTTGGCGAGTTCGGTTGCTAGGCGGACGGCGGCGCGTAACGGTGCCAATAGAGCGACTCTGCGTTTCTCGCGCGGCCCATTGCCAGACCACCTAACGGTGACGATCAATGATCCGATCGATGTGCCCGGGGGCGGCATCGTGAGCGGTCCGGTGAGTGCGCAGGCGCAGCTTGCAGCTTTCACGGTGCCGATCGGTGACGGCGAGTACTTGGGTCCCTACGCGTACCGCCAGGGTAAGCCAATGCGCCCTGACACAGCGCTCGCTTTTGACCGCATGGCGGCCGCGGCGCGGCGCAGCGGGCTGAGTCTGATCGTCAACAGCGCCTACCGCTCCAATGCTGAGCAGGCGCAGCTATTCGCGGCTCATCCCGACCCCAAGTGGGTCGCGCCGCCCGGCAAGTCGCTCCACCGCCTCGGGACTGAGCTCGATCTCGGCCCGCCCGGCGCCTACGGATGGCTGGCAGCAAACGCAAAGCTTTTCGCTTTCACAAAGCGCTACTCATGGGAGCCTTGGCACTACGGCCTGCAAAGCAACCCCGGCAGCGCATCGGTTGGCTTCGCGCCGCCGGCCGCCGCCGCCGGAGCAGTCCCGAGCTTCGTGCCCGTCGCCTACCGTGAGCCGCTTCGCCGCGCCGCGTCGCGTTGGTCGGTCGGCGCTGCGCTGCTGGCGGCGCAGCTTCAGCAGGAGTCGGGCTTCGATCCACGCTCTGTCTCCAGCGCCGGTGCGCAGGGGATCGCGCAGTTCATGCCGGGGACGGCGCGCAGCTACGGCCTTAGCGATCCGTTCGATGCGCCGGCCGCGATAAACGCTCAGGCCCACTTGATGCACGACCTCCTGCGCCAGTTCGCGTCGGTGCCGCTCGCGCTGGCTGCCTACAACGCGGGTCCGGGCCGCGTTGCCGCCTGCTGGTGCGTGCCGCCGATCGCAGAGACGCAGGCCTATGTCGCGCGGATCGTCGCGATAGCGCGCGGCGCCGGAGTGAGCGCTGGCAGTGGTGAACCGCCGGTCCGACTAATCCGCTGAGCTTTGCGGCAGACTAAGACCCGATGGCACCCTTCCACCACAAGCTGCGTGTCCGCTTTAACGAGTGCGACCCTCAGCGCGTTGCCTTCAACGCCAACTTCCTTACCTACGTCGACATCGCGATAACCGAGCTTTATCGACAGGCCTTTGGCGGCTCGTTTGACGAAGTGATGGAAAGTAACGCGGTTGACGTTGTGGTCGCTGAGGCCAACCTGAAGGTCCTCGCCCCGGCGCGCTTCGATGAAGAGATCGACGTCTCGATCACCGTTCAGCGGCTCGGGAATACCGGCATGGAGGTTTCCTCACTGATAACGCGTGACCAAACGTCGCTAGCGACCGTCGAACTTCGCTACGTCTTCGTCGATCTAGAGAAGTGGGAGAAGACTCCGATTCCGGCGCCGATCCGCGAAAAGATGGAGCT
>CAMDLG010000051.1 GCA_945901565.1 Bifidobacterium breve | reverse complement strand
GAGGATGAGGTCGCGGAGATCCAGGGCCAGTACGACATCGGCCTGATTACGCAGCAGGAACGGCACGAGGCCGTCGTTGATAAGTGGACGGCAGCAACTGAGGACGTCGCGGTCGCCATGGAGAAGAACTTCGACGAGCTGAACCCGATCTTCATGATGGCCGACAGTGGTGCGCGTGGATCGTTCAAGCAGATCCGTCAGCTGGCCGGAATGATCGGCCTGAAGGCCAACCCTAAGGGCGAGATCATCGAAACACCGATCACCGTTAACTACATCGAGGGGCTGAAGCTAGGCCAGTACTTCTTCTCGACCTACGGTGCCCGCAAGGGAATCGCTGACACGGCGCTGCGTACTGCCGACTCCGGCTACCTGACGCGCCGCCTCGTCGACGTTGCTCAGGACGTGATCATCCGTGACGCGGACTGCAAGACGAAGGAATTCATCGAACTGCCGATCATCGATCAGCAGGGCGATCCGAATGTCAACCTGATCGGCCGTATCGCCGCCCAGAAGATTGAAACCAAGCGCGGCCGCGTGATCGCAGAGAAGAACGCTGAGATCGACCGCGGTGAGCTTGCAGAGCTGATTGAAAGCCTTGACCAGATGGAAGGCGACGGCGTTGCCGTTCGCTCAACGCTGAAGTGCCGCTCAGAGATCGGCATCTGCCAAGCCTGTTACGGCCGCGCGTTGGCAACAGGTCAGCTCGCTCAGATCGGTGATGCTGTCGGCATTGTCGCCGCGCAGTCGATCGGCGAGCCAGGTACGCAGCTGACGATGCGTACTTTCCACACCGGCGGTGTTGCCGGCGCCGACATCACGCACGGTCTGCCGCGCGTTGTCGAGCTATTCGAAGCGCGTAAGCCGAAGGGGCTTGCTGAGATGGCAAAGGAAGCGGGCACCGTCGGGACTGAGGACACCGAGAAGAACCGTGTTGTCACGATCACCGACGACGGCGGAGAGGAACACGACTACCTGTTCCCACAGCGTACCCGTCTGCTTGTTGAGAACGGTGACAAGGTCGAACGTGGAACGCAGCTCAACGAAGGATCGCTGTACCCGCACGACCTGCTCGCGCTGCGCGGTCGCACCGAAGCTGAGCAGTACTTCGTAGACGAAGTGCAGCAGGTGTTCCGCTCGCAGGGTGTTGACATCAACGACAAGCACATCGAGTTGATCGTCCGTCAGATGATGAAGAAGGTTCGCGTTGATCAGCGCGGCGACTCGGGCTACCTGCCAGGTCAGCTGGTCGATCGTCACCTGTTCATTGATCGCAACGCTGAGGTCAAGAAGGCGAAGGGTGAGACGGCTCAGTATGAGGAAGTCATCCTCGGGATTACGAAGGCCTCACTGAACACCGATTCGTTCCTCTCGGCGGCTTCATTCCAAGAGACGACGAAGGTCCTTACCGACGCAGCGCTTGAGGGCAAGAAGGACAAGCTCGCTGGTCTCAAGGAGAACGTCATCATCGGCAAGTTGATCCCTGCTGCAACGGGGCTGAAGCTCTACCGCCGTATCGAGATTGAGCCGACCGAGCCGCTGCCGAGCGCAGAGGAGATCGTGATGCTCGATGGTGAAGAGCTGGCCGCAGAGTTGCGGCTTGGCGAGGAGTTTGGCGGCGAGGTTGGCGCCGGACTCGAAGCCGACATCAATGAGCTGGAGCAGATTGGCGCCGGCGCTGATGATGGTTTCGCTGAAGAGATCGGTGATCTCGAGCTGCCACCGGACGCTGAGTAGCTAATCGCTATAACGCCGCAGCCCACGCCCGCAGTTCGCCGGCGTGGGTTTCATCTAAGCCGACGTGGGCTTCGGTCTGCACGAGCAGTGTCGGGCCAACCCGTTGATCGGCCCAATGGCGACAGGCTTCGTCGAGCGCGTCGTCGATCCACGCCAGCGGCCGCTGGGGGCCAGCAAAGTCGTCGATCGCTTGAAGTTTCCAGTGGGCTCGGCCTTTGCCGGGGTTACGCTCAAACTGCAGGTAGGGAAGCTCGGCCGGTAGTCCAAGCCATTGCGGCAGGTACTCATTGGCCTTCTCCTCCCAGCCGGTGCACCAAACAAGCTCAAACTGATCTTGCAGGCCGGGCAGGTACTGGGCGGCGCGGGCCGAACAGAGATGAAGTATTCCATCGACGTGCAGCCACTCTCCCTCTGGCTGAGCGTCAGGACTGAACCCGAACAGCGATATGACCCCGTCAACATCGACGAGCAACAGCGGCTTGCCTGATTCTGGGTTGTTCTCTGCGGCTTCCATCGGAGAACGCAGTATCTCGCACTGCGATCTGGAACCGACGCCAAGCTGATGCTGAAGCTCGGCTTGCTAATCGCGCTTGGCAGCGCGCTGACGATGAACCTCGCGTTCTTCTACAAGTTCCGCGGAGCACAGTCCGCGCCGCGCGTCGACCTGCGTCATCCGTTTGCCACAGCGATCGCCCTGTGGCGCTCGAAGTGGTTTGCAATCGGCATGGTTGTTGGTCTGATCGCTTGGGGAATGCATGTCGCAGCGCTCACGATCGCGCCGCTCTCTCTTGTGCAGGCGGTCGTCGCTAGCGGTGTCGCGCTGGTAGCCGTGATGGCCGACAAGATCTTCGGATTCAAGGTCGGTGCCCGTCAGTGGTGGGGGCTAGCACTGACGGCGATCGGGCTGGCGCTACTGGCTCTGACAATGCCATCGACCGTTGGCCACTACGCCTCCTATTCGGGTGCGCAGATGGCAATTTTCGAAGCCGTCTTGCTGGCCGTCGGTGTGGTGCTGATTGTCGGTCCGCGGGCCGCAGGTGCGCGCAGCGAGCATCACGGCATCGCTCTCGCTGCGGCCGCCGGAATCATGTTTGGGGCCTGCAATGTCAGTGTTAAGGCTCTGACTGGAATCATCCCTGACGCCGGCCTGATCGGCCTGCTCAGCGCCCCGGGCGCGGTAGCGCTGCTGGCATCGATCGGCGCCTTCTACGCGTCGGCCCGAAGCCTTCAATTGGGCGAGGCCGTTGCAGTGATCGGCATCACCGGTACCGCCAGCAGCATCACCTGCGTCGCCGGCGGAATCCTCGTTTTCGGCGATCCAATGCCCGCTGATCTGCTTGGGATCCTGGTTCAAGCCGTTGCATTTGCGTTGGTGATCGTTGCTTCGGCATTGATCCCAAGTTCGCGTGCAGCGCACAGTGTTGCTTGATTAGACCCTGCTGCGCGGTAACGTAGTGGGCTATGGCTACTACCTCAAGCAGCATGACCTCAGAACAACTCCAAGAGCTCGCCAACAGGCACCTCTGGCTGCACTTCAGCCGAATGGGTTCCTACAAACGCGGCGAGGAGATTCCGATCATCGTTCGCGGTGACGGTTGCTACGTCTGGGATGACCACGGCAACCGCTACATCGACGGCCTAAGCGCGCTCTACTGCGTCAACATCGGTCACGGCCGAGCTGACATTGCGCAGGCCGGCGCCGACCAAGCGAAGGAGCTCGGCTTCTTCACCAACTGGTCGTACGCCCACCCGAAATCGATTGAGCTTGCCGCGAAGGTCGCTTCGCTGACGCCCGGCGACCTCAACCGCATCTTTTTCACCTCCGGCGGCGGTGAGTCGGTCGAGTCGGCGCTGAAGCTCTCGCGCCAGTACCACAAGCTGACCGGCAATCCGAACAAGACAAAGATAATCGCGCGCAACATCGCCTATCACGGCACGACGATGGGCGCGCTCGCTGCGACGGGCCTCACTTACGCCCGCCAGCCCTATGAGCCGCTGATGCCTGGCGGCTGCCACGTTCCCAACACCAACCTCTATCGTTTGCCACCGGGCTACGGCGCCGAGAACCTCGCCGAAGCGATCGTTGAGCAGATCGAGTTTGAGGGCCCTGACACGGTCGCCGCAGTGATCCTCGAGCCGGTCCAGAACGCCGGTGGCTGCTTCGTTCCGCCGGAGGGTTACTTCCAGCGCGTCCGTGAGATCTGCGACGAGTACAACTGCCTGATGATCTCCGACGAGGTGATCTGCTCTTGGGGTCGCCTTGGTGAGTGGTTCGGCGCGCAGCGCTTCGGCTACCAGCCGGACATCATCACGACAGCGAAGGGTCTCACCTCTGCCTACGCGTCGATGGGCGCAATGATCGCCTCCGATCGATTGATGGAGCCGTTCCTCGAGGGCAACACCTCGTTCGTACACGGCTTCACGTTCGGCGGCCATCCGATGGCCTCTGCAATCGCACTGGCGAATATCCAAGCGATGGAGGACGAAGAGGTAATCGAAAACGTGCGCGAGAATGAGCCGTACCTACGCGCGATGCTGGAGTCGATGCGTGATATCCCGATCGTCGGCGACGTTCGCGGCGCCGGTTACTTCCAAGCGATCGAACTGGTCAAGAATCGCGAAACGCAGGAGACCTTTAACGACGAAGAGTCGGAGGATCTGCTGCGTGGCTACCTCACCGGCGAGCTCTACGGCAACGGCCTAATCTGCCGCTCCGACGATCGCGGCGACCCGGTAATTCAGTTTGCCCCGCCGCTGATCACGGGCCCAGAGGTGATCGACGAGATCGGTGCGATCCTACGTCCGGTCCTCGAAGGCGCCAGCGATCGCCTGGGTCTTTGATGAAGGTCGGAGTTCCATCCGAGATTAAGGTCGACGAATACCGCGTGGCGATCACGCCATCGGGCGTGCGTGAGCTGACCGCTCACGGCCACAGCGTTGTGATTCAGCAGGGCGCTGGCGAGGGTTCGGCGATCAGTGACGCCGAGTACGTCGAGCAGGGCGCAGAGATGCTCAAAGATGCTGCCGCGGTCTTCGCCGACGCGGAGATGATCCTGAAGGTCAAGGAGCCTCAGCCAGCGGAAGTCGCAATGCTGCGACCTGGCCAAGTTCTTTTCACCTACCTGCACCTCGCTCCAGACCCAGAGCTGACCGCCGGCCTCGTCGCTTCTGGTGCCACCTGTGTCGCCTATGAGACGGTGGAAGATTCGGACGGACGGCTACCGCTGCTCGCTCCAATGAGCGAGATTGCTGGCAAGATCGCAACGCAGGCTGGCGCCTTCATGCTCGAGAAGCCGCTCGGCGGCCGGGGGCTGTTGCTCGGTGGTGTGCCCGGCGTGGCAGCCGGCAAGGTGATGGTGATCGGCGGCGGTGTAGTCGGTCAGAACGCTGCTGATATCGCTGTCGGGATGGGCGCTGAGGTCTACATTTACGACCGCAACATCGACCGCCTGCGGGAGCTCGAGCCGCTGATGAAGGGGCTCGTCTCAACCTGCTTTGCGTCGACGCTTGAGATTGAGCAGCGGCTGCCGGACATGGACCTCGTAGTTGGAGCTGTGCTCGTGAAGGGCGGCAAGGCACCGCACGTGATCACACGCGAGCAACTCGGCCTGATGAAGCCTGGCTCGGTACTCGTAGACGTAGCGATCGATCAAGGCGGCTGCTTTGAAACTTCGAAGGCAACGACGCACAGCGATCCGACCTACGTTGTCGATGGTGTCACCCATTACTGCGTTGCCAACATGCCCGGCGCCGTCCCAATCACAAGCACATGGGCGCTGACCAACGCGACGATGCCATTTGCCATCAAACTGGCCGATCTCGGTGTGCACGGGGCGCTGCGCTCCGATCGCGGCTTCATGAAGGGGCTCAATGTTGCTGCTGGGCGGGTCACTTACGAGCCGGTCGCTGAGGACCAAGGACTAAGCCACATTGCCCCCGAAGAGGCCCTTGAATTGGTTGCCACGGCGGCCTAAGCGCGCCGTCTGAGGCCATTTACCGCGCTTCGCTGCTAACCTCCTGCGCTGCATGCCGACCACTAGCCAACTTATTCGCAAGGGCCGCACGCCCAAGGCGAAGAAGCTCTCGACCCCCGGTCTTAAGTCCGGAAAGGGCCGCAAGACGAAGGTTGCCGCTCCGCAGCGGCGTGGCGTCTGCACCCGCGTTTACACGACGACGCCGAAGAAGCCTAACTCGGCGCTGCGCAAGGTCGCCCGTGTGCGCATCACCGGCGGCGCTGAAGTGACCGCCTACATCCCGGGCGAAGGGCACAACCTTCAGGAGCACTCCGTCGTGCTGGTCCGCGGCGGCCGCGTCAAGGACCTGCCTGGCGTTCGCTACAAGGTCGTCCGTGGCACGCTCGACGCCTCTGGCGTAAGCGACCGTAAGCAATCCCGCAGCATGTACGGCGTGAAGAAGTCATAGAGATCTAATGCGCCGTAACGCTGCCCAGCTACGCCCGGTTCCACCGGATCCCATTCACCGCTCGCGGCTTGTTCAACAGGTCGTCAACAAGGTGATGCTCGACGGCAAGAAGTCAACCGCCGAAGCGATCGTCTATGACGCACTAGCAATTCTCGCCGAGAAGAGCGGCAAGGACGCCGTTGAGGCGCTCGAAGAGTCGATCGTCTCACTAACCCCTTCGCTTGAAGTTCGCTCACGGCGAGTCGGCGGCGCCACATACCAAGTGCCGGTTGAGGTTCATGCCCGCCGCGCACGGACGCTCGCCGTCCGCTGGCTGGTCGAATTTGCTCGTGCCCGCCGCGAGAAGACGATGGCGCAGCGGCTCGCAGCCGAACTGCTTGAAGCTCAGACCCAGCAGGGTGGCGCTTACAAGCGCAAGGACGACATCTATCGCATGGCTCAGGCCAACAAGGCCTTCGCGCACTACCGCTGGTAGAGCAAGCCGCCCCGTTCAGCTGTCAAGCGACAGCATGCTCAGTAGACCCCCGCTTAGAAGCAGCAGGATCGCCCCGAGCAGCTCTAGGTAGGCGCCTGGTCCGGCGGTTACAAAGCCTTCCGCGAGGCTCCCTGGCAGTAGCCCGGAGTCACCGATCTGCCCAACGTCTGTCAGCAGCGCCAGAAGCAGCGCCAGAGCACCGCAGATCGCCACTGCGAGCATCGCTAGCTGCCGGCCTTGGCGGGCCCGTAGCAGCGCAGCAGTAGCTGCCAGCGCAAAGATCAGCAGCAGCGGCCCGTGCAACTGCCACCCGTTCTGCGAGAACGACTCCGGCACGGTCGCATCGGCTTCAACCACCAGTACCGGCAGGATCGTCGCCAACAGCAGCGCTACTGCCCCCACCGCGCCAAGCAGCAGTAGAAGCGTTGTCAGGCGCGCAGCAGAGCGCCCAACTCTGTTAGATGGCGGCTTGCCTTTGCTAGTATCGGCCTTCGTTCGGTGTAGCGCGTAGTTCATAAGCGCGCTGCACCGGCGATTCGATTGCCTAAAGATGGAACGATTGACGACATAGCGCTGCACCCAGGATTATCTTCTGCCGTGCGCGCGGGCCAAGTCGGCCCGTTTTTTATGCTCTGAATCAAATTAACTTTCATGTCCCGACCATTCACACTCACAAACACCCGCAATATCGGCATTATGGCGCACATTGACGCCGGTAAGACGACGACGACTGAGCGGATTCTGTTCTACACCGGCCGCACCTACAAGATCGGTGAAGTTCACGAGGGCGCAGCGACGATGGACTGGATGGAGCAGGAGCAGGAGCGCGGTATCACGATCACCTCGGCCGCCACTACCTGCACATGGGACGAGCACCGCATCAACATCATCGACACGCCCGGCCACGTTGACTTCACGGTTGAGGTAGAGCGTTCACTTCGCGTGCTCGACGGCGCAATCGCACTCTTCGACTCGGTCGCCGGCGTTGAGCCACAGTCCGAGACAGTCTGGCGCCAAGCCGACAAGTACACGGTTCCGCGGATCGCCTACATCAACAAGATGGACCGCACCGGCGCTGACTTCGGTCAAGGCGTGCAGACGATGATCGACCGTCTCGGCGCTAACCCCGTGCCGATCCAGTTGCCGATCGGCGCTGAAGGCGACTTTGCCGGAGTCATCGACCTAGTCGAGATGAAGGCGATCACTTACGCCGACGAGATGGGCTCCGATCAGCTAACCGGTGAGATTCCCGAGGAGTTGCTCGCCGAAGCCCAGGCAGCCCGCGAGCATCTGCTGGAAGAGGCTTCAAACCACGATGATCAGCTGGTTGAGCTGATCATCGAAGAGGCAGACGTCCCGGTCGACGTGCTGAAGCGCGCAATCCGCGCCGCCACGCTGGGAATTCACTTCACGCCGGTCCTTTGCGGCTCATCGTTCAAGAACAAGGGTGTGCAGCCGCTACTTGACGCCGTCATCGATTACCTCCCTTCACCGCTCGATGTTCCGCCGGTAGAGGGCGTCGATCCGAAGAGCGACGAGGTTGTCGTTCGTAACGCAGACGACTCTGAGCCGTTCGCTGCGCTGGCCTTCAAGATCATGGCCGACCCATTCGTCGGCAAGCTGACCTTCTTCCGCGTCTACTCGGGAACGCTCGAGGCCGGTGGCCGCGTACTTAACGTTGGATCCGGCAAGACTGAGCGCGTCGGCCGAATCCTGATGATGCACGCCAACGACCGCGAAGAGCTCGAGAAGGTCTACGCCGGCGACATCGCAGCAGGCGTTGGCATTAAGCAGATCGTCACCGGTGACACTCTCTGCGCGCCGGACAAGCCGGTCAAGCTTGAGACGATCGTCTTCCCGGAGCCGGTAATCAAGGTTGCCGTTGAGCCGAAGACGAAGTCCGACCAAGAGAAGATGTCGGTTGCTCTAGGCCGCCTCGCCGAAGAGGACCCAACCTTCCAAGTACAGACCAACGAGGAGACCGGCCAGACAGAGATCTCGGGAATGGGCGAGCTGCACCTTGAGGTGCTCGTCGACCGCATGCGCCGCGAGTTCAACGTTGAGGCCAACGTCGGTAAGCCGCAGGTTTCGTACCGCGAGACGGTTCGTGGAACTGCCCAGAAGATCGAGGGCAAGTTCATCCGTCAGACCGGTGGTTCAGGCCAGTACGGCGTCGTATACATCGACATGGAGCCTGCTCCAGGCGTTGGATTCGAGTTCGTCAGCGCCATCAAGGGTGGCTCAGTCCCGTCGGAGTTCATCGGCGCAGTCGAGAAGGGCTGCGAAGAGGCGATGGACAATGGCGTCAAGGCCGGCTATCCAATGGTCGACATTCGCGTTACGTTGACCGACGGCAAGTACCACGACACCGACTCTTCTGAGATTGCCTTCAAAGTTGCGGGCTCGATCGCCTTCAAGGAGGCAGCGCGCCGCGCCAAGCCGGTCCTGCTGGAGCCAATCTTCAAGATCGAAGTCGTGACTCCCGAGGAGTTCATGGGTGACGTGATCGGCGACCTCAACCGTCGCCGCGGCCGCGTCGAAGGCATGGAGCCGCGCGGTAATGCTCAAGTAGTTGACGCCTTCGCGCCGCTTTCCGAGATGTTCGGATACGCCACTGATTTGCGCTCTGCAACCCAGGGCCGCGCTACTTATACGATGCAGTTTGAACGTTACGAAGAGGTTCCCCCGAACATCGCCGAGAAGATCGTCGAGAACAGAACGGGCGAGGTAGTCGCTGCGTGAACGCGTGAGCGACGGTATTTAGGTAGTTTTCTCTGGTTCGCCGGAATCGGCCACCAGGGCCTATACGACAGACAGACAGGAGCGAACAGCGGTGTCCAAGGAGAAGTTCGAAAGAGACAAACCCCACGTGAACGTCGGAACCATTGGTCATATCGACCATGGCAAGACCACGTTGACCGCAGCCATCACCACGGTGTTGGCTGAAAAGTCCGGCGGTGAAGCCAAGAGCTTCACGGAGATCGACAACGCCCCTGAGGAGAAGGAACGCGGCATTACGATCGCAACCTCACACGTTGAATACGAGACCGAAAACCGCCATTACGCCCACGTTGACTGCCCGGGCCACGCTGATTATGTGAAGAACATGATCACCGGTGCTGCGCAGATGGACGGGGCAATCCTCGTTGTGTCGGCAGCCGATGGCCCGATGCCTCAGACGCGTGAGCACATCCTGCTCGCTCGTCAGGTGGGCGTCCCGTACATCGTTGTCTTCCTCAACAAGGCCGACATGGTGGACGACGAGGAGCTCCTCGAGCTCGTCGAAGTCGAAGTTCGGGATCTACTCAATGAGTACGACTTCCCGGGTGACGACGTTCCGTTCATCACCGGCTCGGCGCTGAAGGCGCTGGAGGGTGATGAGGCTTATAAGGAGAAGATCATCGAGCTCGCAGCTGCGCTCGACGATTACATCCCGCAGCCTGTTCGCGAGCTTGATAAGCCGTTCCTAATGCCGGTTGAGGATGTCTTCTCAATCACCGGTCGTGGAACAGTGGCTACAGGCCGGATCGAGCAGGGAGTTGTCAAGACTGGCGATGAGGTTGAGATCGTGGGCATCACTGACACGACGAAGACCGTCATCACCGGCGTCGAGATGTTCCGCAAGTTGCTCGACGACGGTCAAGCTGGCGACAACGTTGGCTGTCTGCTGCGTGGTACCGACCGCGAGGAGATTCAGCGCGGCCAGGTTCTGTGCAAGCCAGGCTCAAT
>CAMDLG010000050.1 GCA_945901565.1 Bifidobacterium breve | reverse complement strand
CCCCTGACCCCCTGTTTACAAGACAGGTGCTCTGACCAGCTGAGCTACTCCGGCGCGGGTCGCCAGTCTACGCGTCAGTCGCGTTCGACCGGCGGCATCACTGCGCCGATGATCCAGAACAGCGGGATGAAGATGCCGATGATGAACATAATCCAGTGGCCCTTGCGCAGGCTTGTTACGCCGAGCACGACCAGCAGGAGGAAGTAGATGACTACTAGGAGGCCCCAGAGTGGACCGCTGACGGCGAGGATCATTACTAGTTCTCCAATCGTTAGTTACTTGCCGGCGAATCGTACCCGTCGCTCGGGCGGTTAAGCCGGCGCTCCGTCTCGCCAAGCACGAAACCAAAGAGCAGGTGGCGCCACGTTGCCTGTGCGAAGGCGGCGCCGCTGCCACTGAGCTTCGGTAGTTCATCGCGCGCAGGGTGAAAACGCTCGCTTAGTCCTACCGCAGGCCACGAAGCCAGGTGCTCAGCCATTCCGGCGGCCGGCCCCTTAAGAGCGGGCGGTAGCGGGACGTGGGGCGCAACGTTGGCGTAAACAGCGCCGAAGAGGGCACCGTTTAGAAGGTGCATCGCTGCACCGATCGGCCTCCAAGCCGGCCCGCGAGTTACAGCCTTGCCGAGCAGCTCTGTGTCGTCGTAGCGGACGCCGAAGATCCGCATGTCGATTGGCTGCTGAATCGCCCAAATGCCGGTGGCAATCGCTCCAGCCAGCGCGCCGCGTAAAGTTCGCTTCAAGTCAATTTGCATCGCCTTGAAGGTACCGCGGGAGGGTGTAACCAAATGCGCCGAGATCGGTAACGCAGGTATGGAACGGGAGAAGCTGCTTGAAAATGCTGGCGGCCACGGCGTAAACCGCGTCGTATTCCGCGTCGTGCGCACCTTCTTCCTGCCGTTCTTTCGGATCTACTTCCGCCTCAGCACGCTCGGCCGCGAACACGTGCCAAAGAGCGGCGCGACGATCTACGCCTGCAACCACCGCTCGTTCCTAGACCCGTTTGTAATCAGCGCGCTAGGACGCAGGCCGCTCTACTTCGTCGCCAAGCGCGAACTCTTCGAGAAGAACCGTCTCCAAACATGGTTCCTCAACAGCCTTGGCGCCTTTCCGATCGATCGCGGGCATGGCGATAACGACTCGATGGAGACGGCGCTGCGAATCCTTGCGCGCGGCGACGGCGTGATGATCTTCGTCGAAGGTACGCGCGTGCGGCCCGGCCCGCTTGGCCACCCGCGCAGCGGCGTTGGGCGGCTAGCGCTGCAGAGCGGCGCGCCGGTCGTCCCGGTCGCGGTGATCGGCACAGAGAACGTGCGCCGCGGCTGGAAGATCTACCCGCGCAAGGTGACGGTCCGCGCCGGGGCACCATTGAACTTCCCTCACGTTGAGGACCCTTCGCACGAGCTCGCTAAGTCGGTTGCCGAGCGCGTCTGGCCATGCGTTGAGATGCAGTGGGAATGGCTTGGCGGAACGGCTCCGCTGCGGCGTGTCGGCATCGTTGGCGCCGGCGGCTGGGGCACGAGCCTGGCCGTTGCACTGGCGCGCGCTGGCATCTCAGTTGAGCTTGGAACGCGCCGCGAAGAGCAGGCCGGCGAAGTCGCAGCCGCGCGCGTGAATGAGCGCTACCTGCCGGGCGTTGAGCTGGACGCTGCGATCAGCATCGTCGAGGCCTCGAAGATGGACTTGCAGAACGTGGACGCCGTGCTGCTTGCCGTGCCGACGCGCGAGCTGCCTGCTGTGATCGGCGAAATGGCGCCAAGGCTTGCCGCGGCGACCGGAGTCGTCGTCACATCAAAAGGGCTAGTGCCTGGATCGGGCGAGCTGCCCACTGCCTACTGCGCTGCGCGGATCGGCGAGCGGCCGATCGCCTGCCTCGGCGGCCCCGGCCATGCCGCCGACGCGCTAGAGCACGGAGCCTCGCTGGTTATCGCCGGAGGCGACAAAGATTTCCTCGCCCAGCTACGCCGCGCCTTCGCGGATGCCAACTTTGATGTGACGCTGACCGACGACACGACCGGCGTCGAACTGGCCGGTGTCGCCACCAATGCCGCCGTTCTCGCCGCCACAACCGCCAGCGTTGCTGGGCCTAACGCCGCCGGCGCAGCAGCCGGCAAGGTCTTCTCTGAGGTAGCGAGCTATGCCTCGGGGCTAGGCAGCAAGCCCGCGAGCTGGACCGGGCTAGCCGGGGTCGGCGACCTCGTTGCCTCAGTCGTAGCGGCCGGGGGGCGCAACCGCCGCGCCGGTGAGATGCTCGCCGCGGGAGTTTCAGCGCAGGAGATCCGGCCGGAGATCGGCCAAGTAGCCGAGGCGCTTGATTCGCTGCCGCTGCTGGTCGAGGCGCTGAAAGAGGCGCACGTCAGGGCCCCGGCAATCAACGCGCTGGCCGAGGTCGTCGCTGGCACGAGCGACGCCGCGAGCTTCGCTGATTCTGTACTGCAGCCGCGCCGTGTGGTCGGCGCCCGCGTCGTTTAAGGCGCGCGGCTAGGCTCTGATGCGTGGAGAAGGAGGAGCTAGACCGTCGGTTCAGCGACTGCTATCGCGATCATCTTCGCGACGTCTACTCCTACTCGTATTACCGAGTTGGAAACCATCACGACGCCGAGGACTTAACCGAGCAGACCTTCCTGCAGGCCTATCGTCACTTCGAGCGTGCACTAGAGGAGTCGGACGGCAGGCCGCTGCGCCCGTGGCTGATTCGCATCGCCCACAACCTCGCTGCCAATTTGTACCGCGACCGCTCACGCAAGCCCCAGACGAACATCGACGCGATTGCCGAGCCGGGGGCGATTCACACAACCGAGCAGTTGGTCGAAGGGCGCGACGAGCTGCGGCGGATCCTCGACTCCGTCCAGGAACTGCCGGACGATCGCCGCGAAGCGCTGATCATGCGCTTCGCGCTGGGAATGAACAACAAGGAGATTGGCCGCGCGCTCGATCGCAGCGAAGGAGCGACGAAAGTGCTGCTGCACCGCGCGATCAAGCAGCTCGAGACTCTCGTCGGCGAACCGCAGGAGGCATGAGGGGATGAGTAGCCAGCCAAACCCGATCGACGTTGAAGCACTGCTCGCGCAGGCGCTGCATCCCGTCGACCCGCCTGAGCATCTGGCCGATGACCTTGAGGAGCGCTTGCACAGGATCTCGGTGCTCGCTGCCGACCAGATCGACTCGTGGGAGGCTGGCGCCTTCCACGACCCGCGCACCTGGGTTAAGCCAGCCGCGGCGCTTGCCGTAGGTACCGCAGCGGCCGGCGCGGCGGCGGTTCTCGGCGTAAGGCACCGCCGCGGCCGCCAGCAGAACCTTGGCGCTGGGCCGTTCGTCTTCGCGCGTAAAGCGATCGACACGATCGGCAACGAAGTAACGCGGCGTCTAGGCAGCTAGCCTCAGTTCGTAGGCCAAAAGAACCAACGGACGCCAGCGATTACCTCCACCGCCACTACCTGTTACCGGCACCCGTCGCGTGAGACGGCCGTCTCCTGCTCGGGCTGCGGCAAGCCGATCTGCACCGACTGCATGACGCCGAGCCCGGTCGGGATGCGCTGTCCGGATTGCGCTACGCAGAGCGGCAAAGCGGTGCGGCTGCCGGCGATGAGCACCAGTCCCGACACGCCCGTTGTAACGCTGACGCTGATTGGTCTCTGCGTGCTCGGCTACCTGCTCAGCGGCGGCTTCCCGTTTGGGAACGGGCAGAGCCAACTCTTCTACGATGGCGCGCTGGCAGCCGCGCCGATCGGCGCCGGCGGGCAATACTGGCGCCTAGTCACCTCCGGATTCCTCCACGCAGGGCTGATGCACCTCGCCTTCAACATGATTTTGCTGTGGTTCATCGGCTCGCAGATGGAGCCGCAGCTCGGCCGCGGCCGGTTCCTCGCGCTCTATGTCGTCTCGTTGCTCGGCGGCTCGTTCGGCGCTCTGCTGCTCTCGCCCGACGCATTGACGGTCGGCGCTTCAGGCGCAATCTTCGGCCTGATGGGAGCCGCCTCGGCGATCATCTACGCGCGCGGCGGCAACCCGCTCCAGAGCGGGATCGGGATGCTGCTCGCTTTCAACATCGTCTTCAGTTTCGTGCTTTCAAACGTGTCGATCGGCGGCCATCTCGGCGGCCTCGCGGCCGGGGCTTTGGCGGGCGGCGCCTTCGTGATGGCTGAGAATCGCGGCAAGCCAGCGATCGGCTGGGCTGCCTGCGCGGCGATCGGTGTGGTCGCGGTGGTTGGTTCGCTCGTGCTGGCTGCCGCTTCGACGCCGAGCTTCGGCGGCTAGAGCGCTGCGCGACCGAGCTTGTCGGCGGCGAGCATCGCGTCTCTGATCGCTTCGGCGCGAACCTCAAACGGTTCGTGGTGGCATGTTTCACCCGGAGCGACGGTCGTCTCGGCGATCAGACGAACTGCATCCTCGTCGTTCGAATCAATCCCAACCTCGGCCAGCGTGATCGGCAGGCCAACTGTTCGCTGGAACTCAATGATCATGTCGATCTCGCTCTGGGGCTGGCCCTCGAGAACGAGCTGAGTTATCAGGCCGAAGGCGACCTTCTCGCCGTGGAGGTAGGCGTTGGCTGAGGCGACGGCGCTCATCCCGTTGTAAACCGAGTGCGCGACCGCGAGGCCGCCGCTCTCAAAGCCGAGGCCCGACAGCAGCGTGTTCGCTTCAATCAGCCGTTCCAAGGCTGGCGTCACCTCTTGCCCGTCCATTGCGGCGCAGGCGGCCGGCCCGTCGGCCAGCAGAATTTCGGCGCACAGCTTGGCGAGCCCGGTGCCGGTCGCTGTCGGTAGGCCACCAAGCTGGTTGGGCGCGCCCGACTCGCTCACGGTGCGAGCCTCGTACCAGGTGGCGATCGCGTCGCCGATGCCGGAGACGAGCTGGCGCTTTGGTGAGCGGGCAATCACTTCGCTGTCAACGAGGACCAGCGCCGGGTGGTGGGCGTAGAAGCGGTACTCATCGACGCTGTCGTCATCGTTGTAGATCACTGAGAGCGCGCTGCATGGAGCGTCGGTCGAAGCGAGTGTGGGGGTCAGAATCGCCGGCAGGTTTAGTGCGTCGGCTGCGCCGCGTCCGCTGTCGCTGGCCTTGCCTCCTCCGGCCGAGACAACCGCCACGACGTCGTTCGCGCGGCCAACCTCGCTTAAGCGGGTGATCTCGGCGACTGTGCATTGGCCACCGAATTGCTCGACAATTGGTTGAAGGCCGCGGGCAGGGAGTGTTTCGTTCCAGATCGGAGCGAGCTGCTGGACGGCGTGGCTGCCGGCGACGAATAGCACCGGGCCCTGCAGGCCAAGTCGCTCTAGTTCAGCAGCCAGATCGTGGGTTGCTCCTGGGCCCTGCACATAGCGCCCGGGGCTCGCGAAGACCGTCAACGGTCGCTCAGTGTTGGTTTGGGGAGAACCGCCGGCCATCGGCCCTAGATTACGCGCAGCTTCTGTGCTGTCAACTGGGCAATACACTGTCGCTATGGCTCTACTAGAGAATGACGTAATCGAAACAGCGATCGCTGCCGGCGAGTGGCGACATGAGGACGGCGCAATCGTGCGCGACTACTCGCTGCCTAACTTCGAGTCGGCGATTCAGTTTGTCCACAGCGTCGCTGGCGTCGCTGAGGTGGCCAACCATCACCCAGATATTTTGGTTCATCAGTGGAACCAGGTTCGGATCACCTGCTCCACGCATTCAGAGGGCGGCGTTACCGACGCAGACCTCGCATTAGCCAAACAGATCGACGAGCTTGCCTAATTTCGCTTTTCCGGCCACGCGGCCGTTAGAGTTCGAGCTGATTATTAGTGCCTGACGACCTTCCGCGAAGTACCTCCCAACAGGCCCCGACGCGATGACCGCGCTGCTAATTGCCGCGATCTTTGTGCTGGTAGCGGTCAACGGCTTCTTCGTTGCCTCCGAATTTGCGCTTGTCCGTGCCAGCCGAGGAAGGTTGGAAGCCGAAGCCAATGACGGAGTCCGCGGCGCTGCCCGCGCCGTCGCGCAGCAAGGCGACTTAAGCCAGTACCTGTCGGCCTGTCAATTTGGCATCACGCTCGCCTCGCTCGGGATTGGTTTCCTCGGCGAGCCGGCCGTCGCAACGTTGCTCGAACCGCTGCTCGGCGGGCCCCTGGCGCACGGCGCCGCCGTCGCTGTCTCCGTCGCAGTCGCCTACATCCTCGTAACCGCGTTGCACGTGATTGCCGGCGAGCAAGTTCCAAAGATCTTTGCGATTGTCAAAGCAGAGCGCGTCGCCAAGGCCTGCGCGTTGCCTCTGGACATCTTCGAGATTGTGATGCGCCCCTTCATCGCCGGGCTCAATGGCGCAGCCAACGGTGTACTTCGTCTGATGCGGATTGACCCAGAGGCCGACTTCGATGAAGGCGGCACGCCTGACGATCTCAAGCTGCTGATCTCTCAGGCCCAGGTGGGCGGCAAACTCGACCCCGGCGAGGCAACGATGTTGGAGGGCGTCTTCCACCTGCATGAACAGGAGGCTCGCCAAGTGATGACGCCGATCCCGGCGGTCGTGTTGGTTGACGTGAGCGACGACGTGGAGACGGCGCTGCGCAGCTGCATCAGCTCCGGCCATACACGGCTTGTAGTCACGGAGGACCGTTCAACCGAGCAGGTCCGCGGCACCGTCCACGCCAACTCACTGATCGCTCGCTATCTCGAACTGGGACCTAATGCTTCGATCGAGTCGCTAGTCAAGGACGCCGTGATCGTGCCTGAGACGAGGCCGCTCGACGACCTTCTCGCCGACCTCCAGCGAGAGCGCTCATCGATCGCCGTCGTGATCGACGAATACGGCCGCACCGCAGGGATTGTCACGGTCGAAGACATCGTCGAAGAGGTCGTTGGCGAGATCGACGACGAGACCGACCCGACGAGCCGCTCAGTACGCGAGCTGGCCAGCGGCGGATGGTCGGTCAGCGGCCACATGCCGATCGCCGACCTACCCGATTATGGGATCGAACTTCCGGCCGACAGCGACGCCTACAACTCGGTCGGCGGCCTCGTGCTGCACGAGCTAGGGCGGATGCCACAGCGCGGCGACACGCTTGCCGTCGAGGGCTACAGGATCCGAGTCGAGTCGGTGCGCGACAACCGCATCATCACGGTGAGGATCCGGCCGATCACAGAGCAGGTCTGAGCCCAAACAAAAACCGACCCGCGGGGGGGCGCGGGCCGGTCGGTCAATCTGGGAGGAGGAACATTCGTGCTGAACGTTCTGCGATGCAGAGTGACCGACAAGTCTGAACGCCGCCTAAAGAAACAGTGACCGAGTTGTTACTTCGAGTTACGGCTTAGTACTCGTACTGCTCAGTTGCAGCTAGCCCGTGACTCCGGGTTGTATCCGTGGACACCTTGTGGCCGACAGGGGCGAAACGGGGCGACTGACCTTGGTCGAACACTTCTGCGGCTCGTAGATGTTGATCGTGCCGGCCAAGGTCATCGTGTACCAGCGCCCCGCGTAGGCGGGCTGCGCCATCCATGCTAGGTCGGTCGGACCGTTGGTCGCGGACCTGGCGACCGTCTTCCCGGTCGACTCGTTGACCCAGAGGACGCTTTCGGTCCAGGTTCCAGTCTGCACTTGCGACGGGAAGTTGGAGCTGAGGTACTGCGATGAAAGCACACGATTCTTCGACGGCCCGGAGGCGGTGAAATAGTCAGAAGTTCGCCAGTCAGGGCGGCTCCACTTGACCTTCATCTGCCCGGAGGATTGGTTGAGATGGACGGCGAAGACTCCTCCCATGAGCATGTCCTGCATGAAGATTAAGTTCTTCTGAGGGTCGGTCGAGAAGCTTGCCGGTGCGTTGCTGCTCTTTCCAGCAGGGATCGTCTTCCCCCACGGGCAGATGCGATGAAGATCGGCCGCATCTGTCATCTTCACTGCAACAGCGCAGACCGGTACCCCCGGCGATTTAACCGGAGGCGAGGCATTGTTGTTGAAGACCACCCATTTGCCAAGCAGGGGAGGTGCGTCGCCGGTGGTCTGTCCAGCCAGGAGGTACGGCGGCTGCCAGCTGGTGTCTTCATCAAGTGTCTTGGTGCTCGGGTTCCAAGTCACTCGGACTCCACGGGTTGCGCCCGCGAGGTACATATCCGTGTTGCCGCCGTTCGCGACTAGCGTGGGTCGCGCTGCGACCGGTTGGCTCAGCTTGATTTTTGTGATGTTCGCCAGCGTCACCGAATTAATCGCCACGATCGTGGTATCCGGCTGCGGGCCATAATCGGCGGTGCACATAGACATTGCTTGGTTGCCTTGAATCGGGCAGCCGGTCGAGCGATTCTGACTCTTCAGCAGGATTGTTCCTGTGGAGTCGGGGGCTATGGCGAAGCCATCGAAGTTGGCATCGATCGCCTCGCCGTCGAGGAGGGGCTGCTTGACGGAGGCGACGATCTCGCCTGTCGTCGGGTTCAGTTTGTAGATCTTTGGCCCGACTACAACATCGACCCAGCCACCCTTCACTACGGCGCCGCTGGGGGCAGCGATCCATTGCCCTGGCGCGATCGGCAGATAGCGCCGCCAGATCTGAGCACCTGTGGCCGGATTAAAGCGCGCAACGTACGGTTTGGGGGTGTAGGAGGGAATCGGCGTTCCTGGAGAACCGCCAATAAGGAACGCGGCATTTGGGCCGCCTTGGATGATCAATTGAATCTGCCCCGGGTAGACGGTCGGTGACAGGTACTGCGCTACTTGGAACTTGTTGGCGCTGATGTTCGCGCCGCCAGCGAAAGTCGCGCATGGCTGAAGGCCACTGTGGATCGCGTCGACTACCTCAGGCGCGCCGATCGCTGGCGCGTAGTTAGTGAAGTTATTGGCCGGGTCGGCGGCGTAAGACTTCATGCAGGCAACTTCCTGCTTGATTAGGGACTGCTTGCTCGCGGCGGCGGACTGTACCGGTGCAAGCGCGGCGACGACCAAGGCAGCAATGGCCAAACGGGCGGAGAATCTATTCATCAGGATCGCTTCCTGCACGTCGCTAGGGGCGACGCGCCGATTCAGTAGTTGAGCCGAACCTACGAGAGCGATGGGTATAAAGCAACCGGCGAGGCAAAGCCGAGTTTACGGCCCGCCTTGTTCGTTTCGCTTAGTACTCGTAGAAGCCGCGGCCGCTCTTGCGACCCAGTGCACCCTCAGCGATCAGTGCCTGCACGCGGGCCGGAGCGGGCGCGCCGATCTCGTCACCGATTGCCGCGGAGACGTCTAGGCCAACGAAGTCCAGCAGCGCCAGCGGCCCCATCGGGTGGCCGGCTCCAAGCTTCATCGCCTCATCAACGTCGGCTGGGTCCATCCCCGTCTGGTCGAGGAAGTCGACGGCTGAGAAGAGGTAAGGGAAGAGCAGACGGTTGACGACAAAGCCAGGTAGGTCGGGGACCGGAACGGCCGTCTTGCCTAGCGCCTCGCAGAGCGCCGCTGCGCGCTCGCGCGTAGCTTCGGTCGCCTCGTCAGGAAAGGCCAGCTCGATCAGCGCCATCCGCGGCACCGGGTTGAAGACGTGGAGGCCAACGAAGCGCTCCGGGGAGCCGCTGGCGCGGGCAAGCTCGCCAACAGAGAGAGAAGAGGTCGTCGTTGCCCAAAGCGCGTCGTCGGATGAGACCGAAGCGATCGTCGCGAAAACCTCACCCTTGATCGCCGCATCCTCAGCAACTGCTTCAACGAAGACGGTGGCGCCAGCGGTGTCGGCTGGGTCGGTCGTGACAGTTACGGAGCCGGGGCCGGCTTCGTCGCCCATCTTGCCGACCTGCTTGTCGATTGAGGCGCGTGCGCGCTCGGCCGATTCCTCGCTGCGTGCGAGTAGCGTTACGTCACCGGTTTTGGTGGCAACAGCGGCCAGCCCACAGGCGATGGCGCCGCTACCGATAACTGCGATCTGTTCAGGCATCGGCGGAACCCTACCGGTCGGCCTGCCTGCGCGCCAACCGGCCTCTTGGAATCGAGTGGATATAGCTTTCAAAGCCATCTTGCCGTATTCCCAGCCTGGTGCCCTACTGGCGCATCTGGTGGTCCGTGGCTGGTAGTTTGGCGGTAGAGGTAGTTCCAAGTCATCTGTTGGCGCGCGACATCGGTCGCCTCCACTGACTCTTGACAGACCAACGTTGTTTGGGATCGAGGGTTGGGTATGACTAGGTTTTTGGCTTTTGGTGGGGTTCGGTTTGTGTTGGCTGGCGCGTTGGCTTTTGCGTTGGCTGTGTGTTTTGTTGGCCGTGCTGAGGCTGCTTCGGTGTTCTCGTCTTCGTTTGCTGCGCCGGCCGTGTTTGCTAATTCGGCTGCGTCTGGTGCGCGGGTTGTTGTTGGTGATCGCGCTCTGACTCTTTCTTGGTCTGCTGTGAAGGGTGCTGCTGGTTACCGCGTCAGTTGGCGCGGGCGTGTGCTCAAGGGCGGTAAGCCAACTGCGGCTTGGTCTAAGAAGTGGCTTGG